>NZ_JBHWIY010000068.1:0-20505 GCF_042731715.1 Streptomyces sp. NPDC059832 | reverse complement strand
TCCGATCGGCTCACCCCCGCCCGGGTCCGCCGAGGGTTCAGGAACATCCGCGCTCACCTCGCCTGCCCGACCCGCGTTCCCAAACCCACAGGCACCGGGCCCGGACGGCCACCCGGCGTCAAGAACAAACGCCGGGCACCCCGCTACGACGTCGGCAAGACCGTCAAACGCCCCGAGACCCGCAAGGCCATCGGCAAGCCTGGAAGATCCTGGTAGATAAAGAACAAGCTCAGTCCTCAGTGCGGGTGCACAGGTGGCCCGCCGGACACGCCTCACACCCCTTCTCGTCGACAGCACCGGACTCCAGCGCCGCGGCGAACAGCTTCTTGGCGTGCGGAGTGCCATTCACTCCCTCGTGCTGGCCGAACTTCTTGGGGTCGGGCTCCTGCAACTGGGACCGGCACATTCGCAGGTACATCACGGCCTCGGCAATCTCAGCGGGCAGATCTTCCCAGATGCCATCCGGGATACAAGTCTTCGCGGTGACCGCGTCAGGGTCTCCCTGGAACCGCCAGGGCCCTCCGGGTTCCCCGGGTTTCTGGGCAACCACGCGGATGACGGCGATGTCGTGGTCGTTGTCCGTGTCCAGGAGCAACATTCCCGCCGCATGCAGGTTGTGGAGCGACTCGCGAAGGTCACCATCCTGGGAACCGAACCTCGCCGCAGCCTCTGCGAGGGGTAGGAGCGTGCCCTTCTCGCCGTCCCCGAAGACCGGCAGCTGGCCGGTGTCGATCAGATCATCCAGATACAGGGCTGCCTTCGGCACCTTGTTGCCGTACAGAGGGCCGAGCCGAACCAACCGTTTCATCAAGGCGAGGGCCTCATCGCTGACCCGCGGATCGTCGATCCGGTCAGGGTTCATGCCAGCGGTCACCCGAATCCACTCCTCGTAACCCTCACCAGGCGGCTGGAGCTCCTGGAGAGTGTACTGACGTGGCACACGTGGCCGACGCGCCTTGCCCGGTTTCTTCCTACCCATCACGACTCCTCATCTGATGCCTGTACGCGGATGCATCAACACAACGGTCAGGAGCACGTCGAGGTGCTGCGCCATCCGGCTGTGCTCCATGCGGTCCTCACCAGCGGCCGCAGGGGCGGTCAGCACCGAGCTGGGCCTCGCGCAGGCACTCGAGGCAGTCCGGCAGGCCTTTCACCCGCCGGCCTTCCTTCGCCGACCACCTGAAGCCGCACAGCGAGGTAGGCAGGTCCGTGAAGTCGTCTCCGGTGGCGTGGGAACCGTAGCCCGGAACGTTCCACGTGACCGTCGTCCCGCCGTCGTAGGGGGCGCCCTCCGGCCATTCGTAGACGTCCTCGGTAGTGGTGCAGCGCAGCCGGAGGTCGGGGCCCTCCCAGCGGGTGCCCCGCCGGACCTTGGCTCCGGCGTCGACGGCGTCGGCCAGGCGCTCGAAGGACAGGTCATAGTCGTCCATGTGCTCCCAACTGCCCAGCTCCTGCTTACGGACCAGCGAGCGGAACTCCAGCAGCAGGCGCTCCAGGTCGTGCCGCCCGACTCGGACGGTGTCGTTCTCCGGGGCGTAGCCGTACGGGTTGTCGGGGTCGGTCTTCCTGGGCATCACGCTTCTCCTTGCTTGCACGCCGGTCGTGTGGTTGTCGAGTGTGGGCGGCGGCCGGGCGGGGGAGAACCTCACCGTTCTACCTGCGCGGCAAGTTGACGGACAGGGCAGGGGCCACGGCAGAGTGAAGGGTGACGACATGCCCAGGCACGCTCATGCACCGACGAAGACGAAGGCATACGTCTGCCCCGAGTGCGGCGCCAGGACCAAGGCGAGCCTGAGCAGCGGCCGCCTCTACGAGCATCCGGTGCCCGGCCTTCCCGACCCATGCCCGAAGTCCAGGCAAGTCGTCCTGTCCGGCAAGGAGCTGACGGGCAACTACGAGTGTGCCTGCGGCACCTGGGCCCGCATCACCCATAAGAAGACACTCGCCCAGCACCTCATGCCCGAAGGCGAAAGGTGCCCACTGTCCGGAGAACCGATACAGACCCCCGCCGCCCGCCCCGTCGTGGACGGACTGTTGCGCATGGTGGCGCCCGCACCGGCCCAGGGGTGGCGGGCGGAGCCGGTCCCCAGCACCGGTGGCTCCAGCGTGTACGCGGTCCCCGCCGGCCTGCCCGGCCACGGCCGAAGGCGCCGCTAACGACCTGCCGCGGCGACTCCCAGACGACGTAGCCACGCCCAGGAGTGCCCCTGTGCGGGCCCTGGAGGCATGCTTGACCTTCCCACATCGGCGCCCAGGCCGGCGGCGTACTCACCCTGTCCGACGCCCTGCGCGCAGCCACAGCCCTGCGTCTGGAAGCCCGGCTGATCGCCGCTGATCTCCTTGCCCCCTGACCACTGCCCCACGGACGACGGATGCACGAAGCGGCACCACAGCCCAGTTCCCACGTTCGGGCCACTCCGCTCCTGTGACAGGCCCGTACACCCACGGTGTCACGCTGTGAGCGCCTATAAGACTCACAGCCCGTTTTCCCTGGTAGATGGGGTGAACTATGGGCTGAGAGGGTGTGAGGTGGGTGGTGCGCACGCTTCCGCGCGCCCTGGTCCAGCCCGTCGACGCGCAGGACGATGGAGTCGTGGACGAGCACGACCAGGACCAGGGACACGCCGACGAACCGGCGCGGCCGCCGCTCACCGCGGCCCGCGCCCGGGAGAGCCGCGACCGCCGCGCCCTGCACGGCACCGTTAGAACCAGTTGCCCCGAAAGGCCGTGTAGAGGAACAAGTGTGGCCTGCGGGCACCCCGCGGTGAAGGGGCCCGCTTTTCCGCTCACGCCGCGCGCCCGCGTCGCCGCGGCATCCGACCAGCCACGTCCCTGGCCACCTCGGTGTCCGCGCCGAAAGCGCGGAACAGCTCCGGCAGATCCCGGACCGCCGCCCGCTCGACCGCCCGCCGGTGCAGCCGGTGACGCAGTCACACCCGTAAGGCTGGCACCCCCACGACAGCGGGCACCCCCAGATACGACATCACTGCATACAGATCCATCTCTCGCTCCCCCGTCGGACCGGGGCGCCTGCTGCCCCGGGCCCCTTTACGATTGCGCCGCCGCGGAGGATGCGGGAGAGGGAACGCTGTTGCCACCCACCCGGGAACGCCGCAAGTCACCCGCCACCGACGCCGAGCCGAAGCCCACCGTGGCCGTGCGCCGGCCGGAGGTGGGCCGCAGGCCCCGGGCCCGACCATGATCACGGCCCCGGCCTGGGGCACCCCTGAATTGGGGGCGCCGTCCGCCGGGCACCGGACCGACGACGAAGCACGACCAGGAGCAGCACGGAGCCGGCTCCGCGCCCGCGACTGCTGTCCGCCGAGCGGACCGAGCACGATGCGCTCCTGGGCACTGCTGACGCCGAGCAGCTGCCCGCTGATGAGCAACCAGTTTGCATGACGAGGAGGAGCAGATGCCGGAGAGGAATATCGACTTCGGGAAGTTCGGCGCCCGGGGCATCAAGGGCAGCGACGCCGTGGCACGCAAACTTGACGAGCTGGCGGACGGGATCGTCACCCCGGTCACCGCGAAGCGTGGCCTCATGGCGCGCCTGCACTACCTGACCCGGACCGACCACAGCCGCCAGGCGGCCCGCGATGCCGGGCTCACGGTCAGCGACCGCACGCCGAAGGCGTGGCTGGACGAGAAGCGCCGGCCGTCGAGCGCCAACCTGGAACGCATTGACGCCGCCTACCGCCAGGTCCGCCGCCACAACGTCGCCCGGCACCTCCTGCGACGCCTGAACTCCGCCGGCGGCACCCGGGTGGAGATCCACCCGCTCAACCAGTCACAGGTGCCGCGCCCGCTCCAGCGGCTGGTGGAGTACCGCACGATGAACGTCCGCCGCTGGGACCGCATAGTCGAGACCTGGGCATCAGGCGACCACCAGGGCCTCGACGACGCCTGGGAGGACGTCATCGTCGACCTCGGATCCCAGTGGGGCCAGTACGAGTACGTCACCAACATCGGCTTCGCCGCCTAGAACACCCCTGTACGCCTCTCTGAGCGCCTGTCAGTCGCTTCGGGTCTCCCAAGCCCGGGGCGACTCGCGTTAGCGGCACAGGGGGCGTACGGCGGTTTCGCTGCGTCAGGTGCCCGCCGTGCGTGCCGTGGTGACGGCCCGTTCCTGGCCGAAGGGGGCTCTCCAGGGAAGTAGTCGGCGTTCGCCGGTCTTCCGGATCACTGGTCTGACCTGCGCGTTTGTGTGATCCGGGCTCGTCGTCCGATGCGACCAGAGGCGCGACCAGAGGTGCGTCCAGGAGCGCGACCAGAGGCGCGACCCCGACCCTGGCGAGCGGGACGCCCTGTGCGCCTCGGGATTTGGCGGCCGGCCAGTCCCCTTACGCGTCGGCGGGGCCGCGCGGTCGCTCGTTGTGGTGACGCGTCTGCTGGTCTCGAGATGCGGGGTAGGGCCGCGCGCGGCTGTTTCGAACTGCGGGGCGAGTCCACACCGCCATGTGCGGGTTCGCCAGCGGGCCTGCACAGGCCGGAACGGCCCGCCGGGGCGCGAAGCCGCCCATCCTCCCCGTCACGACGGTCGACGGCCCTGCTCTGCCGGAGGCGTCACCGTGAGCTGCTTTTCGCTCCCACGGATGGGTGATCATCTTCGCTCTAACGGAGGCTGTCTGGAGCTATCCGCTACCGGCGGCCGAACCGGGGCATCCAGGATGCGTGGGCACCGACTGCTGGTCTCGTGACGGTGCTCTCGCTTCCCCATCAACGATTGGGATTGTGCTCATGGCTTCGCTCCTCTCTCCTCGCTGTCTCGGCTCCGTCACTGGCGCGGCGCTGCTGCTCGCCCTCGGCGCGGGTGTGCCTTCCTCCGCGGCGGCTCCCGCGTCCCGGGCTGCCCATGAGGTGTGCCTGGACGTGGGCAACACCCGCAACAACGGTGACCAGGTACGCCTCTGGAAGTGTGCCGGCCACAAGAACCAGCGGTTCGTGATCACCAATGGACAGATCAAGGTTGAAGACACGATCGGCGACGCCAAGGAGATGTGCCTGGACGCCGGCAACACCCGCAACAACGGCGACAGGACCAAGATCTGGGAGTGTGGCGGCACCAACACAAACCAGAAGTGGATCGTCCGCAACGCGCAGATCGTGCTCGCCGACACGATGGGCAAGAGCCGGGAGATGTGCCTGGACGCCGGCAACACCCGCAACAACGGTGACCAGGTACGCATCTGGCAGTGCGTCAACCACACCAACCAGAAGTGGGTCATCCAGCAGGGCTACATCAAGGTCGCGGACACGATCTGACCGGATCCTCAGCCGCCTCGGCCCTGGCATCCCTTCCCAGGACCGAGGCCCGGTGGGCAGTCCGGCGCTCCTTGGCTCCGCCAGATTCCATCCCGGAGCGGAAGGCGACCCGGCGTCGCGGAGGCACACCGCCGTGCCGGGCGTGCTCTCTCTCCAGCGCTGTACGGACCACCGTTGCGCACGGGCCGTCGAAGAGGTCGGCGAGTCGGGCATCGCCCTGCGGCCTCAGCGCGATGCGGAGTTCGGCCGACTCGATCGCGGGCTCACGCAGGAGCACCACAAGCTCCAGGAGCGGCTCGAAGGCGCCCGCTCCGACCTCCGATTCGCAGGGAAACGCATCGCCGCTGCGGCTTTTAGGGCGTCTTGTTGCGTTTCGGGGTGTTGATCGCGCCTGGACGAGGCCGGGGCGGTCTTTACTGTGACTGGTCACAGATTGATGCTCCCCGTGGCGGTTCCCAAGCTGATATGGGGGGTGCTGGTAGGGAGCGTGGTCGTGGGTGCTGAGCACAGCGAACTTGCCCGGTTGCTGGCGGCTGCGGAGATGGCGGCGCCGGTGGAGGCCGTCGATGTGGTCGCGGAGGACCTGCGGCGGCGTTTCAAAGCCACGAAGGTCTCGTTCCTCATCGTGGACCTGACGGGGAAGGCGGTGGCGCGGCTGCCCGTCGCCGGCACCCTGGGGCGGGAAGCGGAGCGGTTCCCCCTGTCCGGCAGCGTCTACGAGCAGGTGATCCGTACCCAGCGGCCGTATCAGAAGGCGACCGGTCAGGAACAGCGGGTGATCGCGCCGGTCACCAACCGCGGGGATGCCATCGGGCTGCTGGAACTGTTCCTGCCGGCCGACCCCGGCGAGGACTTCCTCGATGCGATCAGGGAAGCCGCCCACATCCTGGCCTACATCGTGATCGCCAACGGGCGGTTCACCGACCTCTACGCCTGGGGCAAACGCCCCGGGCATTCCACCCTGGCCGCAGAAATCCAGTACCAACTGCTGCCCATGTCACTGTCGTGCGAGGCCGCACAGTTCACACTGTGCGGGAGCCTGGAACCCTCCGAAGACCTCAGCGGCGACACCTTCGACTACGCCCTGGACCGCGACACCCTGCACCTTTCGGTGACCGACCCCATGGGCCACAACATCGACGCCGCCCTGGCCGCCACGGTCCTGGTGAGCGCCCTGCGCAGCGCCCGCCGCGCAGGAGCCGACCTGGCCGAGCAAGCCCACCGGGCCGACCAGGCCCTGGCCGACCACGCCCACGGCCACGCCACCGGGCAGCTACTGCGCATCAACCTCCACACCGGCCAGGCCCAGCTCGTCAACGCCGGCCACCCCTGGCCCCTGCGCATGCGCGAGGGGGCTCCGGAGGTGATCACCTGCGAGGTGGACCACCCCTTCGGCCTGTCCCTGCCCGCCCCCCACCCCTACCGCGTCCAGGACATTGATCTGCGCCCCGGCGACCGTCTGCTCATGCTGACCGACGGCATGCTCGAACGTCATGGGGAGAACGTCGACCTGTCCGCCCTGGTGGAGCGCACCCGGGACCTGCATCCGCGGGAGACCGCACTGACGCTGACGTCCGCGGTCTTGGACGCCGCTGGCGGCCGGCTCGAAGACGATGCCACCGTGATGTGCCTGGACTGGCACGGCCCCCAGGAGACCCAGCGGCAAGATGCCGGCTCCGGCGCGGACACTCAGCAAGCCTCAGCAGGCCGCACGAAGTCATAGCCGTGACCAGGGCGCTCTCCTGGACGGTTTCAGGCGGCCGGCGAGTACCTCTCGCTCTGGACGACGACGTCGCCCGCAGCCTCCGGGAGCGTTCCGCCGGCCTGGACGTGGTTCTGGACCAGTCGGTGGCACCGCTGTCACCTGGTGTCCCATACCGGGCACCATCCCGGATCGATCGCGTCCAGCCCATCCCGCCGGGCCTCGGTCATCGCCCCGGCCGCCGACCGGACAGGACGGCCGGCCGCACGGAGCTCCACGTTCTCCCGCGCCCTGCGCGCCGCCGCCCTCGCGTTCTTCGCCCACACCCCGATCGGGTGCCCTTCCCACGTTGCGGTGGTCGGGGGGAGGAAGTGGCCATGGGCGGCGGCGTACTGCTTGGCGACGGCGAGCCCGTCCGCCCAGGCCGCTTACTGTTCGGACCACACCATCCCGAGCTTTTCCAGCTCGGCGACCCGTCCGGCTTCCAGTGTTCCGGCGGTGTAGGTGCGGCGGTGGTCGGCGATCCATTGCCCGAGCGGATACCCGCCGACCCCGCCCCAGTCCTGCGGTGTGACGACGGTGTACGGCACCCGTAGCACGGTGTTCCCGGTCTCGCGTAGCCACCGTTCGGCCGCCTCGATCCCGCGCCGCCAGTAGGCGTCCTCCGGGTCGATGACCCGCAGCCGTACGAACTGGGCCGGCACGGCGGGGTCGCGTTCCTCGCTGAACCGCAGCACCCCGGCCGCCGCCCCACTCACCCGCACCCCCGCCCCGTCTCCGCCCTCCAGGACGTCCACGGCGTCCTCGCCGTCGTGCTCCTGGTCCTGGTCGGCGGTGTGTCGTGCCAGGCAGCGGCGGCGGGACCGCCGACTGCGGAAGAGGATGGCGTCGGAACCGGGCGCCGAGGGTCTGTGGCCCGCGCCGGTCCCCGAACGGCCCGACGGCAGGGTGGCTGTGCCCCTACTGGTGCGGGTACCGTCGTACGGCCTGCCTGGCCGCCCGCACAACCATTCGGGGGTGGCCCCGGTCCAACTCCGCATGCAGAAACGACTTGTCTCCACCCTGGCCCTGGCTGCGGTAGCCGCCTGCGGGGCCGCCGCAGCCGTCCCCGACTCCACCGTCATGACGCAGACCGCCGCAGCCACGAAGCGGCCCGCGGCCGACCCCGACACCGCCGGGGCTCATGCCGACTTCGACGGCGACGGGAAGGAGGATCTGGTCATCACCGACACCTCGGCCACGGTCAACGGCAAGTACGCCGCCGGCTACGCGGCCGTGGTGCACGGCTCAGCTGCCGGCCCCGACACCCGGCGCCACCAGGTGATCACCCAGGACAGCCTCGGCCTCGGCAAAGCGGGCACTGGCGGCCGCTTCGGCAGCGGTGCCATCTCGGCCGACCTCGACGGCGACGGCCGCAGCGACCTCATCACGCAGGCCGGCAGCAACAGGGTCTTTGTGGTCTGGGGCGGAAAGAAGAAGCTCTCCGGAGCGGCCAAGCTGACCGGTGCCACGCCGGTCGCCGGCGACTTCGACGGCGACGGCCACGCCGACCTCGTCACGAGCCGAAGCGCGGACTCCAAGGCAACGGTCCGGTTCGGCCCGTTCACCCGGACGGGCAAGCCCGCCCGTACGAAGACGCTCGACCTCACCCCCGACAAGCCGTCGTACTACACCCCCCGGCCCACCGGAGTCGGCGACGTGAACGGCGACGGCAAGGACGATCTGGTGGTCACCTGGTCGCACGTGTTTGCGGACGAGATCCCGACCCCCCGCGCCACCGTCGTGTACCGCGGCGCGGCCAACGGCGTACTGAAGAAGGGGCCGCGCCTCAAGGACGCGCGCGGCAAGGACATGTACGGCTCGACCACCCTCACGTCCGACGTGAACAGGGACGGCTTCGACGATGTGATCGTCAGCCTCACCTGCGAGATCCTCGGCGACGAAGCCGTGCCCGAGGGCGGCAGCCGGCTGATGGTCGCGTACGGCGGAAAGAGCGGGTGGAGCACCGGCCTGAAGCCCACGACGATCAACGAGAAGACACCGGGGCTGCCCGGCAATCCGGTCTCCTCCTACTGCAACTTCGGGTACGCGCCGGCGACGGGTGATGTGAGCGGCGACGGTTACGCCGACGTCGCGTTCAGCGCCCCGCTCAAGGGCGACAAGATGGTGACCCTGGTGCTGCGCGGCGGTCCGAAGGGTCTGACGGGCAGGAACGCGAAGAGCATTTCCGGCCTCCCGGTGTGGCCCCGGCTGGCGATCCAGGATCTGAACGGCGACGGCGCGGCCGAACTGGCGGTCAGCACGTCGCACACGAGCGGGGCCGACGACAAGGTCCGGATTCTGCGCGGCGGCCCTTCTGGTATCAGTACATCCAGGCCGATGTTCGTCGGGCCCGCGGATCTGGGACTGAAGCCAGCGGCGGGGGACAGCTTTGGCTCCGGCTTCGGCCACTGAAACTGCCGGCCGCCGCCACCCGGCACGGGCTACGGGGCTACCAGACCGTAGAGCATGAGCGTTACCCCGGTCCATGGGGCTGGGGCCTGTGAGTTCGTCGACGGCGGGATCAACGGCTTCGCGATTTCCCACAGCCCGTCCGGAACAATCCAAGGGCCTTGACTCCGGCGGGCATGAAGGGCTTCGTCGAGGCTCGTAAACTCATGGCGTGGCATTCATGAGCACCCCGCACTGCTGCTTCCTGCGATCGGAAGGCGCTGAGGGCGATGTCGGACGGCATCGCCCTCCTAGGCGTGCCTGCTACGCCGCCTTCCTGGCACTGCCCGTTCCTTCATGAGGCAGTGACGTTCTGTGCGCGCGTCCAGGCACGGTCTCTTCCCTTCAGCCTTGCCAGGAGTGCCTCGTGCCCGTGTTGCTTCCCCCCCGCCCTCGGACTGTTCCTAGACCTGCTGCGCTGCCCGACGTGCCACACGCGCCGCCTGCACCCCGACCGCGGCGCACTGCGCTGTCTGACGGGCCATACCTTCGATATCGCCCGCCACGGCTACGCCAGCCTCTTGACGGGTACCCGCGCTACCAGCGGCGATGACGTGGCTATGGTCCAGGCTCGGGACCGCTTTCTGGCCACCGGCGGGTACGCGCCCATCCTCCAGGCCGTGACCCGCCTGGCGGCCGACGCCGTGCCTGAGCGGGGCACCGTGGTGGACGTCGAGTGCGGCACGGGCTACTACCTGGCCGGCGTTCTCGACCATCTGCCCGGCGCCCGAGGTCTGGGCCTGGACACGTCGGCGCGCGCGCTGCGCTCGGCAGCCCGAGCCAATGAACGAGCCGCTGCGGCGACCTGGGATGTCTTTCGCCCATTTCCTCTCGCCGACGAGGTGGCCGACGTGGTGTTGGACGTGTTCGCCCCGCGCAATCCAGCCGAGTTTCACCGGGTACTCCGCCCGGCCGGCCGGCTGATCGTGGTCCGTCCTACCGATCGACACCTGGTCGAGCTGCGCGGCCGAGTGCCCGCAATGGTCACCATCGACCCTGCCAAGGAACAGCGCCTGCACCGGGCGCTGGACCCCTACTTCACAGTCACTGTCACCGAACAGGTGGAGTACCCCATGGCCTTGGTCGGACTGGAGGCCCTGGACTCGGTGGGGATGACACCGAGCGCACGCCACGTGAACCGTGCAGACCTGAGCGATGACGACCTCCTGCCCGACCAGGTCACTGTCTCTGTGCTGGCCACCGCCTACCATCCCCGGCGACCACGAGTGGGCGCCTGCCCCTGCTGACCGACGAGCAGTGGGCACGCCTGGCGCCCTGTCTTCCCTGCAACGCCGGGAAGACAGGGCGCCCGTTCGCCGACCACCGTCGCATCATCGACGGGATCATCTACCGGTACCGCACCGGGCTCCCATGGAGAGATCTGCTCCGCGAGGCGTTCGGCCCTTGGCAGACAGTGAGGCACAACGGCTACCAGCGCATGCCGAGGGCGCCGAGTTCGGCCCGCCGTTCCGCGCTGAGCCTGTCCGCCCGTTTACGCACGTTGTCCAGCCATGTGCCGAGCTTGACCACCACGGGCCCGCCAGCACCGTCCTGACGGCCTGTCGGGACCTCCACCGCCTCCAGCTCCTCAACGTGCTTCCGGGGCACCCGAAGATGCCCCGCACGAGCGTGGAACTGCCGTGCGGCTGCCAGGTTGAGGGCCCACCTATCGTCCTGCGTCCGTTTCACCGGCCGCGCGCGGCCTGGGATCTGGAAGTGCGCACCGCGAACGCGTCAAGCTGCCTCTTGCGGCCCTGTTTGCAGCTTCGTCGCCGCTGCAGGCGCCATCAAAGTTCGGTGGACAAGGGGGCGTGAACATGCTCGGGACGTTCGCGCGCGTGCGGGGGGTACCGGGGAAGGCGTGGTGGCGAAGTGCTGCCAGCCCCGGCAGGTGGTCACCGGCCATGCTCCGCGGGCAAGGTCCTGGCCGGCCAGGGGTGTGCACTACGGCGGCGTCGCCGCTGGGGCCGGCCGAAGCCGGGCCGGGCTGACACGGCGGCGGCCGAGGTCCCGGCCGTACCGGTATCCGGGGGCGAGACGCCCATGCAGCCGCGCGGTGCGCCTGGAGCTTTGGGCGCTCGCCGCGCGGGCCTGGTTTCCGATCTCGCCCGGCGCGTCCCGGAGGCAGGTGTGGGTCAGGTGCCGGACGGGGTGTCAGGTCTGGTTCCGGACAGCACGTCGGTGTAGATGCCGGTCATCGCGGTCACAGCCCGTCGGCGGTCCAGGGACGGGTCCAGGCGGTGCTGGATGTTGATTCCCAGGGTGCTGCCGAGCAGCGCCGCCGCGACGGCCTCCGGGTCGGTGACGTGCGCACCGGTCGCGCGCAGGTGGTCGGCGTACAGGCCGCGGATCTTGGCGTACTCCTCGGCGTACGTCGTGCGCAGGGCCGACTCGCGGCTCACCGCCTCGATCAGGAGTGTCGAGAAGATGTGCGCCTCGGGCCGGGACATCAGGGCGAAGTTCGCCTCGATCAGCGCCTCGATTCCGGCGTCCGGCCCGGCGACGGCCAGGCGCTCGCGCATGAAGTCCGTGCCCCATCGGAACGCTTCCTCGATCACCGCCTTCAGTAGCCCGTCCTTCGAGCCGAAGTGCCAGGCCACGGAGCCCCGGCTGATGCCGGAGCGCGCCGCCACGGCCTGGACGGATGCCGCGGCGGACCCGCCCTCGGCGGCGAGTTCCCACGCGGCCGCCACCAGTCGGCGCTGGGTCTCGGCGGAGATCTCCTGCTTGCGGGTCGCACCCACGCGGTGTCCTTCCCAACGTTGCGGCGGCCTGACACGGCCGATTCTGTCACGCCGGCCGGGCGGCGCCGGGGGCCGGCGAGCTCTTGCCTATGTTATCTGTCCAGTTCTATGCTGAGCGTCCAATAACTAAGGAAGGTTTCGTCATGGAACTGATCGACCTCACCAGGACGCTGGACCCCGCCGACCGCGAGCGGCTCCCCGAGCAGCTGCGCCCGCTCGCCCCGGTGATCGCGCCGGCCGTGGCCTACGCGCACCCGACCGGCGAGGGCCGAGAGCAGTTCGCCGCCGCCATGCACTGCAGCGTCGAGGACCTGCCCGACGGCGAGGGCTGGGGCGCGGAACTGCTCACCGACTTCAACTCCCACCTCGGCACCCACGTCGACGCCCCGCTGCACTACGGCTCGACCTGCGAGGGCAGGCCCGCCCGCACCATCACCGACATCGCCCTGGACGAGCTGTGGTGCGAGGCGCTCGTGCTGGACCTGCGCGACCGGTGCGAACCGGACGCCCCGATCACAGTCGAGGCGCTGGAGTCCGCCCTCGCCGACAACGGCGCCCCGGTCCCGGCCGGCGGAGCGGTCCTGCTGCGCACCGGCCAGGAGCGCTACGGGCTGTCCGACCCAGAGTTCTTCCGCTACCCGGGCATGAGCCGCGAGTCGACGCTGCTCCTGGCCGACCTCGGGGCCAAGGTCCTGGGCACCGACGCCGCGGGCTGGGACCTGAGCTTCCCCGTGATGGCGCGCAAGTTCCGCGACAGCGGCGACAACTCCGTGCTGTGGGATGGCCACCGGGCCGGCCGCGAGCGGGAGGTCTTCATCGTCCAGCAGCTGACGAACCTCGCCGCACTGCCCCCGTCGGGGTTCCGGGTGGCGTTCTTCCCGATCAAGATCGCCCGCGCGAGCGCCGCCCCCGCCCGCGTCGTGGCCTTCGTCTGACCCCCGATCCCCGCAGACCGACCCCTGCACCCTGCTGAGGAGAGGAACCGACCATGAAACTCGCAACCGTGGAGCACGACCGCGCCGAGCGGACCGCGCTCGTACTCGACCAGGGCGAGCGCCTGCTGCTGCTCGACCGCGCCCACCGCCTGGTGACCGGCGAGCACGCCCCAGCGCTGACCACCATGCAGACGATCATCGACGGCGGCGAACCCGTGCGGCAGACCCTGGAGCGGCTCGCCGCACAGGCCCCGCCCGAAGCGGTCGTCGCTGCATCCGAGTTGCGCTGGCTCTCCCCGCTGCCCAGGCCCGTACAGATCCGGGACTTCGGCAGTTTCATGGATCACTTCCGCAACGCCCGCTCCCGGCTCCAGGGCATCCCGGCCGACCAGGTCGAACTGCCCGCCATCATGCTCGAACGCCCTCTGTACTACGTGACCAACCGGCTCTCCGTGACCGGCCACGACAGCGACATCCACTGGCCCGCGTACTCCTCCGTGCGGGACTACGAGCTGGAATTCGCCTGCGTGCTGGGCCGCGACGGCACGGACATCCCCGCAGTGGACGCTCCGTCGTACATCTTCGGCTACACGATCTTCAACGACTTCAGCGCCCGCGACACCCAGCTGGAGGAGATCGCCACCGGGCTGGGCCTGAGCAAGAGCAAGGACTTCACCGACTCGAACGTCCTGGGCCCGTGGATCGTCACCGCCGATGAGCTCGGCGACCCGTACCGGCTCACGATGACCGCCCGCATCAACGGCGAGGAGGTCAGCCGGGGCACGTCCGCAGACATGCACCACACCTTCGCCGACATGATCGCCTTCGCCTCCCGGTCGACCCGGCTGCATGGCGGAGAGGTCCTGTGCTCGGGCACCGTGCCCACCGGCTGCGGGCTGGAGCACGGCCGCTACCTGGAACCGGGCGACACCGTGGAACTCGAAGTCTCCGACCTGGGCGTGCTGCGCAACCGGGTGGTGTCATGAACCGCGAAGCACTCATCCTCGGCGTCGGCGCCACCCCCTTCGGCCGCCACCTCGACCGCAGTGCCGGCGACCTCGTCGGCCAGGCCGCACACGAGGCACTGCGCGACGCCGGACTCACCCCGGCCGACGTCGGCGCAGTCTTCCACGCCACGGTCAGCCAGAAGGCGATCGACGGCCAGCACATGATCCCCGGCCAGGTCGCCCTGCGCCCGCACGGGTTCGCCGGGGTACCCGTAGTGAATGTGGAGAACGCCTGCGCGGGCGGCGCCACGGCCCTGTGGCTGGCGATCGCCCACGTACGGGCGGGCCTGTCGGACGTCGCCCTGGCCGTCGGCGTGGACAAACTCGTCTGCGCCGATCCCGCCCAGGGGCTGGCGGTGTTCGACGGGGCCATGGACATCGCCCACCGCGAGGAGACCCTGGCCGCGCTCGCCGCCCTGACCGAACCTCTGCCGCCCGAATTGTCCGTGGATGGCGACCGGTCGGTGTTCACGGAGATCTATGCCTCCCTGGCCCGCGCCCACATGCAGCGCTTCGGAACCACCGAAGCCCACCTGGCCGCGGTCTCGGCGAAGAACCACGCCCACTCCGTCCACAACCCCCGGGCCCACTTCCGTCGAGCGTTCACCGCGCAGGAGATCCTGGCGGCGCGGCGGGTGGCGTGGCCGCTGACGGTGCCGATGTGCTCACCGGTCAGCGACGGGGCCGCCGCTGTCGTCGTGACGCGCGCCGACTTCACCCGTGACGAGTCGGCCTTGGCGGTACTGAGTAGTGTCCTGTTGTCGGGTACCGACCGGGCGGCGGACGACGCCGGGCGGCACATCGGCCGCCGGGCCGCGCTCGCTGCCTACGAGAAGGCCGGCATCGGTCCGCAGGACATCGACGTGGCGGAGGTCCATGACGCCACTGCCTTCGGCGAGATCCAGCAGGTGGAGAACCTGGGATTCTGTCCGATCGGCGACGGCGGCCCGTGGTCGGCATCGGGCGCCGGCGCGCTCGGTGGCACCGTTCCGGTGAACCCGTCCGGAGGACTCGAATCGCGCGGCCACCCGGTTTCCGCCACCGGACTGGCGCAGGTCTTCGAACTGGTCACGCAGCTGCGCGGCCGGGCGGGCGAGCGCCAGGTCCCCGACGCGCGCATCGCCATCGCCGAGAACGGCGGCGGCCTCTACGGAATCGAGGAGGCGGTGGCCGCCGTGACCATCCTGGGGAGAACCCGATGACACCCGGCTACGCGGACCTGATCCTGTCGGCGCTGCGCAGGCGGCCCGAGCGCACTGCCTTCCGCTTCACCGGCGACGACGGGACAAAGCACACCTGGACCTACGGTGAGACCGCGGAACGGATCGAACGCACCGCGGCCGCGTTCGGACGACTGGGCCTCATGCCCGGCAATGGGCTCGCCCTGCTGTGCGGCCCGAACCCGCAGGCGTTCACCGTCATGGCCGCCGCCTGCCTGGCCGGACTGCGCTATACCGCCCTGCATCCGCTGGCCACCGCGGACACGGACCGGACCGTCCTGCGCGACAGTGTGTCCGACTGCCTGGTCGTGGACGACACCCGCTTCGCCGCCCGCGCCCGCCCCGACGGCACCAAGGCGATCACTCTCGCCGAACTCGACCGCATCGCCGCCGACACACCCCCCGGCCCGAACGACCCGCGCGGCCCCGCGCTCTACCTCTTCTACACCGGCGGCACGACCGGCGAACCCAAGGGCGTGATGCTGCGCGACCGCTCACTGCTCGCCAACGCCTGGGCCTGCTCCACCTGGGCCTGGCCACCGGACACCCACTTCCTGATCACCACCCCCATGTCGCACGCCGCCGGGCTCCTCGTCGCCCCCGGCCTGCTCCACGGCGCCAGCTTCGAGCTCCACCCCTCCTTCGACCCGGACCACGTCATCGACGCGATCGAACGCGACGGCGTGAGCGCCACGTTCGTCGTTCCCACGATGCTGTACGCCCTGCTCGACCACCCCCGCCTCCTCGCAGCCGACATGTCGGGGCTGAACTGGGTCCTCTACGGCGCCGCACCCGCCGACCCCACCCGGCTCGCCCAGGCACACCGGCTCCTCGGCCCCGTGCTCAGCCAGCACTACGGCCAGGCCGAGGCCCCCAATGCCCTGACCGTCCTGGACCCGGCCCAGCACCGCGACGACCCGCACGTCCTGGGCAGCTGCGGCCGGCCGATGCCCGGCGTGGAGA
Source organism: Streptomyces sp. NPDC059832 (assembly GCF_042731715.1). Lineage (NCBI taxonomy): Bacteria > Bacillati > Actinomycetota > Actinomycetes > Kitasatosporales > Streptomycetaceae > Streptomyces > Streptomyces sp. NPDC059832. The sequence continues at coordinate 4,179 of NZ_JBHWIY010000068.1, read as the reverse complement.
TCGCCCTGCTCGACCCGCACGGCCGGCACGTACCGGCAGGCGAGCCCGGCGAGCTGTGCGTCCGAGGACCGCTCGTGATGGACGGCTACTGGAACAAGCCCGAACAGACCGCAATCGCGCTCGCCGGAGGCTGGCTGCACACCGGCGATGTCGCCCGCCAGGACGACACCGGCCTGATCACAATCATCGACCGGATCAAGGACACCATCATCACCGGCGGATTCAACATCTACCCGCGCGAAGTCGAGGACGCCCTCGCCGCACACCCGGCCGTCGCCGCCAGCGCCGTCTACGGCACCCCCGACCCGCACTGGGGCGAAGCCGTCACCGCCACCGTGGTCCTGCGCCCCGGACAGCAGGCCACCCCAGCCGATCTGACGGACCACGTCCGCGCCCGCAAGGGCGCACTCTGGGCCCCGAAACTGCTCCATCTCGCCGATTCGCTGCCCCTCACCGCCCTTGGCAAGATCGACAAGAAGAAACTCCGCAACCAGCCCTGAACAGGGCTCGGGCGCGCAAACCGCCCCACTTCCTCAGATGACACACGGCCGGCGCCGAGCGCACCCTGGCGCGTGCTCCCGCGCCGGCCTCACGCTCGGTTTCTCCCATGGCCTTCGGAGATCGGCTGCCAACGGGCGGGCGAGACGGAGTTGGGTGTAGGCGGCGAGGATGAGCCAGGTCCACCGGTCGGCCGCTTCCGGGGCGCGGATCTTTGGGCAGGCCCAGCCGGGAGTCTGTTTGAACAGCTCATCCAGCTGCGGCTGTACTTCGTTCACAGTGCAGCACTGTCGACCACACCGCCTTCCGGCCGGGCGATTTTCGGGCGACCTCAACCGCCATCCCACGAAGATCGGCACTCACGCTGCGTACGCGACCACAAGAAGTGGACCAGAGCCGACAGTGGGCTCTGGCTCAACTTCTGTGACGCGGCCACTCTCCGTCACGCTAACAGGAAGCGCTTGCGGAGAAGTTGGTGTCCCGCCCGCCCGAACATCTGGCGCTTGAGCATCTTGATCCGGTTGACATGGCCTTCGACCGCGCCCGAGCTCCAGGGCAGGGTGAGACCGGCGATGACGGCATCGCGGTCGCGATCGATGCCGGCGGCAAGCGTGTGGAGACTGGGCAGATCGTCCCGCCGGACGGCGGCGAGCCAGTCCGGAAGACGCTCGCCCTGGCGCTCGGTCAGCATGACCGCGAAGGCACGGACGTGCCGGGTGAGCGCGTCGATCTCGGGGCAGTGGGTGCGGACGGTTTTGAGCTGCAGCTGCCCGGCCTCAGGGAGGGTTTCCGGTCGCCGGAGAATCCATCCGGCGACTGTTCAGGCCAGACCCTGAAGAACACTCACACCAACCGTTGCCTGGAGATCGACTCCACCCCCTATAACGGTGTCAAGGTGCTGGTGACCACCTGCAACAGTGACGGCCCCAGCAACTGTGGACCCGAGGCTGAGAAGACTGCGGCCCCCCGGCGTCGCACCCTGGAGATATGGCCCGCCTGCGTTTCTGCGATTCCTGCGGGGCCCGGCTGCCCAAGGGTGCGTCGGCCCGTCGGCGGTACTGCGACGACGGCGTCGGGCCCAGGCGTACCGGACCGGCAGGCCGCCGACCGGGACTGGGGCCTTGGACTGATGTTCGCCGAGGCGGAATGGATCGGGGACACCGGCATGATCCGGTTGCTGACCTGCCCGGTCTGCGGCCACATCACGTTCGCCGGCGGGTACCGGCGCCGGGACGCGTCGTATTGCTCCGGTGACCTGTCTCAGCGACGTTAGTCGGCTGGAGGCCGATGACCTGGGCGGACTGGATTGGCTGAGACGAGAGGCCATCGCTCACGTTGCGCGCTCCAGCCATGATTCGAAACCGACGTGTTGCCCGGTCGTGGCAGCCCAGTACCAGCCCGCGAAGTGACGCTCACCCCGCGACCAGCAAAACCGCCGCACCGGAGCGATGTCCTCGAACCGGGCCGTCACACAGTCCAGCAACGGACGTCGGCGACGCCCACGCAAGGCGTCCACGTACGACAGCTCGACGTACGGCTCCGCAAGATCCACCCCAGCCGGTACAGCTACCCGCCACCCCCGGCACGATCACCCGCACGACCAGTCGTGGAAGGCCGTGGTCGCCTCGAGCGCGGCGCGCCCAGTCGTCACCCGGTTCACTGGCGCGGTCTCATCGGCATAGCCGAAGGAGATGCCCACGAGCAGCTTTCCTCCGGTGACGCCGAGCTCGCCTCGGACCGTGTCGGCGTAGAAGCTGAGCAGTCCCTGCGGGCAGCTGTCCACGCCGTACGCAGTCATCGCCAGGAGAAGGGTCTGCATGTAGCCGCCGACGTCAGCGGCCAGCCGTGGCCCGCCGTCACCGTTGACGAACAGGAACGCCGCGTGTGGCGCGCCGTAGAAACGCAAGCTCTCCGCGTCGTAGGCCGCACGTGCCGCATGGTCGTCAGGGTCGATGCCCAGCGCTCCGTACAGCTCGGCTCCGAATGCGGCCCGGCGAACCTGCTGCACCTGCGCGTACATGTCCTCGGAATACGGGAGGTCCGCCGAGGTGCGCTTCTCGGCGTGGGCCGCCTGCAAAGCATGCGCCAGGCGCTCACGCGTCGCGCCGCTCACCACCTCCACCTGCCAGGGCTGCGCATTGGAGTTGGACGGCGCGGCGCCGGCCAGGGAGAAGATCGCGCGCATCGTGTCCACAGGCACGGCCTCCGGACGGAACGCGCGTGTCGCGTGACGGTCGCGTATCAGCTTCTCCGCGCAGCCACTCAGCTCGGTGGGGTCGGCGGGACCGGCGGGGACTGGCCTGTTCATGGAACACTCCTCAGGGGCAGCGCATGTAAACGGAAGCGTTTACTTGGGGGCAACCCTAGCGAGCCGACCCCGCCGAGGTAAACGCCTACGTATACTTGCTTCATGGGTACGACGACTACCGCACTTCGGCGAGGGGGGCGTGGGGGCCGGGAGCGCATCCTGGCTGCCGCCGCCCAGCTGTTCGCGGCCCAGGGGATCAATGCGACCGGTATGGAACAGGTCGCGGAGGAAGCACCGGTGTCCAAGCGCACGCTCTACGCGCACTTTCGTACCAAGAGCGACCTGGTCATCGCCCACCTGCAGGACCTCGTGTCGTCGGGCGCCACCCTGGAGAGCGTGCTGACCCGCGAGGACATCCCCCCAAGGGAGCGGATCCTCGGACTGTTCGACCAACCCGCGGCGGACGCGGCTCCGGTGCGCGGATGCCCGTTCATCGATGCCGCCGCGGAGTTCCCCGACCCGAAGAGCGCGGTCCATTCCCACGCCCGCGAACAGAAACTGCGGATGACTGAGCTGGTCACTTCCTTGGTGGGGGAGCTGGGCTGCCGGGAACCCGTCGCACTCGCCGAACAACTGGTCACCCTCGCGGACGGTGCGGCCAGTCGCGCCATGGTCCTGGGCGAAGCGGACTACGGCCGCCACGCGCGAGCAGCAGCCGAGGTCCTCCTCGAACGCGCTCTACCGGGCACGAACTGACGAGGAAGAGGGCCGCGCTGGACAAAGGTCCACCGAGGCATCGCTCGACGGTCTTGGGCTGCCTATCACCTGCGTGACGGTTTCCTGCTCGATGACAGGCCCGGCCAGACAACGCCAAGTCGGGCTCCGGCGGAGGCACCTCGTCCCGTGCCGGCTCCGGGAACGGCGCGGCGAAGGGCGGGGGGAAGAGCAAGTTCTGCCGCACGAACGACCTGATCATGGAGGCCGTGGACAGCTCGCCCGACCAGAAGGTGGGTGAGGTCACCGTTCGAATAACCAACAAGGGCGCGAAGGCCTGCTCGGTGACGGGCTTCGCGGGCGTCGACTTGAAGGACATCGATGGCATGTCCGCCACTGTCCACCGCGGCGGTGAGCAGCCCCGCATCACCGATCTGAAGCCCGGTGACACCGCCACCTTCAGCATCTCGTACAGGGTCGACTTCAGTGGCGACCGCCTCGCGTCCCCGACCGACATCATCGTGACGCCGCCGAACGAGACCCACAGCGTGTCCCTGAAGTGGCCCGCAGAGGCCCTGAAGCTGGCCGGCCCGTACGACGGCAAGATCCAGGTCCACCCCGTCGGGTGCTGTCACGTTGTTGAGGGAGTGAGTGCCTGATGGTGTGTCGGGTGTGGAGGGGGCGGGTTCCGGCTCCGTGCTCAGGCCGCGGCCAGGCAG
>NZ_JBHWIY010000067.1:0-20769 GCF_042731715.1 Streptomyces sp. NPDC059832 | reverse complement strand
CAGGTCATCGAAGCGCGCGGCGTAGGCTTCCAGCGGGCCCGGAGCGGGCGGACACGGCAGACGGCGAGTCATCACAAGCCCCCAGGCGGCGAGGCAACGTTCCTCTGCTACCGACCTACTACAGCCCTGACCCACAGTCAACAAACCACCGCTAGCCGGCCAGCGGCCGGACGGCCGCACGCAATTCACACAGAAGCGCCTCGACCGCCTCCGGGGCCTCCACAGCCAAGTGTCCGCAGTCCGCGATCCGCAGGTCGGCGCGGGGGATGGCATCGGCGAGCTCCCGGGCGTGCTCTACCGGTGTCGCGACGTCTCTCGTGCCACCGAGTACCCAGGTGGGTGCCCCCAGGGTGTGCAGGTCCGTCCGGACATCGAACGTCGCGAGCGCCTCGCAGCAGGCGGCGTATCCGTCGGGCTCCACCCTGGTCAGGCCGTCCAGGAGCGTCCGTCCGAAGGGTGAGTCAGCTGTCGCGGGTTCGGCGAACCAGCGGGAGGGGCTGCTCCGCACCAGCGGGGCCATGCCGCTCCGGCGGACCAGGTCGGCTCTTTCCCGCCATGCGGTCCGGCCCCCGAAATGAGCGGAGGTGCAGATGAGGCCGAGAGCGGTGACCCGGCCGGGGTACGCGAGCGCGAGCTGAATCCCGATCGCTCCACCCAGGGAGATTCCCGCGTACGCGAAGGTGTCTCTGCCTTGCTGATCGACGAGTTCGAGCACTGAATCGGCGAGCCTCGCCACGGTCGTGGCGCCGGGGGCAGGGTGCCCGAGTGCGGCGGTCGGTGAACTGCCGTGCCCCGGCAGGTCGTAGCGGAGCACGCGGAATCGGCCGTTCAGGAAGTCGCGGTGTGCGTCCCATATGCGGCGGGAGGTGCCGAGGGACGGCCCGAGGACCAGCAGGGGCCCGTCGGCCGGACCGGCAATGCCGTAGTCGAGCGTGGGGCGGTCGTCGGACACGTGATCTCCTGGGGCGACGGGTCGTTCACGGATTTCAGCGTTCGAGGACGAGGGCGAGGCCCTGTCCGACACCGATACAGAGAGTGGCGACGCCGACGCCGGAGCCCTTGCGGGCCAGCTGGTGGGCGACGGTGCCGGCGAGTCGGGCGCCGGACGCGCCGAGGGGGTGGCCGAGCGCGATCGCGCCGCCCTGCGGGTTGAGGATGGCGGGGTCGAACGCGGGCCATTCGGCGATGCAGCCGAGTACCTGTGCAGCGAACGCCTCGTTGAGTTCCAGGGTCGTCAGGTCGGCGAAGCTTCTTACCGCCTTGTCGAGGGCTCGGTTGACCGCGTCGACGGGGGCGAGCCCGAAGTAGTGCGGGTCGAACGCCGACACGCCGGTGGCCGAGATCCGGGCGAGCGGCTCCCGTCCGGTGGCCTTCAGCCCCTCGGCGTCGGTCAACAGCAGTGCGGCCGCGCCGTCGTTGAGGGGGGAGGCGTTGGCCGCAGTGACCGTGCCGTGCTCGGCACGGAAGGACGGCTTGAGCTTCGCCATCGCCTCCAGAGAGGCGTTTGTGCGCACGCATTCGTCGGTGTCGACGACGATCGGGTCACCCTTGCGCTGCGGAAGGAGCACGGGGCGATCTCTGTGTCGAACAGGCCGTTCTTCTGTGCGGCTGATGCCTTCTGATGGCTGTTCAGGGCGTAGACGTCCTGCTGCTCTCGGGTGATGCGGTGTTTGTCCGCGACGAGTTCGGCGGACTCGCCGAGGGGGATGGTCCACTGCGGCTCCATCCGCGGGTTCACCATCCGCCAGCCGAGCGTCCTGGAGAACAGCTCGGCGTGCGCCGCGGGAAAGGGCTTGTTGTGCCTGGGCAGCACGTACGGTGCTCGTGTCATGGACTCCACGCCGCCCGCGACCGCGATCCGTGCGTCACCGACCGCGATGGCGCGGGCCGCCTGGATCACGGCCTCCAGGCCGGAGGCGCACAGCCAGTTGACGGTCACGCCCGGCACGGATGTGGGCAGCCCGGTGAGCAGGCCGGCCATGCGGGCCACATTGCGGTTCTCCTCCCCCGCGCCGTTGGCGTTGCCGTAGTAGATGTCGTCGATCCGGGCGGGGTCCAGCTGCGGGATCCGGCTGATCAGTTCGCGGACGGTGTGTGCGGCGAGGTCGTCGGGCCGGACGCCGGCGAGGGCGCCGTTGTAGCGGCCCACGGGGGTGCGGACGGCGTCGACGACGTAGACGTCCTTCACTTGGCCTCCTCGGGCACGCGCACGTGCGCGGCGGTGTTGGCGACGACGTCTCCGACGGTGACGCCCGGCGCCAACTCGACCAGCTCCAAGCCGTGTTGTGTCACATCGAGCACGGCGAGGTCGGTGATGACCCGGTCCACGCAGGTCTTTCCGGTCAACGGCAACGAGCACTCCTCGACGAGTTTCGGCGAGCCGTCCTTCGCGGTGTGCGTCATGGTGACCAGCACCCTGCGGGCGCCGTGCACCAGGTCCATAGCACCGCCGATGCCGTTGATCATCTTGCCGGGCACGGCCCAGTTCGCCAGGTCGCCGCGGGCGGAGACCTGCATGGCGCCGAGCACGGCGACGTCGATGTGGCCGCCGCGGATCATGCCGAAGGACAGCGCGGAGTCGAAGAACGAGGCTCCCGGCACGACCGTGACGGTCTCCTTGCCGGCGTTGATCAGATCCGGGTCGACGGCGTCCTGCGCCGGATAGGGGCCGGTGCCCAGGATGCCGTTCTCCGACTCCAGGATCACCTCCACGTCGTCGGGAAGGTGGTTGGGGATGAGCGTGGGCAGGCCGATGCCCAGGTTCACGTATTGGCCGTCGCGCAGTTCGCGGGCGGCGCGTGCGGCCATCTGTTCACGGGTCCACGCCATCAGGAACTCACCGTCTGCTTCTCGATTCCCTTGTCCGCGGCCTGTTCCGGGGTGAGGGCGACCACCCTCTGCACGAAGACCCCCGGAAGGTGCACCGCGTCCGGGTCGATCTCGCCGGGCTCCACCAGTTCCTCGACCTCGGCGATGGTGACCCGGCCGGCTTGCGCGGCAAGGGGGTTGAAGTTCCGGGACGACTTGTTGAAGACAAGGTTGCCGTGCCGGTCGCCCTTCGCGGCCCGCACGAACGCGAAGTCCGTACGGATGGCGTGCTCCAGGACGTACTCGATGTCGCCGAACGCGCGAACCTCCTTCGGCGGTGAGGCCACGGCCACGCCGCCGGTGCCGTCGTAGCGCCAGGGCAGTCCGCCGTCGGCGACCTGTGTCCCCACACCAGCAGGGGTGTAGAAGGCGGGGATACCGGCGCCGCCGGCGCGCAGCCGCTCGGCGAGGGTGCCCTGCGGGATCATCTCGACCTCGATCTCACCGGCCAGGTACTGCCGGGCGAACTCTTTGTTCGCGCCGATGTAGGAGCCGGTGACCCGGGTGATGCGGCCTGCCGCGAGCAGCACCGCGAGTCCCGAGTCCATTGCGCCACAGTTGTTGGACACGACGGCTAGGTCGCCCGTGCCCTGCTCGTGCAGTGCTCTGATCAGTACGTTCGGCACGCCGCTGAGGCCGAATCCGCCGACGGCGAGCGAGGCCCCGTCGGTCACGTCGACCATCGCCTCGGCGGCGGTGACCACCACTTTTCCTCTCACGCGCGGACCTCTTCGGCAGCCAGATCGGAAGGGTGCTGGGCGAGTGGCGTGACGTCGATCTCCATGTAGGGGAAGAGGGGCAGATCCCACAGCAGGCGGTGCAGGGCCTCGTTGTCGGCGACGTCGAAGACGCTGATGTTGGAGTACTGGCCGACGCATCGCCAGATGTGGACCCACTCGCCCGACTTCTGCAGGTCGTGGCAGTACGCCTTCTCGCGGGCCACCAGGCCCGCCCGTTCATCCGGGTCCAGGTCGCGGGGAATGTTCACGTCCATGCGTACGGCGAACAACACGGTGCATCACACCCTGTCGAGGACGAAGTCGTAGGTGACTTTGTGGTCGTTGCCAAAGCCGGTGGGCTTCGGGTCGAGGATCAGGGCGGGCTTGACCGCCGAGGCGATGTCGTCTTCGACGTACTCTCCGCCACGGAAGTACAGCTGCGTAGTGATGAGCTGGTGCCCAGGGGCGGACACCTTCAGGTGCAGGTGAGCCGGGCGCCACGGGTGCCAGCCCGCCGCAGCGATGAGGCTGCCGCAGGCACCGTCGGTCGGGATCTGGTAGGGCGCGGGCTGGATGGTGTGGATCTTGAAGGAGCCGGAATCGTCGGCGATCACCGTGCCCCGTAGGTTCCACTGGGGCAGGTTCGGGGCGAACTGCGAGTAGTAGCCGGCGCCGTCGGCCTGCCAGATCTCCACCTTGGCCGCGGCAAGAGGGCTCCCGTCCACGCTGGTGACCTGCCCCTGGAAGAGCAGCGGGGTGCCCGCCTCGTCCTCCCGCATGGGCAGGGTCGCCTCGGCCGGGAGCGCGGGAGCGTCCGGCACGTAGTAGGGCCCCTCGATGGTCCCCTTGCTGCCCTCGCGGCTCTCGCCTGCGACTTCCTCGACGACGTGCTCCACCCACACGTCCAGGAACAGGGGCCATTCGCCGTCCTCGCCGACCTGGATCAGCCATGCCTTGAGCGCGTTGTACTCCTCGTACGTCACCTTGTGGCGGCGGATGATGTCGTGGGTGGCGGTGAGCAGTTCGGTGACCAGGGTGTCGACACGCTGGGTGTCGGCTCCCGGGGTCCCGCTGTTCCTACGGCTGCGGAACTGCTCGGTGGCGGCGGCGCCGGAGGCGGCGGCAGTGGCCGTGTCCGTCTCGATCTGCGTCATGGCGATGTGTCCCTGTCTGTGTGGTTGCGGGTGGACGGTTCAGCGGTCCAGCCGGTAGCGGGCGAGCTTCTCGGGGTCGATGTCGATGCCGAGCCCGTGGCCGTCCCGGACGCGCAGCGTGCCGTCCTCGATGATCAGCGGCTCGGCCAGGAGGTCGTCGGTCATGTCGAGGAAGTTCGACAGTTCTCCCGCGTGGCGCACGGTGGTGCGATGTGCGGCTCCGAAGGCGACCGTGCACAAGGTGCCGATCTGGCCGTCGATCTGATTGCCCATCACGACCTCCACGCCCAGCCCCTCGCACTCGTGCAGCACGCGCTGGGAGGCGGTGAAGCCGGTGCGAGCGGTCTTGATGCTGATGGCGGAGGCCGAGCCCGCGAGCAGCTCGCGGGTCACTTCGGCGGCACGGGTCACGCTCTCGTCCGCGATGAACGGGATGTGGCAGCGTTCCACCAGCCAGCGCCGCCCCAGCACGTCGTCCGCCGGGCAGAGTTCTTCGGCGAACAGCAGGCCGAGGTCGTCCATCTCACGCAGTGCGCGCGCCGATTCGGAGGGCGACCAGCCACGGTTACCGTCCACGTACAGGTTGGCGTCCGGTCCCAGTGCTTCGCGCAGGGCGCGGCAGGCCGCGACGTCGTCGCCGTACGGCCGACGTCCGACCTTGACCTTGAAGGTGGTGATGCCGTGCAGGTCGCGGATCCGCTCGGCCTCGGCGACCATCTGCGCGGCGGGGGCGAATCCGACCATGTGGCTGACCCTCATGCGGTCGGTGTATCCGCCGAGCAGCCCCGACACCGGCATGCCTGCGGCCTGTCCGACGATGTCCCACAACGCCATGTCGATGGCGGACTTGGCTGCCGGGTTGCCGACGGTGCGGTCGAGGCGCTGGTGCACGACTTCGCGTTCCAGGGCTGTTAGGCCGAGGATCTGCGGCGCGAAGATCTTGTCGATGACCGCGATGACGGATTCCTGGGTCTCGCCGTAGGTGTACGGGCGCGGCGGCGCTTCGGCCGTTCCGACGATGCCTTCGTCGGTGTGCACGCGGACCAGCACGTGGTCGGCGGTGTGTACTTCTCCGCTGGCGAACCGCAGTGGCTTGGCGTATGGGATGGTGAAGGCGATGGCCTCCACGCGGGTGATCTTCATGAGGCTCCTTCGGTCCGGTCGAGAAACACGTCGTTGCGCTCCAGCGTCGACACGAGGCTGCGCAGCAGTGGGGAGGTGTCGTCCTCGCGCCAGGCCAGGTCGAGCCGGACGGATTGTCCGTCGGTGAGGTCTCTGCACTCCACGCCCTCGCGGGGTGCCGCACGGACGGACTCCGGCAGGACCGCGATGCCCAGCCCTGCCGCGACGAGGGCGAGAGCGCCTGAGGTCTCGCCGACCTCGTAGGCTCGCTTCGGGTAGTACCCCGCTCCCAGGCATGTCCGGACGACGGCATCGTTGAGGACGGAGCCGAGGCCGGCGCTGTGGAGGATGAACTCCTCGTCCCTCAGTTCTTCAGCGCTGGCCGACTCGGCCTGAGTCAGGGGGTGTTGCTCGGGCATCGCCACCACCAGGCGCTCGACGGCGACGGTCCGATGCGCGATGCCGTCCTGCCGTACCGGAGGACGCAGGATGCCGACATCGAGACGGCGTTCGGTGAGCGCCTCTTCCTGCGCGGGCGTCAGCATCTCGGTGTGCACCTCCAGCATCACGTTGGGCATTTCCCGCTTCATCAGTCGGGCAAGCGCGGGCAGTTGTCGGTAGGCGGCGGAGCCGGTCAGGCCGATCCGGGGCACTCCCTCGGCGCCGGCTGCGAAGCGCGACACCCGGTCGGCCGCCTCGTTGACCGCCTTGAGGATTCACTCCACGTCCCGGCGGAACACCTCTCCCGCTCCGGTCAGGGCGACCTGCCGGGTCGTGCGGGTGAACAGGTCCGCCCCCAGCTCCGCCTCCAGCCGGCGAATCGCCTGGGAGAGCGGAGGCTGAGCGATGTGCAGCTGCTCGGCTGCTCGGCCGAAGTGACGCGTGGCGGCCACGGCCATGAAGTACCGAAGATGCCTGAGCTCCATCAGGCCGCCCCTCTCGGAAGCAGGGGGCCTGCCTTTCTGCGCCCCAGCGTATGAATCGAATCCAAACGACACAAATACTTGACTGCGAGATATTCATATCCGAGAGATATGAATCTATGGAAGACCTGGCCGCGCCAGCATCACCCGCATTCTCATAAGGGAAATCCCCAACGCGACATCAGGATTCCCGTAATGGCCGGTCAGCCCGGCCGTGGTTAGCGTATGGGCTCCTCGCTCCCCCTGCAGGCTCCACCACATTCCGGGCACCACCATTACCCCGATGAGGCGCCGTCCATGACCGAGCAACCGGCTTCCGTGAACCGTGATTCCGAGCGGTACAAGATCTACATCGTGGCTGTATGTACGGCCGCTTACGTGCTGTCCTTCGTCGACCGCCAGGCCCTGTCACTGATGATCGAGCCCATCAAGCGCGATCTCAGCCTGACGGACACCCAGTTCAGCCTGCTGAGCGGGCTCGCCTTCTCAGTCCTCTACTCGGTGATGGGGCTGCCGATCGCGACTCTGGCCGATCGCCGTTCACGCCCCCTGATCATCTCCGTCGGCATCGCGCTGTGGAGTCTGGCCACCACGCTCTCCGGCCTGAGCAAGGGATTCGTGCACATGTTCCTGGCCCGGGTGGGTGTAGGTGTCGGGGAGGCGGCGCTGACACCCTCCGCCTACTCGATGTTCAGCGACATGTTCCCCAAGAACCGCCTCGGCCGGGCCATCGGCGTGTACTCGCTCGGCTCGTTCATCGGCGGCAGTGCGGCCTTCTTCATCGGCGGTTACGTCATCGGGCTGCTCAAGGACGTCGACAGCGTCTCGCTGCCCCTGGTCGGTGACGTCCACGCCTGGCAGGTGACCTTCTTCATCATCGGACTGCCCGGCCTGCTGCTCGCGCTGGTGTTCCTCCTGACCGTCCGGGACCCTGTGCGGCGCGGCCTCGCCAGGGACGCCGCGGGAGCCGTGCGGAAGGTGGCCATGCGCGATGTGTTCGCCTTCCTCCGCGGCCACGGGAAGACGTTCTCCTTCCACTACGCGGGGTTCTCCTGCTACGCGATGGTGCTCCTCGGCCTCATGGCCTGGGCGCCGGCCTTCTACATCCGTACGTTCGGGCTGAGCCCGACACAGGCGGGCTACGCACTGGGCGGAGTCGTGCTCGTGGCCAACGGATCCGGCGTACTCTTCGGCGGCTGGCTGGTGGACCGACTCACCAGCCGGGGCCACACGGACGGGGCGATGCGCGCCGGGGTCATCGGCGCCATCGGCATGGTCGCCCCGGTCGTCGCCTTCCCCCACGCCCGACCCCTGTGGTTGTCACTGGCGCTGCTTGCGATCGCGATGTTCTTCGCCTCGTTCCCGATGCCGGCCTCGACCGCCGCCATGCAGGTGCTCAGCCCCAACCAGATGCGCGCACAGGTGTCGGCGCTCTTCCTGCTCATCTCGAACCTGATGGCCGTGGGCCTGGGCACCACTCTGGTTGCCCTGGTCACCGACGAACTCCTCGGATCCGACCAGCGCATCGGCGCGTCCCTGTCGCTCGTGTACGGCATCGCCTCGGTCCTCAGCATCGTCCTGCTGTGGCGTGGCTGCGCGCACTTCCGCCGAAGCCTTGCCCGTCAGGAGCAGCTGACCGCCCGCGAACCGAAGACCGCGGCCTCCGAAAGCCCGGTCGGCTGAGCCCCGTACGACCAACTGAAGGGAACGGCACCACACATGGACATCACCATCCTCGGCGGCGGGCACGGATGCTTCGCCGCGGCGGCCGAACTCGCGGACAACGGACACACCGTGCGCTGGTGGCGTCGCGACACCCGGGCCCTGACGACCCTGCGCGATCTCGGCGCCGTCACCCTCCGGGACCATCGTGGCCTTCGGGAGGTGCCGGTGAGCGAAGCGGCCCGAGCCGGGGGATACGCCCCGTGGCGGACCTGACGGAAGCTGTGCAGGGCGCTGAGCTCCTGGTCGTCCCTCTGCCGGCGACCACGCACGAGGACCTGGCGGCGCAAGTCGCGCCACTGCTCGAGGACGGCCAGGTGGTCCTCCTGCCACCGGGCACCTTCGGCACCATGCTGTTCGCGAAGGCCATGGCCGACGCGGGGAGCACTGCCGATGTCGCCCTCGCCGAGACCGGAACGCTGCCCTACCTGGCCCGCACGCACGGCCCGGCCGAGGTGGTGGTCAGCGCCTCCGCCACCCGTCTGGCCCACCGGCGTCTTTCCGGCCCGGTCGACCGACGCCGCTTTCCAAGTGCTGCGCCAGGCATACCCGGCGGTCGAGCCGGTCGAGGACTGCCTCAGCGGCGCGCTCATGAACGCGGGGCCCGTGATCCATCCGCCCCTGATCATGATGAACGCCGGTTCCCTGGAGCACTTCGACTCCTGGGACATTCACAACGAGGGGACCCAGCCGTCGATTCGGCGGGTGACCGATGCCCTGGACGCCGAGCGGATCGCCTTGCGTCAGGCGCTCGGATACGACGCCCCGCACTTTCCTCTCGCCGACCACTACTCGACGACGGGCGACGAGTGGATGTACGGGCACGCGGCCCACGAGAAACTCACCGACAGCGGCGACTGGCGGGAGCGGATCAACCTGCTCAACCACCGCTACATGCTGGAGGACACCCGTCTCGGCCTGTCGTTCCTGGTGTCCGTGGGCCGGGTGGGCGGGCATCCCCACACCCGTGGCACAGGGTCTGCTGAGCATCGCCTCCGCCATCACCGGCACCGACCTGTACGCGCAGGGCCGCACGCTGGAGTCCCTGGAGCTGTCCGGGACGACCCGCCCTGAACTCATGAAGCTGCTGCACGAAGGGTTCCCGGCATGACGGACACCCAGCGCCTCGGGGTGGTGATCCTCGGCGCGGGCCGCATGGGGCAGGGCATCGCCCTCGCCTTCCTCACCGCGGGCATGGACGTGACCCTGGCGGACGTCAAGCACACCGACGACGACCGGGCCCGGTACCGGAAGGCGGCCGAACAGCAGATCTCGGACCGCCTGGCTGTGCGGAGCACAGGTGCCGCTCGCTCTGTGCAGCCACCGCCCCGGCTGACCGTGTGCGGCCGTGAGCGGGCCGAGGCCCGGCTCGCCGAAGCAGACGTCGTGTTCGAGGCGGTTCCTGAAGTCCTGGAGATCAAACGGGAGGTGCTGTTCTGGGCCGACGCCCACACGCCCGGCACCGCGGTCATCGCGTCCACGACATCGACGTTCCTTGTCACCGACATAGCCAGGCTGATCCGCGACCACAGCCGCGTCGTCAACGCCCACTGGCTCAACCCCGCCGAGCTCATGCCTCTGGTCGAGGTCAGCCGCAGCGACCGCACCGCCCCAGGCGCGGTGAGCCGGCTGACCGGACTGCTGCGGCGCATCGGAAAGGTCCCGGTCGTATGCGGGCCGGCCGCCGGCCATATCGTCCCCCGCCTCCAAGCCCTCCTGATGAACGAGGCAGCGCGCATGGTCGAGGAAGGTGTCGCGAGCGCAGCTGACATCGACCAGGCCGTCCGCGCCGGACTCGGCCCTCGCTTCTCCGTCCTCGGCCCGCTCGAATTCATCGACTGGGGCGGCGGCGACATCCTCTACTACGCGTCGCGCTACCTCGCCGCCGAACTGGGCGACCGGTTCCGCGCGCCGGCCGTGGTCGAGGAGAACATGGCGGCCCGGCGCCGGGGGCTCCAGGACGGCACGGGCTTCTATGAGTACCCGCCGCAGGACGTACCCGCGTACCAGGCGGGCCGTATGCGGGAGTTCGAGGAACTGCTGCGCCTGAGAGAACCCGAGCTGCGCTCCGGCACCACCACGCTGCCGGTCCAGGAATGTGCCCCGCCGGGCGGCACCGCATGACCAGTCCTGAACACGGGCGCTGACGCTCACCTCTCCTCTCTCACCGGCCTCCTGGCCAGCTCCCACAGAACCACATCACGGCGCACGTACCGTCGTGCCCTGAGACGCCACCGTTCCGGAGGGTTTCCATGTCGTCCACATCTCTGTCCTCGCCGGAGCAACCGCCCGGCACCGCCACTGCGGACGGCCCGCGCATCTCCACGCGCAGGGTCATTTTCGGCGCAGGTGTCGGTAACGCCCTGGAGTGGTACGACTAGAGCGTCTACGCGGTCTTCGCACCCGTTCTTCGCCCAGCAGTTCTTCCAGCCCGGCGACAAGGTCTCGGCGATGCTGTCCACACTCGCCGTGTTCGCCGTGGGCTTCGTGATGCGGCCGCTGGGCGCGCTGTTCTTCGGCTGGTTCTCCGACCGCATCGGACGGCAGCGCGGGATGGTGCTGTCCATGGGCATCACCGCGTTCGGCAGCCTGATCATCGCGGTGTCGCCGACCTACGCGAGCGCCGGAGCCGTGGCCTCCGCGCTGCTGCTCCTCGCCCGGCTGATGCAGGGCTTCGGTATCGGCGGCGAGATCGGCGCCTCGCACACGTACCTCTCCGAGGCCGCGCCGACCGCACGACGCGGCCTGTGGTCGTCGAGCATGTACGTGGCGGTCACGACCGGCGTGCTCTGCGCGACCGTCCAGGCCGCGCTGCTCAAGGGGTGGCTGACCGCCTACCAGATGACCGGCTGGGGCTGGCGGATCCCTTTCGTGATCGGGGCCCTGCTCGGCATCTACGCCTTCTATCTGCGCCGGGGGCTGGCGGAGAACCACGCCTTCCGTGAGGCGCGCCAGGACGACTCTGCCGGCCGGCCCTCGCTCGTCACCGGCATCTGGGAGAACCGACGCGCGGTCCTACAGGTCGTCGGGCTGAGCCTCGGCGGCACGGTCCTGTAGTACACCTGGGCCATCGCCGCGCCCGGGTACGCGATCGCGGTGGAGCACATCGACCCGACCGCCGCCCTGTGGGCGAGCGTGGCAGCCAACATCATCTTCCTCCTCGCGCAGCCCGTCTGGGGCATGCTCTCCGACCGCTGGGGCGCCGACCGGTGGCCACGATCTTCGCGATCGGCAGTCTCGTGCTGGTGTACCCCCTGAACCAGCTCATCAAGGACTCCGCGTGGCAGCTCTTCACGCCGCAGGATCGCACCCTTCTCCCCGGCCGGGGCGGTGTCGTACTCGGCAACGATCCGCAGGTTGTACTCCGCGGAAAACGTCCGCCGCTTCGGCTTCGCCGCCGGATCGACGCAGGCGGCGGGTATCGGGGTGGTGCTGGCCATGCTGAAGGGATCTCCTGTCTCGCCCATCCAGACTAACCCGACAAACCGGGTGTCTTAGTCGAGACTGTCAGAGAGGGCGGCGGGCAGTTCGGTAGCGGGCTGGAACAGCGCGGTCGAGCGTGCCTGCGCGAGCCGGATGCCGAGTTTGCGGAGTCGTTCGCCCATGGCCCATGCACTGATCGGGCGGCCGGGCTGGCCGCCGGGGGAGAGCCAGGGCGAATCCGTTCGGGCGAGAGCGGCATGGCTGCGGCGAACGGCTACCTGCTGAAGAGCCAGCTCAGCGACGGGGCCTGGTAAGTCGACTGGGACGTCGCCGAGGCGGATGCGGACTGCTCCGCCTGTCTCCTCGATGTGGTCGACGGTGAGCCGGGAAATTGCCGCGGGCCACTGGGCATAGAGGAGCAACAGCAGGCCGGCGAAGCGGTCTTCGGACTTGAGGGTGTCGTCGTGCAGCAGACGTCGGGCGGTGGCCCAGCGGGCCTCGTCGTCCATTGGCTGCGAGGGGCCGTTCCATCGCTCGGCCGGGAAGCTGAGATCGCGGGCGATCTTCTGGGCCAGGGCCCAGCGCACGAAGTGGCCTGCCTCCTGGCGAAGACGGGCGTCGTCGCTGGTCATCCAGCGTTCGAGGTCGGTCTGTCGGCAGGCGGCAAGGGTCAAGTTCTGGCCTTCGAGCCAGTTCAGGAGATAGACGCCTGCTCGAAGGTGTTGCCGCGCGACCTGGAGCTGGTAGTACGTGGTCTCCTTGCCGCGACTGCGGCGGCGAAGCCGTCGTAGGAGGTGCCAAGTCGCGTACCGGTGCAGGATCTTCCGCCCCTCGGCCGTCGCATGGGAGGTGACGAGGTCTTTGACGTGTCGTTCGAGACGGACCATCTGCTCGTCCCGCATGGGCAGGGCGCCGCCGGCGACGAGGACGCTGCGGATGTGCTCGACGACCTTGCCTTCGGGGAGTTCATCCAGGGCTTCGTGAGTGAGGAGGCGGCGGCCGGAGCCGAGGTCGGAAAGGACGGTGGAGACGATGCCGCCGGAGAGCCAGCGCAGGGCGGTGCTGGCCCGTTCAGTGCCGACCAGCGCGTCGTGGAGGGCCTGCAGCTTCGGGGATATGGAGCCCGAGGCGCTGGTGAGGAGCTCATCGAGCCGCTGTTTCAGGGTGCAGCGAGGGCACGGACCAGCGGCTCGCAGTCGTTCTGCTGCCCCGCAGGTGGGACAGGGCCGCCAGAGTTCGGCGTCCGGTGCGGTGCAGGGGCCGCAAACGGGGGTGTCGGCGGTGCCGGAGTGGATGCCCCGCAGCCGTCCGCAGATAGTGCAGCGGGCTTGGCGTCTGTCGCAGCCACCGCAGCGGGGCAGTCAGGTCAGACGGGAGTGGGTGCCGGGTGCGGTGCGACCACAGATCGAGCAGACCAGGATGGGCAGGGGGCAACAGTTGGGGCAGAGAGGACCGTCAGAGGTGCGGTTCTGTACTCGGCGACGCTTGCCGCAGCCGATGTAGACCTCGACGTTCGCAGGGTCGGTGACCAGGCAGTTCGGACACAGCGGCCGCGGGCTTACCCCTCGGGCCCGGATTGTCACGTCCGCGTCGGCGGGTGTGCAGCCCAACGTCATGGGACTCGGCCCGGTCCCGGCCACGGAGAAGGCCCTCGCCCGGGTCGGCTGGCAGGCCGATGAGCTGGACGCTGTCGAACTGAATGAGGCGTTCGCCGCCCAGGCGCTGGCAGTGATCCGGCGGTTGAAGCTCGACGAGGAGAGGGTCAACACCGACGGCGGCGCCATCGCGCTGGGCCATCCGCTCGGCTGCTCCGGCGCCCGCATCCTGCTCACGCTGCTCGGCCGGCTGGAACGCGAGGACGCCGGGCGGGGCCTGGCCACGCTGTGCGTCGGCGCCGGTCAGGGCGTCGCGATGCTGGTGGAGCGGGTATGAGCGACACCTTCGAGACCCTGTTGGTCGAGGAGCGGGACGACCGGGTTGTCTTTACCCTGCACCGCCCCGAGGCCGCAACGCCATCAGCGGCCTGATGATCCGCGAACTGCGCTCTGTCCGCGAGCAGCCGAAGCGGATCCGCCTGGAAGAACGGATCCGGTAGGAAGATGCTCGTAACACGCAGACAACTCATCGATGAGCAGTCTAAGTTGATTGATCCGTTCCTGCCGATAAGCGAGTACGGTCCGTACCCCGGACGGCTGCGGGATCAATTCGAGGGGTGATCCGGCGGTTCAGGACAGGCGCGCAGCGGCAGGAGACACCGGGCGGGTTCGGGCCTTGGCCGACCGTCTACGGACGCTTCCGGGTCTGGAGGAAGTGTCTTCACCGCCCTGCTGGAGGGCCTGATCGCCGAAGCGGCCCGCCAGGGCACGACAGACTTGTCTCTGGTCAGCGCAGACTCCACAACCGCCCGCGCTCACCACGACGCCGCCGGGATGCCCGTCGGCAAGGACGTCATGGAGGCTCTGGAGGAGGCCGCCGCCGAGCATGTCCGATCGGCAGGATTCACCCCGTCTGGCCCAGGTTCCTCGGGCCTCCTGGGGTGTGTCGGGTCGTATGCGTGCAGCCGGTGCACCGCTCCCCGCAACGCCGCGACGAGGGGCGAGCCGTCGTCGGCTCGGGTGCACAGTGAGAGCGGGCACGATTCGATGCCGATGAGCGGGACGAACGTGACCCCGGAATGGCGTTGGCTGTCGGCCACGAAGCGGCCGGTGATCGCGATGGCCTGCCCCGCCGCGACGACCTCCAGCAACTCGTCCATGGTACGGACCGATGGGCCGTAGCGGACGGGTGCCCCGCTGGGGCGCGGATCGCAGGCCCACCAGCGCACCCACGCAGGATCGGCCTCGTCGCTGGTGACGTGCGGCTCTCCGTCGAGGTCGGCGAGCCCGACCTCCGCGTGTGCGGCGAGGCGGTGCGTGACGGGCAGCGCCACGACCCGGGGCTCGTGGCGCACCACGTCCAAGCGGAGGCCCACCATTTCGGTGATCGGGGGCCGTACCAGTGCCGCGTCGACGATGGCGTCGCGTACGGCAGAGGCTTGCTGCGGCCAGGGCAGCTCCACCAGCCGGACGGACACGCCGGGCACCTCGTGACGCAGTTCGTCGAGCACGTGCCGGATGAGCGGACCGGCCGAGGCGGTCATGAAACCGAGCCGGAGCGTGGTTGTCAGCTCGAGGCGGTGGGCCGCCACGGCGGCTACCGCCCGGTCGGCTGCTGCGAGGGAGTCACGTGCCTCGGCCAGGAAACGTTCGCCGGCCGGGGTGGGACGCAACGGACGGGCGGAGCGGTCGATCAACTCGACGCCGAGTGACCGCTCCAGCTTGCGGACCTGCTGGCTGAGCGCGGGGGCGCTGACGTAGAGGCGTTGTGCCGCCCGGCCGAAGTGGCCCTCGTCAACAACCGCGACGAGATAGCGCACGAGATGCAGGTTGAGGTCCACGGCGACTCCTCCCGCGGGATGTGTACGGCGAGTATAGGGGCGGGGCTTGCCGAACGGAATGGGGCATTGACCCTGCTGAATTAATCGATCGGTTAAATGGGGCGTGCGAAATTTGTCATGGACTCGGTCGAGCACCGCTATCGAGGATGGAGCCCCCGGACCGACTCGATGACGAGGAGCCACCGTGAGCCGCTACGAACACGATTTCGCACACATGTTCGCAGGACTGGAGGAACAGATCGCGGAAACCGACAATCCCCGGCACCGCGCGATCCTGAAGAACTACCGCCTGCACGGCCTCCTGGAGGTCGCCGGGCGCTACCAGGAGCTGCTGGCGCCGAGCATGACCGTCGAGCAGCCACACTACCGCCTCCACGAGGGCGCCACGTCGGTGATCCTCGACGGCATGGCCGAGGTCACCGCGTTCTACAAGTCGCTGGTCGAGGCGAACGCACTGGTCATGTGGGTGACCGAGCAGGACATCGCCGTCAACGACCGCGGCTTCTCGGGTGAGCTCGAGTTCCACCACTTCATGCCCGGTGCCATGCTTGGCGACAGCGTGTTCGGCTCGGTGCAGGCCGGGAACGACTCCACCGACATCTACCTGCTCAAGCGCACCCTCGCGTTCGCCTGGCCCTACGACGAGCGCGGCAGGTTGATCGGCGAGCACGTCTACGAGGACACCGCATCCCGGGTGATCATCAAGCCAGACCCGGCCGACATCATCACCGCGGAGCGGGCTGCCGAGCTGCTCGCTCCGCAGATCGCGAAGGAGCTGCCGTGAACGTCGCACTCGTCACCGGCGCGGCAGGGGGACTCGGCGCCGCGATCGCCGCGCGCCTCACCGAGGACCACGCGGTGCTCCTCACCGACGTCAATGCCGAGCGGCTCGCGGAGACCGCCACGAAGCTGGCCGCAGACGGTGCGACCGTCGCCCACGCCGTGTGCGACGTGAGCGAGCGGGCCTCCGTGCAGGCCGCGTTCGCCATCGCCCAGGAACAGCTCGGCGAGGTGACCGCACTGGTCAACTCCGCCGGGCTCGGGCGGTTCAGCCCCTTCACCGAGCTGACCGAGGAACAGTGGGACCGTACGTTCGCGGTCAACACCCGGGGAACCTTCCTGACCTGCCAGGAATTGGTCCGCCGCCGTGCCGGCCGCCCCGGTGCGATCGTCAACATCGCCTCGGTCGGCGCCCGGCTGGGCATGGAGATGATCGCCGACTACGGCCCCTCGAAGGCCGCGGTCATCGAGCTGACCCACGTCATCGCCCGGGTCGGGGCGCCGAGCGGGCTGCGGGCCAACACCGTGCTGCCCGGCCTGATCTGGACCGACATGTGGCGAGCCACTAGCGAGTGGCTGATCGCGAACGATCCCGCATGCGCTGACGCCACTCCCGAGGACATCTTCGCCCGGTTTGTCGGGCAGATGGTTCCGATGGGCCGCCCCCAGACGACATCGGACATCGCCGAGATGGTGGCCTTCCTGCTCTCCGAGCGGGCCGCCAACATCACCGGACAGACCGTGTCGGTGGACGGCGGCGTGGTCATGACCTGACCCGCGCCCTGCACAGTATCGGACTCTCCGGCACCGGCCCGTAGGCGACGTCACCCGAACCGCTGGGGCTCGTTTCGACCCGCACGAGCGGCACACGTTTGATCACCCATTTTACCGGGATTGGATGATTACCCATCGACGGAGAACGTGTCGCGCAGGGGTTGCAATCTTCGTTGGGAGAAATCCGGGATTCTCCCGACATATTCGAGCAACGTTCACGAAAGCCGTTGCGTAAACCTATCAGCACACGTCCATAACGAAGGCTGAAAGCGATGCCATGACAGATCTCTCCGCACTGGACCCCGAATTGGCTGCGGCCGTGGAAATGCTGCCGAAAGTCGCATTCTCTAACCTCGCCGAAACCCGCACCGCGTTCGAATCACTGATGGCTTCGGCGCTCGCCGGCCTCGACACTTCGGGCGTTGAGTCGAGCATCCTCTCGGCACCCGGCTACGGGGACGAAGACCCCGACGTGGCCATCCGCTTCTTCACACCGGAATCCGCACAAGGTCGGACTCCTGTCCTGATGTGGGTCCACGGTGGCGGATTTGCAGCCGGGACCGCACAGGGGACTGATCCAATGTGTATTGCGGTAGTGCGCGCGCTCGGAATCGCCGTCGCGAGTGTCGAATACCGGTTGGCGCCCGAAACGCCGTTCCCGGGCCCAGTCAATGACTGCTATGCCGCTCTGAAATACCTTCACTCCAACGCCGTCGACCTCGCCATCGACCCTGACGCGATCGCGGTGGGTGGCCAGAGCGCGGGCGGTGGACTGGCTGCCGGAACGGTCTTGATGGCGAGGGACAAGGGAGAAGTGCCTGTCGCGTTTCAATTGCTCGACATACCCGAACTCGACGACAGGCTCGAAACCACGTCGATGAAGACATTCGTCGGCACCCCGGTGTGGAATCGCCCCAACGCAATCCTGTCCTGGAGGTACTACTTGGGCCAGTCCTACCTTGGACCAACGGATGCCACCGTGTCCCCATACGCCGCGCCATCACGTGCAACCGACCTCTCAGGACTCCCACGTACCTACATCAGCACGATGGAACTCGACCCGCTCCGCGACGAGGGGATTGCATACGCACTTGCGTTGCTCCATGTGGGCGTCAGCGTCGAACTGCACTCGTTCCCCGGTACGTTCCATGGTTCGTCGTTGATATCAGCCGCCGTGAGCCAACGACAGATGACCGAGCTGATCGGCGCCCTCGGGCGAGGCTTGAATGTCTCGGTTCCCGCCCAGTGTCCTGAACCGTTCCGGGTTCGATAGGAACTCGATCATTGAGCTTCTTCGAGTTGGCCACCGATCGAGTGATGGGCCGTAATGCGCAACAAGCGAGGCCCCCGGGCTGTTGATCGAGATGTCTGACGTCTCAATCACATTGCTCGGGGGCCTCGTTGGTCATCCATCCTGCCGCACTCGACCTGCCGCATGCACTCGTGGAGTGGGTCACCATGCTGATCACCACCTGTGAGGGCGACCGGCGATGCAAGCTCCGTCCGTCCCAGCGCGCGATGGTGGCACTGGTGTACCTGCGCGAACACACCACTCTGGCGAAGATTGCCGCCGGGTTCGGGATCAGCGAGTCCACTGCCCATGCCTACACCAGCGCGGTCGTCGACCTGCTCGCCGAACGTGCACCGGGTCTGCTGAAGACGCTGCGCGAGCACGAACCCGACTTCGTCCTGTTTGACGGGACCCTCGCCGAGTGCGACCGGGTCGGCGACGGCCGGGCCGACTACTCTCACAAACACCGGCGCCACGGCGTGAACGTGCAGGTCGTCACCGACCCCGGCGACCGGCTGCTGTGGCTCTCACCCGCCCTGCCGGGCCGCACCCACGACATGACCGCCGCCCGTACCCACCGGATCATCCAGATCTGCGAGCGCCAGGGCGTTCCCATCCTGGCCGATCTCGTCTGCCAAGGTGCCGGCCCATGGCTGACCACCGGCATCAAGCGCAAGCCCCTGCAGGAACTCAACCCCACTGAAAAGACCCTCAATCAGGCAATGGCCGCAGCACGAGCGCCCGTCGAACGCGGCGTCGCGAACCTGAAGTCCTGGCGAATCTTCCGCAGGTCCCGATGCAGCCCCAACCGCATGACGTCAATCGCCAAGGCCATCCTCACCCCCCCCCTTGAGCTGCGCAAACGAGCGTTCCGCATGGTCGCCGAGGTGCGTCCGGACTACGACACCGAGTGGTCGGCGACGAAAGCCGCCGCCGCCGAACTGGGGATCGGGACGACCGAGACGCTGCGCAGGACGCTCACCGAGTACGGCCGCAAGATCGCGCCTTCACGTATTACGCGGCGAAGAGCGCGCGACCGCTCCCTCGGCCCGGCGGGTGCGGGACGCCGTCCTCAAGGAGCTGATCACCGAGGTCTACGAGACCAACTTCCGTGTCTACGAGGCCAGGAAGGTCTGGCGAGAGCTGCATGCCAGGGCCACGAAGTGGCCCAGTGCACCGTCGAGCGGCTGATGCGCGAACTCGGCATCACCGGCGCGGTCCGCGGGAGGAAGATGATCACCACGATCCCGGACGGCTCCGCCGAGCGGGGACCGGACCCGCTGGACCGCAGGTTCGTCGCGTCGGCACCGAACCGCTGCCGGGTCGCCGGCTTCACCTACGTCAAGACCTGGTCCACGATCGTCCACGTCGCCTTCGTCGTCGGCACGTTCTCCCCGCGAATTACGGGCTGGTCCGCCTCGCACTCCAAGGGAGCCCAACTCGTCCTGGACGCGCTGGAGATGGGTCTTTGGCCTTCTGTCACCACGTTTCCCTTCAGCTGTTATCCAGCAGAGAATCCAGACCGTGCACGCGCGTTCCCAGCACCCGCCGCGACACCCCGCTCTCCATCACCCCGCTGAACACCTCAGCACCCGCCGCGCGGGCCGCAGCAGTCCTCCGGGCGTCGGTCGTCAGCAGATTCATGTTGATCGCCGCGGCGGCGGTGACCCCCGCCGCCGATGCGGCCGGAACGCCCGCCAGTACATCGCTGACGTTCCCCGCCGCCCACACGCCCGCGACCCCGGTGCCGTCCACAACCACCTGCTCGCCGACGCCCATCGGGTGCTCCCTCACCGTCAGGCCGAGCCCGCCGAGGAAGCCGACGCGCGCCACGAAACGCGGCGAGACCACCAGTTTGCGAACCGGCACCACCGCACCTGAAGCCAGACGCAACCCCGCCAGACGGCCCCGATCATCGACCTCCAAGGCGCCGACCTCGCCGTCCACCACCCCGACACCCAGGCCGGCGAGCTGCTCCCACTGCCCGTCCGTGAGATCCGCTCCCGTGTGCCGGAACAGCGTGACGTCCGTTGACACCTGCCGGAACAGCAATGCCCTCGCAGGCCGGATCCCTCCCCGCCGTCGGCTTCCACGGCCGCCAGCAGCCGCTGTCGGCACGGATTTGATTTCGGGCGCGGCCGGCATGCCGGCGGTACTTTTCTTGCCGTGGTTGACATCCCACAGGGTGTCGCCGCCGATCGAGCAGCGGCCGTGGAGGTACCGCACACCGTGCGTGCGGTGGTAGGTGGCCAACCACAGGCCATGTACGGGAAAGGGCATCCGAAGCCGCCTTCTGTGGCCTCGGACGCTCCTCACTCCGAGCCAGGGACCTACCGCCGCAGGTCCGGGCCGCAGCGCGTCGGCCCCGGACTTGCGGCGGGATCGGTCATGGCCGATCAGGAGTCCTTCTGGGACGAGCGGGGCGTTGCCCACGGCATCGCACCAGCTTCAGGGGGCGACCCGATAGTGGCTGCTGATGGCGACCCGATTCCAGGCGTTCATGACGATTGCGAGCCAGCTGACTGCGGAGACCTGCTCGTCGGTGAGGGAACCGCCG
>NZ_JBHWIY010000066.1:0-21689 GCF_042731715.1 Streptomyces sp. NPDC059832 | reverse complement strand
AAGCCCCAGATGCGCTGCTCGGGGTCGAGCATCGTGTCGTTGTGACCGTCCGAGGACTCCAGCTCGACCGAGAGGCAGTGCGCGACGACCTCGTCGCCGGGGTGCCAGGCATTGACGCCGGGACCGGTCCGCAGGACGACGCCCGCCAGGTCGGAACCGATGACGTGGTACGGCAGGTCATGGCGCCTGGTGAGCTCGCTGAGCCTCCCGTAGCGCTCCAGGAAGCCGAAGGTGGACATCGGCTCGAAGATCGAGGTCCACACGGAGTTGTAGTTGACCGAGCTCGCCATGACGGCGACCAGGGCCTCGCCGGGCCCGAGTTCGGGCACGGGGACCTCGTCGAGGTGCAGCGACTTGCGGGGGTCCTTGTCGCGGGTGGAGAGCCCGTGGAACATCTCGGTCTCGTCCTTGTGCACGGTCACCGCGCGGTACGACTCAGGAATGGACAGGGCCGCGAAGTCCGCGGCCGTGCTGTCCTGCGATTGGATCGCGTCCAGGATTTCCTTCACGGTGTGCCTCCGGCGGATGGGGGCGCTGAGGGATCGCTTGAGAGTCCCTGCGAGCAAGAGGGGAGCGGTGTGGTGTGGAGGTGGTGCCGTCGGTTCGGCGGTCAAAGCTTCGGCTTGCTCTGTGGAGCAGAAGGGGTTGCCTGTGACGCAGGCGTCCGGGCGCGCAGGCAAATCGCTTGCGGGGACAGCCGGCGTACGTGAGATCTCGGCACGCCGGCCGCCCGGACAACTTCAACGTATGGCACTCTGTGACACCTGGCAAGGCACTCGGTGCCAACAATTTCTCTCACTTGTCACCCGCAGGGCACCGATGAGCGGTGAGGGGGGTGTTTCGCAGGGATATGCCGGGTAGATGACGGCGAATGATCGATCAGTGAGACCGGAACACATAGGGGGTCGTGGTGCTCAGGGCCACGAATCCGAGCCGCCGGAGGATCGGGCTGCTCATGTCGGAGGCATCGACCTGAAGGTAGCGGTAGCCGCGCTCCGCCGCGATCCGGGCGCGGAAGGCCACCAGGGCCCGGTAGACGCCCTTCCCGCGCCACGCCTCGACCGTTCCGCCGCCCCAGAGCCCCGCGAAGCCCGTGCCCGGGTACAGCTCCATCCGGGCCGAGCTCACCGGCTCGTCGCCCACCATGGCGAGGACGCCGACGAAGCCGTCCGGGTCCTCGGCAAGCCTGGCCAGCACCTGATGCCGCAGCCGCGACCAGTCCGAGCCGAACGCCCGCTCATGGGCACGGGCCATCAGTTCCACGTCCTGCGCGTCACTCACGGTGCGCAGCCGCACGCCGTCGGGGAGTTCCACCGCCGTCGAGAGGTCCGCGACCGGGGCGACCAGCAGGGTCTCCGGCTCCTCCGCCTCGAAACCGGCCGCCAGAAGCCTGTGCGCCAGATCGGCCGGCCGGTCGTGCGCGTACAGCTTCCACTCGAACTCGCCGTGCCCGAGCGCCGCGAAGTGCGCCACCTGGGCCGCGATCACGGCGTCCGCCCGTGCGGGATCCAGGTCCGGGGCCGACCAGACGACGGCGTTCCAGTCGTCGGCCGTGCCGACCTGCCGTACGACATCACCGGTGTGCTCGACCCGTACGCCGGGGCCGTCGGGGCGGGCGTGCTCGCGCATCTCGCGGTCGAAAAGGGCCAGCAGTGCTTCGTGATCACGATTCATCCGCCCACCACAGCACCGGTGCGCGGCTGCGGCAACCAGGTTTCGGCGGTGGGGGCGTGCCGGCCGGCACGCCCCCGTCAGCGGTCCTGGAGCGCCTGCTGGATCGTGCGCATCACTTCGTCGAGCGGCGCGTCCGTCCGTGCCACGGCGACCAGCACCTCGCCCTGGGACGTCACCGAGGCGGCCGGCTGCTTCGCGGGCTCGGCGCCGACGGTCCGGCCGGCCCCGATACCGGTCCCGAAGGTGTCGCGGACGATCGCGAAGGCATGGTCGAGCTGCGCCTCGACGTCACCCTCGCCGCCCGCCCGCAGCCAGCGGCGCAGCACATGGTTGTGCGCGGTGACGACGGCGGACGCCGCGACCTCCGCCAGCAGCGGGTCGTCATTGCCGACGTGGTGGTCGCGCTCGTCGAAGTGGCCCAGCAGATAGCGGGTGAACAGCCTCTCGTAGCGGGCCACCGAGGCGATCTCCGCCTCGCGCAGGGTGGGGACCTCGCGGGTCAGCTTGTAACGGGCCACGGAGACCGCGGGCTTCGCCGCGTACATCTTCATGACTTCCTTGATGCCGCGGCAGACGGTGTCGAGGGGGTGCTCGTGCGCCGGTGCGGCATTGAGGACGGCCTCGGCCCTGACGAGGGTGTCGTCGTGGTCCGGGAAGATCGCCTCTTCCTTGGAGCGGAAGTGCCGGAAGAAGGTCCGCCGGGCGACTCCGGCGGCGCCCGCGATCTCGTCGACCGTCGTTGCCTCGTACCCCTTCGTGGCGAAGAGTTCCATCGCCGCGGCGGCCAGTTCACGGCGCATTTTGAGCCGTTGGGCGGCGGCGCGCGTGCCTGCGGCACTTTCCGGGGCGTCGGGCGCGGCGGAGACACGGGGGGACCTGGCGGGCTGGGACATGGTGTGAACGTACTGCATCGGGTCGGGGGAGTGCGCCCGTGGGGGCGGGCCGCCCGAAGGATCGAGCAGCCCTCCCCACCCCGCCCCAGGCCCCGAGGGGCCGACGGCGGGCTCCGCGGCGTCGCGGACCCTCTCAGCGCCGGGCATATTCGCGGAAGCCGCGCCCCGTCTTGCGGCCGAGGCAGCCGGCGGCCACCAGATGTTCGAGCAGCGGAGCCGGAGCCAGGCCCGGGTCGCGGAACTCGCTGTGCAGCACCTTCTCGATGGCCAGGGAGACATCGAGCCCGACAACGTCGAGCAGTTCGAACGGACCCATCGGGTAGCCGCCGCCCAGCTTCATCGCGGCGTCGATGTCGTCGAGGGTCGCGTAGTGCTCCTCGACCATCTTGATCGCGTTGTTGAGGTAAGGGAACAGCAGCGCGTTCACGATGAAACCGGCCCGGTCCCCACAGTCCACCGGATGCTTGCGGACCTCGGCACACACCTCACGGACGGTGGCGTGGACGTCGTCGGCGGTGAGCACCGTACGGACCACCTCGACCAGCTTCATCGCCGGCGCCGGGTTGAAGAAGTGCATCCCGATCACGTCCTGCGGACGCGAGGTGGCCCGCGCGATCGTCACGACCGGCAGCGACGAGGTGGTGGTGGCGAGGACGGCACCCGGCTTGCAGACCTTGTCCAGGGTCCCGAACAACTGCTGCTTGACCGCCAGGTCCTCGGCGACGGCCTCCACCGCGAGATCGACATCGGCGAAGGCGTCCAGCGAACCGGCCGCGGTGATCCGGGCCAGGGCCCCGTCCCGCGCCTCGGCCGTCAGCCGACCCTTGGTGACGGAACGTTCCAGCGACTTGGCGATCCGGCTCTTCGCCGTGTCCGCCTTCTCCTGGCCGCGGGCGGCGAGCACCACGTCGTACCCGGCCTTCGCGAAGACCTCGGCGATCCCCGAGGCCATCGTCCCGGAACCCGCGACACCCACCGAACGCACGGTGCGCCCGGCCACCGCCGCCCGGTCGTCCCGCGGGGTCAGCGCGTCCGGCACCACGGTCCGGCTGCCGGCCGCCTCGTACGTGTAGAAGCCGCGGCCCGACTTGCGGCCGGTCAGCCCCGCCTCGCTCAGCTGCCGGAGAACGGGCGCCGGGGCGTGCAGCCGGTCGTGCGACTCGGAGTACATCGCCTCCAGGACGGTGCGGGCGGTGTCGACCCCGATCAGGTCGAGCAGGGCGAGCGGGCCCATCGGCAGACCGCAGCCGAGCTTCATCGCCGCGTCGATGTCCTCCCGGGAGGCGTAGTTGGCCTCGTACATCGCGGCGGCCTGGTTGAGGTACCCGAACAGCAGCCCGTCGGCGACGAAGCCCGGCCGGTCGCCGACCGCGACCGGCTCCTTGCCCAGGCTGCGGGCGAGCGCGGTGACCGCCTCGACGGCCGGCGGCGCGGTCAGCACCGAGGACACCACCTCGACCAGCTTCATCGCCGGTGCCGGGTTGAAGAAGTGCAGACCGAGCACGCGCTCGGGGCGCAGCGATTCGGCGGCCAGCCGGGTCACCGAAAGGGCGTTGGTGCCGGTCGCCAGGATCGCGGTGGGGGAGACGATCGCGTCGAGCTCCCGGAAGACCTGCTGCTTGATCTCGTACGACTCGGGCACGACCTCGATGACCAGCTCCGCCTCCGCGGCGGCCCGGAGGTCGGCGAAGGTACGGAACCGGGCGAGGACATCGCTCCGCTCCTCCTCGGTGATCCGCCCGCGCCGCACGGCGTGGGCGGTCGAGGCTTCCAGGGCGGCGACGGCCTGACGGGCGGCCGCTTCGCTGATGTCGATGCCGATGACCTCGTGGCCGGCGCGGGCCAGGACCTCGGCAATGCCGGTGCCCATGGTGCCGAGGCCGACGACGGCAATGGTGCTGAGCGGGGTGTCCATCACGGGACTCCAGAGAATGAGTGACGACTGAGAGGAGGCACGGCGCGCGCTGAGAGGGAGAACCGGCGCGACACGTGCGGGAATTGCGTGTCGTGGTACTCGGGGCCGGGGCGCGATGAGCACGCCGGGACCCGGAAGGGGCGACGGACTCTGTCCCGGAGTCACGTCTCGCAAAACTGCCGAACCGACAAGCACTCCGGGTGGCTGCGTCACCAGGCCACCGGAGCAAGCGGGGATCGTGTCCCGCTCACATGAGATTAACTGCCTGGTAACGAGCGCGCCAGCCCCCGGTCGTTGTGCGCCATGCCACATTCCCCCTGCCCCTCGATACGCAGAGTCCCCGCCGATACGCTGACGGTCATGGACGAGGAGTTCCGGTCGCTGGCGGACCGGCTTGCTGACGAGGCGGACGCGGCGGGGGAGTCGGCGGCGTACCGCGGACTGCTCGCCACCGAGGACGACGAGGAGCTGGCCGGCGTCCTGGTGGAACGCGAACGCCCGCTCTGGGCCCGCGAGATGGCCGCCTTCCGGCTCGGCTGCGGCGGAGACCGGCGGGCCTTCGAGGCGCTGGTCCTGCTGCTCAACCACCGCGACCCGGAGCGGTGCGTCTCCGCCGCCCACGCCCTGGTGTGCCTCGGCGACCCCCGGACACCCCGGGCCGCCGCGGCCCTCGCGACCAACGCCCTGCGCACCGCGTACGCCCTGCACCCGGTGCGGCTGCTCACCGCGCTGCGCGCCCCGGAGTCCGTACCGGCGCTGATGAGCACCCTGGAACGGCTGCTCGCCCCGGGCGACCCGCACTGGCGGGTGGCGCTGGCCTGTGTGGAGGGGCTCGGGCAGCTGGGGGACGAGCGGGCCCGTCCGCTCCTGGCGGCCGCTCTGCCGCACCCGAGGCTCGGTGGCGCGGCCCGCGATGCGCTCGTCCGGCTGGACACGGCCTGAGGAAGCGCCGGGCCCGTCAGGCGGCGGGACCACCGAGGGGACGCACGTACCGCACCTCGGGCACGAGCGCGCCGTCCGCCTCGAAGGACTCCTCGGCGCCGTCGGGACGGAATCCCGCGCGCTCGTAGAAGCGGCGGGCGAGGGCGTTCTCCTTCAGGACCCACAGCGCCAGGTCCGGGAAGCCGTCGGCCGCGGCGCGGGTGAGTGTCTCCGCCATCAGGGCGCGACCCGCCCCGGTCCCGATCTGCTCGGGCGCCACGTAGAGCGCGTACGGTTCGCCCCGCGCGAGCGGCTTGCCGTTCTCGCGGTACGGGCCGTAGCAGGCCCAGCCGATCACCCCGAGGCCCGGCCGTTCGGCCACCACGTTCACGATCGTGCTGCCCCCGGTGAAGGACGCGCGGCGCCGCTCCACGTCCTCGGCGACGGCGAGGTCCATGCCGTCCAGGTACGACCGCGGCACCAGCCCCGCGTACGCGGCCTGCCAGCCGCGCACCCGGAGCCGGGTGACCGCCTCGCAGTCGTCGACGGTCATGTCCCGCACACGTATGTCGGAGGGCGGGGCGGGCGTGGTCCTTGTCGTCATACGGGCCGTCCTGGCGCATCCGTCAGGACGGCCCGTACCCGAGTCGGACCGCGGGCCGCCGTCAGCGGCGGAAGCCGAGCAGCCCGTGCAGGGTGCTGCCCCTGCTGCCGTAATCCGTCCGACGCGCCGACTTCGCAGCCGCCTCGCCGGTCAGCGGCTGCGGGTCGGGCGACTTGGCGCACACCGCGTCCGCGTCGCCCCGGTTGCCTCCGCCGCGCGGGACGGTGCCCTTGGCGAGATAGTCCGCCAAGTAGGTGTCCAGGCAGTCGTTGCCGCCCAGCGTGATGCCGTGATTGCCGCCGCCCTGCTCGACGACCAGGCTGGAGCCGCGCAGCCTGCGGTGCAGCGTGACGCCGCCCTCGTACGGTGTGGCCGCGTCGTCGGTGGCCTGGAAGAGCAGCACCGGCGGGAGCGCGCCGTTGGAGACGCGCACCGGATTCAGCGGTTCCACCGGCCAGTCGGCGCACGGGGCGTTGTACCAGTTGTTGTTCCAGGTGAAGAAGGGGGCCTTGGCGTGCACCCGCCGGCTGTCGCCGCGCCAGGTGTTCCACTGCCGGGGCCACTGGGCGTCGCGGCACTGCACGGCCGTGTAGACCGAGTACCCGTTGTCGCCCTCGGTGTCGACCGCGCCGAACTTCTTGTACGCCTTCACGAGCGCGTCCTGGTCGCCGTCGTTGGCGTACGCGGCGAACGCCTCGGCCAGATACGGCCAGTACCCGTCGTAGTAGCCGCCCGGCAGGAAGATGTCCTCCAGCTCGCTCGGGCCGACCTTCCCGCCCGCGGGGTGCGTCCTGACGGCCGCACGCATCGCGTACCAGGCGCTCTCGACCTTCGCCGGGTCGGTGCCGAGCCGGTAGGCGGCGTCGTGCTTCGCCACCCAGGCGGCGAACGCCTTGTGGCGGGCGTCGAAGGCGTAGTCCTGGCCGATGTTGTCGTCGTACCAGACGCCGTCCGGGTCGACGTTCGAGTCGAGGACCAGACGCCGCACCCGCTCCGGGAACAGCTTGGCGTACACCGCGCCGAGGTAGGTGCCGTACGAGTACCCGAAGTAGTTGAGCTGCCGGGAGCCGGTGGCCCGCCGGATCACATCGAGGTCCTTCGCGGCGCTGACCGTGTCCATGTGGGGCAGCAGATCCGGGTACTTGCGCCCGCACGCCTCGGCGAACGAACGGGCCCGGTTCCGGTTGGCCTGCTCGACGCCCGGCGAGTCGGGCACCGAGTCGGGGCGCAGCGGATCGAAGTACTTCGGCACGCAGTTCAGCGCCGGCCTGCTCCTGCCGACACCACGCGGGTCGAAGCCGATCACGTCGTACTGGGCGGTGATCGCCTTCGGCAGCGAGGACGCCACGAATCCGGCCATCGTCAGGCCGCTGCCGCCTGGGCCGCCCGGGTTGACGAGCAGGGGGCCCTGGAAGGTCTTCGCGGTGTGCGGGATGCGGGACAGCGCGAGGGTGATCCGCCGGCCCGACGGGTCGTCATGATCGAGCGGGGTGCTGACCGATGAGCACTGCAGCCGCGGATACGACTTGGTGCCGCAGTCGGTCCATTGGAGCTTCGCGGCGGTGGGCCGCGCGCCGTTGTCGGCGGTTGCCGGGGACGGCGCGGCGGTCACCAGGCCGGCGACCGTCGCACCGACGGCGAACAGAATTCCTGAACGTTTCGTCATATGGCCTCCCGTGGTGGGGGGAACACGGCTGCGCGTGGCGCAGCCCCCGCCGCATGCTCCCCGCATTCACGCCAGGAAGGACCTGTTATCTCAAGAGTTGACCCGTTTGCCCGCGTTGGTCCGTCGGGGTCCCCGCGGTGGTTCCGGCGGATCAGAGCAGGGTCAGCTGCGTGGGCCCGGGGCCGTCGAGCGGCGAGTGCTGTTCCTTCCGTGCCGGGAGCCGTCGGGCCGCGCCGCGGTGCGAGGGCCCGATGCCGAATTCGGCCGCCAGTTCGTGGACATACCGGGTGATGCGGCGCTGGTACCACTTGGGCGCGTAGGGCCCCTCGGCGTACAGCCGCTCGTAGCGCCGCACCAGATGGGGGTGGTGGTTCCCGAGCCACTGCATGTACCACTCCCGGGCGCCGGGACGCAGATGGAGGACGAGCGGGGTCACCGAGGTCGCCCCGGCGGCGGCGACGGCGCGGACCGTGGCACGCAGCTGGTCCGGATGGTCGCCGAGGAACGGGATGACGGGGGCCATCAGTACGCCGCAGTCGATGCCGTTCTCGCTCAGGGTGCGGACGGCGTCGAGGCGGCGCGCGGGGGAGGGGGTGCCGGGCTCGACGGTGCGCCACAGCGCGTCGTCGACGAAGCCGACCGAGACGGAGATGCCGACGTCGGTGACCTCGGCCGCCTGCCGCAGCAGTTCCAGATCGCGCAGGATCAGCGTTCCCTTGGTCAGGATCGAGAACGGGTTCGCGTGATCGCGCAGGGCCGAGATGATGCCGGGCATCAACCGGTACCGGCCCTCGGCGCGCTGGTAGCAGTCGACATTGGTGCCCATCGCGATGTGCGCGCCGTGCCAGCGGCTGGACGCGAGCCGGTCGCGCAGCAGCTCCGGGGCGTTGGTCTTGACGACGATCTGGGAGTCGAAGCCGAGGCCGGTGTCGAGATCCAGATAGCTGTGGGTCTTGCGCGCGAAGCAGTAGACACAGGCGTGCGAACAGCCCCGGTACGGATTGACCGTCCATTCGAACGGCATCCGCGACGCGCCCGGTACCCGGTTCACGATCGAGCGGGCCCGGATCTCATGGAAGGTGATCCCCCGGAACTCGGGGGTGTCAAAGGTGCGCGTGGTCACCGCGTCGGCGGTGAAGAGCGCGCTGTTCCCGGTCGTGGCGGGGTTCTCGACCAGATTGTCCCAGCGCATGGACGCCTCCTCGGTAGTACTGGACAGAGAATAGAACACTTGTTCCCTTGATCGTTTTCTCCCCTTCGTCCCGGACCGGATTTTGAGCGGCGTGCCGGAGGTGATTGGCTCAGCACACCCCCGAACAACCGAGTGCTGGAGGAACAGCCATGGCGCAGGTCGAGGCCACGACAGAGCGAGTCATCGCGGCGGACGCGGAGACGGTGTTCGACGCGCTGGCCGACTACAAGGAGGTCCGGGGCAAGGTGCTGCCCGGACACTTCAGCGAGTACGAGGTGCGTGAGGGCGGTGACGGCGAGGGCACCCTCGTCCACTGGAAGCTCCAGGCCACCAGCAAGCGGGTGCGCGACTGCCTGCTGGAGGTCACCGAGCCCACCGACGGCCGGCTCGTGGAGAAGGACCGCAACTCCTCGATGGTCACCACCTGGACCGTCACCCCGGCCGGTGAGGGCAGGTCGAAGGCCGTCGTCTCGACCGTCTGGAACGGTGCCGGCGGCATCGGCGGATTCTTCGAGAAGACCTTCGCGCCCAAGGGGCTCGGACGGATCTACGACGAGCTGCTGCAGAACCTCGCCGCCGAGGTCGAGAAGTAGCCCGACCCGCTCTTGACCGGCCTCACCGGTTCGGGTGGTTTTCTCGGCCCGTCGGTTGTGCGCCGTAGTGGCTCCCACCGGGAGTTAAGCCCCCCGAGTACGCCGTCGGCGCCCCCCGTCGCGTTTGCCCTCCCTCGTCGCGCGATGCGAGAAAAGGGCGGCGCAGATGCGACGAGGGGAGCGGCACGTGGTGGGTGGGATCACTCTGTTGGAGGAGGAGCCGGGCGGCACGGGGACCGCCGAGGCGCCCGCCGGGCCGCCCTCGCCCTCGCCCCCGCCGCCTCCTGCCGAGGCCGCGCCGGTGCAGGCGGCCCCCGCCCCGTCCGGCGAACCGGAGACCAGCCCCCGCCGTATCCGGCTGATCTTCCTCGGGCTGATGCTCACGCTGCTGCTCGCGGCGCTCGACCAGATGATCGTCGCCACCGCGCTGCC
Organism: Streptomyces sp. NPDC059832; assembly: GCF_042731715.1. NCBI lineage: Bacteria > Bacillati > Actinomycetota > Actinomycetes > Kitasatosporales > Streptomycetaceae > Streptomyces > Streptomyces sp. NPDC059832. The sequence continues at coordinate 11,799 of NZ_JBHWIY010000066.1, read as the reverse complement.
GAAGATCGTCGGCGAGCTGCACGGCCTGGAGAAGATGTCCTGGGCCGTCACCGCGTACCTGCTCGCCTCCACGATCGGACTGCCGATCTACGGAAAGCTCGGCGATCTCTTCGGCCGCAAGGGCGTCTTCCAGTTCGCCATCGTCGTCTTCGTCATCGGCTCCGCGCTCGCCGGCTGGTCCCGCACCATGGACGAGCTGATCGCCTTCCGCGCCGTCCAGGGCATCGGCGGCGGCGGGCTGATGATCGGCGTCCAGGCGATCATCGCGGATGTCGTACCGCCCCGGGAACGCGGCCGGTTCATGGGGCTCATCGGCGCCGCTTTCGGCCTCGCGTCCGTGGCGGGCCCGCTGCTCGGCGGCTTCTTCACCGACCATGCCTCCTGGCGCTGGTGCTTCTACATCAACGTCCCGTTCGGCCTGGTCACGCTCGCGGTCATCACCGTCGTACTGAAACTCCCCAGGCCCGCCGTCCGGCCCCGCCTCGACGTCCTCGGCGCGCTGCTGCTCGCCGCCGCCTCCACCTGCCTGGTGCTGCTGACCAGTTGGGGCGGTACGGAGTACGCATGGGGCTCGCGCACCATCCTGGGGCTGGGGGCCGGAGCCGCCGGAACGACTCTGCTGTTCCTGGTCGTCGAGCACCGGGCCGCCGAACCCATCATCCCGCTGCGGCTGTTCCGCGACTCGATCTTCAATGTCACCGCGCTCGTCGGCGCGGTCGTCGGGGTGGGGCTGTTCGGCGCCGCCAGCTATCTGCCGACCTTCCTCCAGATGGTCGACGGCGCCACGGCCACCGAATCCGGGCTGCTGATGCTCCCGATGATGGGCGGCATCGTCATCGCGTCCGTCGTCTCCGGCCAGCTGATCTCCCGCACCGGCCGCTACCGCATCCACCCGATCCTCGGCGGCGCGTTCTCGGTGGTCGGGATGTGGCTGCTCTCCCGCCTCGAAACCGACACCCCACGCATCGAATACAGCATCGCGCAGGCCGTGCTCGGCATCGGGATCGGGCTGATCATGCCGGTGCTGGTGCTCGCCGTGCAGAACTCCGTCCAGCCCGCCGACATCGGCTCCGCCACCAGTGCCAACAACTACTTCCGGCAGATCGGCGGCAGTGTCGGGGCCGCCGTCTTCGGGACGCTCTTCGCGGGCCGCCTCGCGGACGCGCTCGCCGTCCGCCTGCCGTCCGGCGCCGACCTCCCCGACCCCGAGTCGATCACCCCGCAGCTGGTCCACGCGATGGAGCCCGCGCTGCGCGACAGTTACATCCAGGCGTACGCCGACGCGATGCCGCGGATCTTCCTCTACCTCGTGCCGGTGCTCGCGCTCGGCCTGTTCCTCGCCTTCTTCCTCAAGGAGAAACCGCTGGTGTCCCATCACAGCCCCGAAAGCACCGCCGAGTCCGTGACCGTTCCGGCCGCCCGCACCACTTCGGCCACCGAGGCCGCCGCACCGCCGCCCGTCCACCTGTCGGGCGTGCCGGTGTGCGGCAGCGTCCAGCACTCCGACGGTACGAAGGTCCCGCGCGCCGCCCTCACCCTCATCGACGTCCAGGGCCAGCAGGTCGGACGGGGCGCGAGCGGCGACGACGGGCGGTACGCGCTGAGCGTGCCCGGCGCCGGTTCGTACGTCCTCATCGCCGCGGCCGGCGGACACCAGCCGCAGGCCGTCAGCGTCACGGTGGGCGAACGGCCCGTCGAGCTCGACGTGGTGCTCGGCGGGGCCGGGCGCCTCGCCGGGACCGTCGTCACCGCCGACGGCATCCCGGTGCGCGATGCCGCCGTCACCCTCACCGATGTCCGCGGCGAAGTCGTCGCCTCCACCCGCAGCGGCCGTGAAGGCGGTTATGTGATCACGGAGTTGGTGGCGGGCGAGTACACCCTCGCCGCCAGCGCCCCCGCCTTCCGGCCAGCCGCGCTGCCGGTGAGCGTGCAGGCGGCCAGGGAGACCCGGCAGGACATCGAACTCGCCGGCGGCGCGGTGCTGCGCGGCATCGTACGGGCGAGCGGCGGCCGGCCCGTCGAGGACGCCCGGGTCACCCTCCTGGACGCGGCGGGCAATGTGGTCGACACACTCACCACGGGGCCCGACGGGGCATTCCGGTTCGTGGACCTGTCCACCGGCGAGTACACGGTGATCGCGGCCGGCTACCCGCCCGTGGCCACCGTGCTCCAGGTCGCGGGCGGCGGACGCACCGAACGCGATCTCCAACTCGGGCACGAGGACTGACCGTTCGGAGGAAAGGCGGGCCGACCGGTGGCTTCCCGGCCGGCCCGGCGCCGCGGCCGGACCGCTCCGTGCGCGTGCCGTTGCGCCGGGCGGACCACCCCGGGCCGCGATCGGGCCGATGACCGGCGGGGGCCGGCCGCGGGGCCGTACCGTGGAGTCACGAACCGCAGAACGTTGCGGTGGGGAAGGAGCCTTCCACCCATGGATCGCGATGTGCCGGCACAGCGGACACCACTGTCGCGTGACGCCTCGACGGGCCGTGTGCCGCTCGCCGTTGCGGTGGTCGACGAGCGCGGGCTCGTCTCCCACTGGTCGAGCGGCGCGAGACGGCTCTTCGGCGTCACCAGACAGGAGGCGGTCGGCTCACCGGCCGGTGAACTCCTTCCGGTCTCCGGTGTGCTGGGGCAGGCGGAGGAGGACGGCACCGGCTTCGGCCCCGAGGCCGAAGGGGCGCCGGGCGGGACCTTCTGCTACCCGACGGCGGGCCGGGCCCGGGTCGACGAACCGGAGCGGGGCCGGATCGACGTCCTGTGGTGGGCCTATCCGCTGGTCGGCCCCGGTTCCGAGCGGCTCCTGGTCCTGGCCGCGGACGCCGGCCGGCCGGCCGGGGGCGGCAAGGGCGACGGCCGGGACACCGGAACGGTCGCCCCCGCCTTCGCGCTCCACACCGACTTCCCCGGATACCAGGAGCTGGCGGGCCGGCTGCCCGAGATCCTGCCCAGCATGAGTGTGGGGGAGGCGACCAGAATCGTCGCCCAGGTCCTCGAACTCGGCTATCCCGTCCTGGAGTTCATTCACCGGAGCCGGGTCCCGGTCACCCCTGACTGGGGCGTGCCGCGGCGCACCTCCCGGCAGCCTGCCCACGGCCCGCGAAGCGGTGGCGACGGAGCACCCGCGCCCAGCGCCGTCCCCCGCCCCGAACTGGACCTCGAATACGCGGCGGTCCGCGAACGGCTGGAGTTCCTCAACGAGGTCAGCGGCCGCATCGGCACCTCCCTCGACCTGGAACGCACCATCCGCGAGGTCACCAGCGCCGCCGTACCCCGCTTCACCGACTTCGCGGGTACGCATCTGCGCGCCGCGGTCCTCGCCGGTGAGGGCTTCCCGGACGGGCCGCCGGACGTGACCACCGTCTGGCACCGGGTCTGGGTCGAGCACAACGACGAGCCCGGCCGCTGGGACGACACCGTCCCGGTCGGCGAGTCCATCGCCTTCCCCGAGCACACCCCGTTCTTCCAGTGCATGGTCACCGGTGAGCCGGTCCTCATCCCGTACGTCAGCGAGGAGCTGAGCGACCGGATCTCGGGCGAGTTCGAGAAGCGTGACCTGCGTCCGCTGATCACCCACCGGTCGCTGCTCATCGTGCCGCTCAAGGCCCGTGACGTGGTGCTCGGCTTCATGGTCCTGATGCGCCGTCCCGGCCGTGAGCCCTTCGACGACATGGACCGCACCACGGGTGCCGAACTCGCCGCCCGTGCCGGGCTCGTACTCGACAACGCCCGCATGTACACGTACCAGGAGAACGTGGCGGAGACGCTCCAGGACAGCATGCTGCCCCAGGTCGCACCCCGGATGGCCGGCTGCGACATCGCCACCCGGTACCTGCCCGGTGCCCGGCTCGGAAGGATCGGCGGCGACTGGTTCGATTCGGTGAAGCTGCCCGGCTCCCGGACCGCGCTCGTCGTCGGCGACGTCATGGGGCACGGCCTCAACTCGGCCGCGATGATGGGCCAGTTGCGTACCGCGGTGCTGACCATGGCCACGATGGAGATGCCGCCGGCCCAACTGCTGCGCAACCTCGACGACCTGGCGCAGCGCCTCGGCGAGCTGTATCTGGCGACCTGCCTCTACGCCGTCTACGACCCGATCCGTTCCGAGGTCCAGATCGCCAACGCCGGTCACATCCCGCCCGTGCTCGTCCGTGCCGAGGACGGCCGGGCCGAACTCCTGACCCTGCCCACCGGCGCCCCGATCGGTGTGGGCGGCGTCGCCTTCGAGACCGCGACCGTGAGGGTGCGGCCCGGCGACCGTCTGGTCCTGTGCACCGACGGCCTCGTCGAGGTGCGCGGTCAGGACATCGGCGCCGGGCTCGCCGCGCTCTGCGCCTTTGCGGCCCACCCCGCCGCCTCCATGGACGACGCCTGCGACACGATCATCCGGGCCCTGAACCCGAGCGGCGGACGCAAGGACGACGTGGCGCTGCTGATGGCCCGGCTGAACGGCATCCCGGACAGGGACGTCGCCGAATGGCAACTCGCCCTGGATCCACGCGAGGTGGCACGATCCCGCCGCCTGGTGCGCGGGAAACTGCTCGACTGGGAGCTGCCGGACGCGGTGGAGGCGGCCGAGCTGATGGTCAGCGAGCTCGTGACCAACGCGGTGAAGCACGGCCGGTGCCATCACATCGGGCTCCGCCTGGTCCGCACCGGCGCCCTGCTGTGCGAGGTCAGCGACGACGAACCCGCCCCGGCCACCCTGCTCGACGCCGCCTCCCACGACGAGTCGGGCCGCGGCCTGCTCCTGGTGAGCAGCCTGGCCCGCGCATGGGGCACCAGCACCACGGCGCACGGCAAGACCGTCTGGTTCGAACAGGCACTCGGCGGGATCCCGCGTCCCCGGTCGCGCGCCTGGTGAAAGCCTTGCCACGGGCGGGTGGATGATGCGCGCTCTTGCCGAGGCCGTCCCGGGACGGTAGTCCGGTCCTGAAAAGAACAGCGCAGGACGAACGGACCCGGGAGTGCGCATGGACGTGTCACAGCGATACCGCGAGGCATGGGAGGGCTACTGGTCCGCCACCTCGGACACACCCGGCGAGGCGATCTGGGACTCCGACCCGTCGCTCACCTCCGTACCCCACACCGAACTGCTGCTGCCGCACGCCGACACCTCACTGCCCGTCCTCGACCTCGGCTGCGGCAACGGCACCCAGACCCGCTATCTCGCCACCCGTTTCGCCCGCGCGATCGGTGTGGATCTCTCGCACGCGGCCATCGCGCACGCCCGCCGCGCGGACACCGAGGGCGTCGCCGAGTTCGCCCAGCTCGACCTCGTCGACGAGGAGGCCGTGGCGGCCCTGTACGGGCGGATCGGCGACGCCAATGTCTATATGCGCGCGGTGATCCACCAGAGCGAGCCCGAGGCCAGGGCCGCTGTCGCCGCGGCGGTCGCGGCACTGGTGGGGGAGCGGGGACGGGCCTTCGTCGTCGAGCCGACCCCGGCCGCCAAGGATGTGCTCCAGCGGGTGGCGCAGGGCCCGGACGGCCCGCCGGAGAAGCTGCGCCGGGTCCTGGCCCACGGGCTCAAGCCCGCGAGCGCCACCGAGGAGGAGGTGCGCCGGCTGCTCCAGGAGGCCGGTCTCGCCACCCTGGCCGGCGGTGCGACCGCCCTGGCCCAGACCGAGTTCCTGCCCGACGGAACCCGCGTCGAGCTGCCCGCGCGCTGGTTCGTGCTGGGTCCCGCGGAGCGCCGGAACGGAGACCGGCGGTAGCGCGGCGATGCCTGGTTCCGGCTCGTCCGGGTGGGCCGCGGCCGGTCGGGCGGCGGGCCTGCGCCGCCGCGAATGCCGGCGCAGGTGCGTCAGTGAGACACCCGCGTCCCGTGCCACGGCCGCCTGGCACCGGGGCTCCGGGCGGACTTGCGGGAGCGTGAGCAACTCCGGCGGAGATCCCGGGCGCACCGCCGCCGCGCTTGGCATGATGGCGCGATGCATGAGGACCCGAGAAGCAGGCCTCCGCAGGCGGGCGACGAGCGTGCGTCACTGAGCGGCTTCCTCCAGTACCAGCGCGAGACCCTGGCCATGAAGTGCGCGGGGCTCACCGGCGGACAGCTGCGGGAGGCGGCAAGCCGTACCCCCTTCGGAGCTGACCCTGATCGGGCTCGTCCGGCATCTCGCCGAGGTCGAACGTTCCTGGTTCCGGCGGGTGTTGAAGGACGAGGTGGCGCCGCCGCACTGGCCCGGCCCGAATCCCGGGGAGTTCGCCGAGTTCGAGGTGGAGGGCGCCGATCCCGACGAGGCGTTCAGGATCTGGCACGAGGAGTGCGCACGCTCCCGGGCCACCGTCGAAGCCGCCGAGTCCCTCGACATCACCGGGAGTCACGGCGATGAGGTGTTCTCGCTGCGTTACATCCTCACGCACATGATCGAGGAGTACGCGCGGCACAACGGCCAGGCCGACCTGCTCCGGGAACGCATCGACGGCACCACCGGCGAGTAGCCGGACCGCGCCCGGGGGTCCGGCGGCGGTCCGGTCAGGGGCGGCCCGCCGGTGCCGGCGCCGCGGACCGGTCGCCGTAGCGGTGGGCCCACGGCAGGGCCTCCTCCAGCGCGGCCGATACGCCGAGCAGGAGGTCCTCGCGGCCCCAGCCGGCGGTGAGCGAGACCCCGAGCGGCAGGCCCTGTGAACTCCAGCCCAGCGGAAGGCTGATGGCCGGGAACCCGGTGGCGTTCGCCAGGACGGTGTTGCCCGTGAACGCGGTCATCGCGGCCAGCTCCGCCGCCGGGTCCGCGTCGTTGCGCAGCTGCCCGACGAGCGTCGGCGGGGTCGTCACGGTCGGGGTGATCACCACGTCCGCGTTCGCGTGGTCGAGCGACCAGGCGCGGGCGCGGGCCTGGACGACACCGATCGCGGCGGCCAGCTCGCCCGAGGTGAACTCCTGGGAACGGGACCGGAGATGGCGGACGATCGGGCGCAGGGACGACTCCTCGAACGCCATGGTCCTGGACCCGACCAGCGCCGTGAACATCACCTGGAAACCCTCGGTGAGCTCGGGGTCCGGCGCCTGGTCCCGGGCGAACACGTCATGGCCGAGCCCGGCCAGCGTACGGGCGGTGAGTTCGGCGGCGGCGGCGACCTCGGGATCCACGGGGGAGCCCGAGACCGACCCCTGGGCGAGCGCGATCCGTAGCCGTGGCACGGGTGCGTCGCACGCGCGCTCGTAGCTGTCGACCCGGGGCGGATGCACGGTGCCGACGCCGGTACGGGTGGTCAGCGCGTCGAGGAACGCGGCGGTGTCGCGGACGGTGCGGGCGAGCGGACCCCGTACGGAGAGCCCCATCCCGTCATTGCCTGCCGGGCCCGCGGTGACGAGTCCGCGGCTTGGTTTGAGCCCGACCACCCCGCAGGCGCTCGCGGGGGAGCGCACCGAACCGGCGGTGTCGCTGCCCTGCGCGATCGGCACCAGCAGTGCGCCGACCGCCGCGGCCGCGCCGCCACTGCTGCCGGCCGCGCTGCGGGTGAGGTCGAAGGGACTGCGTGCCGGGGCGGACACCTCGGGCTCGGTGTAGCAGGCCGCCCCGAATTCGGGAACGGTGGTCTTGCCGAGGCTGATCAGCCCGGCGTCGGCCATGACCTCGACGATCTCGTCGTTGTGCCCGGGAATCCAGTCGCGGAACAGCGCGGAACCCAGCGTGGTGCGCACGCCGGCGGTGGCTTCCAGATCCTTGACCGCGGTGGGCACGCCGAACAGGCGCGGCAGTCCGGCGCGGTCCGCCGAGCGCAGGGCCCGTTCGGCCCCGGCCGCCGCGACGCGGGCCCGGTCGGCCGAGACGGTGGTGAACGCCCCCACCCGGTCGCCGTCCCCGATCCTGGCCAGCAGATGGTCCACGACTTCGGTGGGACCGGTTTCGCCGCGCCGGTAGGCGGCGGCCAGCTGAAGAGCCGTGAGGTCGTGCAATTCCGTCATGGGCGCTCCCATTGCCGTTTCGTTACGCGTATCGATATGGTGCGGGCATGGTGGGCGAGAAGGCAAGCACTCCGAAGAACGGCCGTCCCCGGGCGGTGACGCTCGACGCGATCCTGGACGCGGCGACCGAACTGGCGGACGACCAGGGGCTCGATGCCGTGAGCTTCCGCGCGCTGGCCGACCGGCTGAATGTGTCACCGATGGCGATCCACCGCACGACGGGCGGCATCGACGCGCTCCAGCACGCGCTGGTGTCCCGGATCGTCGGCGAGGTGACGCGTTCGGTGGACTGGCCGGACGACTGGCGCGGCGTCGTCCGGCTGTTCGCGGACACGCTCCACGACCTGCTCATGCGGCACCCCGTCGTTCTGGAGGCGCACCGCCGCGCCTCCCTCGTCGGGCCCGGCGCCGACGACGTCGCGTACCGGGTCGTGGCGGCGCTGCGCAGTGCGGGGCTCGGCGAGGAGGCCGCCGCGTACGCGTACGGCACCCTGCACGACTTCGTCACCGGCCATGTGGCGATCCGCCTCGGCCGCGGCGATCTGGAACTGCACCAGCTCCCGCCGGAACGCCGGGCCGCGTCGGTGTTCGCGGACCACCACGACTACGACCGCCGGTTCTCCTTCGGCCTCGACTTCGTCATCGGCGGAATCGCCGCCGCTGCCGCCAACCCCGTATCCCACGAGGAGCAGAGATGACCCCCTCCCCGCCGGACCTGCCGAAGACGCCGGGGACGGACCTGCCGGAGACGCACCGCCTGACGGCCCCGAACGGGCGCCGCATCACGTACTGCTCCTACGGCGACCCCGCCGCCCCGCCCGTGATCGTGCTCCACGGCACCCCCGGCAGCCGTTACGAGGGCCTCGCGCTGCGGCAGGCGGCGGCGGACGAGGGCCTGCATCTGGTCTTCCCGGACCGTCCGGGCTACGGCGGGACCGACCCTGTGCCCGGCCGCGGCTTCCACCGCTGGAACGACGACTTCGTGGCCCTGCTCGACCACCTCGGCCACGAGCGGGCTCCGCTCGTGGCGATCTCGGGCGGCGGCGGGTACGCGCTCTCGGCGGCCCAGAAGCACCCCGAGCGGGTCACGCGACTGATCCTCGCCTGCGCCGCCGTTCCCGGGGCTCCCCGCGAGGCGTACGCGCGCCGGATCCCGCTGGTCAAGTGGCTGAACCGGATCGTCATCTGGGCCCCGGCGCTCGCCCGGCCGATGCTCGCCGGGAAGGGGATCTTCAAGAAGACGAGGCGCGAGCCGAACCTCGACGCCTGGCCCCGTTCCGATCGGCTGATCATGAGCACCCCCGCCTTCCGGGCGCTGTCCGACGTGGACACGGCCGAGGGCCAGCGCCAGGGGGTGGACGCGGCCATCACCGACCTCGCCGGCTACTCCCGCCCGCTGCCGGACCCGCTGGGCTCGGTCTCCGTACCGACCCTGTTCCTGCACGGCGAGGCGGACGGCAATGTCCCCGTCGAGGTGGCGCGCTGGGCGCACGCGCAGATTCCCGGCGCCGAGCTGCGCACCGTCCCCGACGGCGGTCATCTGTTCCTCCTCGCGGACCCGGAGCCGCTCCTGCGGGAACTGACCTGAGCGGTGTGTGCGGCGGTCGTCCTTCACGCCCCGTACCGCCGGTGTGAGGATGGCCGTCATGACATGGACGGCACCTCGCATCGCACGTACGACGGTCGACGGCGACCAGCTGAACATCCCGAGCACCGCGGACGAGCGGGTCATGCTGGACGGCTGGCTCCGGTGGCACCGCGAGACACTGCTCACCAAGTGCGCCGGGCTCGCCCCGGCACAGCTCGCGCGCACCGCTGCCGAGCCGTCGGACCTCAGTCTGCTCGGCCTGGTGCGGCACATGGCGGAGATCGAGCGCTGGTGGTTCCGCCGGAGCTTCGCGGGCGAGCCGATCGGCGACGTCTTCACCGGTCCGGGCGACGGGGACGAGGGGATCGAAGGGGTCGACGCCGCGCACGCCGAGCGCGACTTCGCCGCCTTGCGTGCCGAGATCGAGGCGTGCGAGGCCGCCGTGGCGGGGCGCGGCCTCGACGAGACGTTCGTGTCGGCCACCCGTGGCCGGACCGTCAGCCTGCGCTGGGTGTACCTGGTGATGATCCAGGAGTACGCCCGCCACAACGGCCACGCGGACCTGCTGCGCGAGCGGACCGACGGCGCCACGGGCGACTACCCGGTGGGGGGATGAGGGACGACTGCTCCGACACGTACGGAAGCGCTCCTCAGCCGCCGTCCGTCCCGGGCGGATACACGGCCGCGTGGGCCGACCGGAAGAGGGCGTCGACCTCCTGGCCGCTGAGCCCCTGCGCCCGTGCCTCGTTCAGCCACTCGGCGAGCGAGGTGCGCAGAGGGGAGTCGGGGCCCGCCTGGGCCGGGGCGAGGGAGCGAGTGATGAAAGTGCCCGCTCCCTGCCGGACCTCGGCGAGGCCCGCGCGTTCCAGCTCGCGGTACGCCTTGAGGGTCGTGTTCGGGTTGACCTTGGTCTCGGCCGCGACCTGTGCGGCCGTGGGCAGCCGGTCCCCCTCCTCCAGGGCGCCCATGCGCAGCGCCTGTTCGACCTGTCGCACGATCTGGAGGTACGTTGCCACTCCGCTGCGCCTGTCGATGCGGAACACGACCACCGTCTTCACCCTCCAGTTGGACTGCCGAAACGATACGTAATCGCGGCGGCAGGTCCTAAAGGGGGCGCCGGGAGGCCCGCCACAGGGTGAACGCCGTGAGGGCGACCGTGGCCAGGAGCAGGAAGCCCGCCCCGGTCCACTGCATGGCCGACATCTGGTCGTACCCCAGGTACTTGACCACGTTGTCGACGATGCCGTTCTCCTTGATGCAGGCATCGTGCGCCGCTTCGGTCGGCATCTTGGTGGTGCAGTGACCCCAGCCGAAGAGTCTGCCGTCGGAGTCGCTGATCCAGCGATCCAGTTCCCACGTGTTGTCGAGCTTCGAGGGCGCCTCGGCGTCCAGCGGGTAGCTGGTCATCCGCGGCGAGCCGAGGAACTGTCGCAGCGGGCTCCAGACCGTCTCCACGGCGACGGCGAAGACGAACGTGACCACCATGGACATGAGGACGCGACGCACCAGCAGCCCGATGGTGATGCCGGCCGCGGTCAGGAAGAGACAGAACGCCGGGAGCATCGGACCGGTGTTGTCGAAGACCGGTCCGTCGAACCACTGGTGGGGCATCAAGTCGTGGTAGGGCTTCCACCACCAGGTGAAGAACGCCGAGATCACCGTGGCGCAGACGATGACCAGCAGGTAGGACCAGAAGAGCTTGCTGGTCAGCCAGCGGCGGCGCGAAACGGACTGGGTGGTGACCAGCTGCGCGGTGCCGTTCTCCTGGTCCGCCGAGATCAGCGGGGCGCCGACGAATACGGCGAGGACCACGGGGAGCACGCTCAGGGCGTTGACGGCGTAGTCGTACCCCGGCGGGTACACCTCCCCAGCCGCCAGAGGCTTGTCCGGCCAGCCGGCCGCCGTGAGCAGATCATGCATCTGGCCGCGATAGTGGACGATCCAGATCGAACCCAGAACGATCATCGCGAGCACGGCGATCATCGAGGCGCGGTGCTGGCGCACGACGAGCCAGTTCAGTCCGTGCAGCAGGCGGGGCCGGGGCTTCCGGTCGGTCCGGGGAACGTCGGTCGGGGTGGTGCTCATGCGGTGCGGATCCCTTCCTCGATACGGGCACCGGGGGTGAACAGCGAGGGTGCGTCCGGCGAGCGGAGATACGCGAGCAGTACTTCCTCCAGGCCGGGCTCGGCGACCACCCAGTCGCTCGACAGGGGGCCGTTGGGCCGCACCAGCGCGTGGAACTGCCTGCCCTGGACACGGGTCTCGATCACGGTGTGGGGAGCCAGCAGATCGGCCGGGTTCC
>NZ_JBHWIY010000065.1:0-22007 GCF_042731715.1 Streptomyces sp. NPDC059832 | reverse complement strand
TACCGCAGCCCGATCGACTACGAACAAAGCCACCCGGCCGACTCCGCTCTGAAGCTGGCCGCATAGAAGATCTCCACGGTTCGAGGGGATTGACATTTCCCCTCGGGTGTTCAGCGCGGACATCCTGCCAGCGGCCAGTTGGCTGCCGCCTTCCCTTTTCTTGCCGCCCCGCGAGACGCCGTCATTTCTGCTCGACATTCACGAACCGCATGATCACCAACTGACCCCGGAACCAGGGCTCTGGCTCAACTTCCGTGGTGGTACGTCGCTCCCGCCCGTACCCGATTCGGGGCGATCCCGCTGACCTGCTGGTTTCCTGCGTCCGACGCGCCGTCCTTGCGATCGACAGGCCGGCGTCACAGAAGTTGAGCCAGAGCCCGATTTCGGGCAGCGTTTACTCACGACTTTGGGAGGCGGCCGGAGCGCGGCGGCGTTCGAATTGTCCGCGCGTTTCGACAGCACCGGATGCGGCAGAGTGCCTCGGGCAGCCTGACACAGCAGCACGGCGACGCGGCTTTACCCGGCGTTCTCTGAGCCGATGTGGGCGAGCAGCGAAGCGGTGCCGTCCTCTGCGGCGATCCCGCGGGCGAGTTCGGTCGCGCGGCGGCGGTGGGCCGGCTCGGACAGGCAGGCCGTGATCGCGTCGCCGAGAACTTCGGCGGTGAGGTCCTGGAACGGTACAGGCCGGGGGGCAACTCCCAGCTCGTACAGCCGAGACGCCCAGAACGGCTGGTCGGCCATGACGGGAACGGGCACAGCGGGCACTCCGGCCCGTAGCCCGGCTGCGGTGGTGCCCGCCCCGGCGTGATGGACGACGGCGGCGGTGCGCGGGAACAGCCAGTCGTGCGGGACGTCGCCGATGGCCAAGACGTCGGCGCCGCAGCCGTTCAAATCGGCCCATCCTGCCTGCACCACCGCGCGCACGCCTGCTCGCTTCACCGCCGCGGCCACTAGCTTGCTGAGCCGTTCCCCCTGTCCAGCCGCCATACTGCCGAACCCGATGAACACCGGGGGCGGACCGGCCTGGAGGAAGTCGACCAGTTCGACCGGGGGACGCCAGCCGTCCGGCCGCGCGGGCCACCAGTAGCCCGCCACTTCGACCCAGGCCGGCCAGTCCTCGGGGCGCGGCACCACCAGCGGGCTGAAGCCGTGGAAGACCGGCCGGATGTCCACCGGTGCCGAGGGCGCGCCGGCGGGCAACCCGAGGCGGGCGCGCAGTCGGACGACGGCGCCTGCGAAGACCCCTTCCGCGCGCCTCAGCACATCCCGGCCCGCGGCGAGGTTGTCCTCCGGCCCCAGGCCGTCGGTGCTCCGTGCGTTGGGCAGCGGGAACTGTCCGGTGGCGAACGCCGGTACGAGGTAGGTGCCGATGACGGGGATGCCGAACGCTTCGCCGGCCGTCCGGCTGAGCGGTGCCGGGCCGAAGGCCGTGAGCAGCAGGTCGGCTCCGCCCGCCGCGGCCTCCGCCACCCCATCGGCAAGCCCGTCCGCGTACGCCCTCGTCAGCGCCTGGGTCTCCTCCCGCGACGTCGCCTGGGCCCAGTCCCGGATCAGCCCCTGTGGGTCTCCCGGCACAGGCCGGTATTCGAGACCGCATTCGCCGACGAGTGCCTCGAAGGACGGGTGAGCGGCCACGGCGACCTGATGGCCTACGTCCAGCAGGCGCCGCCCCAGTCCTGTGAAGGGCGCGACGTCTCCCCGTGAACCGGCGGTGATGATCAGTATTCGCATGGAGCGATTCTCCTCGGCGGCCGTCCGGCCACCGTCGCCTGCCACGGAGATCCCTCAGCCCACCTGACTGCTGCGACCCCGAGTCGATGCGTGTTGTCGTTACTCTCTCGTGAACATTCGCGTGCCCATCGACCTCCAGATGCTGCCCAAAGTGCCGGACAAACGCTGCTGCTGAAAGTGAACGAAGCCATGCCGACATCTCCATGGCAACCGTCGGTGTCCGCTTCGCTCAGCCGGCACGTACCGCCCGGCACGGCGTAGGACATAGCGCCGTTTGCGGCTGGTGACGATCCTGCTGGCTTATTCCGTACCCAGCAGGATCGTCACCACTCGACTTCGCGGCCGCGCAGTCACGGGCCGCGTCATCCACGACCCGGGCCCGTGCCCTGGCGGCCCGGTATCCGGCGTCGTACGTCTGCTGGGATGTTCTGCAGCACCCTGACCCGCAGATCGGCGACTGCCGAAGCCGCCCCTACACCGAGCGCCGGGCTTTCCTCACGGCTCTTGACCTGCTGAACAGGATTCAGAAACAGGCACCCAGGTTCGTCATCAAGCTCTCCGGACGCCACGACGTCCTCGACGGCAGCGCCCGCGTCGTCGAGTTCACCGGAGACTGGCGCGTGCTGGAGCCGTACTTCCGAAATCGGAAGTACGGCAGGGCCAGCGGGCGGACAGAACGAGGCCGCCGCAGGAAGGCTGAGAGAAGACCCGACCCGTGCTCGCCGGCTGGCTGAGGGAGCGCTATCGACGGAACATAAGGGGTATATGGGTGTGCGACGTTCGTGGGGTCAGCTCCGGGAGCCACCGTGCCCGGGTCAGGCCGGCCGGGGCGAGGCTGGCGCCGCGTTCGGCGTGGAGAGAGCGGGTCGTAGCGGCCGGTGGTGCGGGCGACCATGCTGTGCGCGCCCCATGCCCAAGCGGCCAGACGGATATCGCCGGTACGTTCACCCCAGGCTGCCGCCCCGGACGGGTGTGTACGGGCTCCGGTCAGATCGTCCAGAAAGCCAGGTTCCCCAGGAGTGCCGAGAGCCAGCCGACCTGCCGCTGTATATCGACCGAAGCGCCGGGCTCGGCCTGGACAACCGGGGCGAGGAGCTGGCGGACCTCGCGTACTTCGTTGAAGAGGACTTGTAGCGGGTGCTTGGAGTAGTTCAGCGCATATTGCCCGACGGCTGCTCCGGCCAGCTCAGCCGTCCCGACACTGCCCATCGGGTCGGCGAGCAGAGCGAGGTGGAGTGTTTCTCGGACAGCTGGCAAACCGGCTGCGGTAGTCCTACCGGTGCGGGTCGCGGGACGTGTCGTTGTTCGTCATGCTTCGACGATCGGCCCAGCAGCTGGTGGCAAACAGACCGCCGCTTCCCCCAGTGAGGGCTTCCTGGGGACCCCACTCCTACCATCACGAGCTGGCCGAATCATGGGTGCCCGACACCTAGGGACAAGGCGGCCTGGTTCCCGTTCCGCCACGCGACGAACCTGATGGTCAGACGGCTGCCGTAGCCGCCTGAAACTCGCCTCGACCCGCGACGCGCTCACTCTCGCAGCGTACGCACGCACCGATGAGGCGACTGATCGAGGAGCACGCAATGAGCATCACCGGCGCTGGCATCGCGAGCTGGAACCCCGAGGCCCTCAACGAGATCCTTTCGAACCACGAGGGGCGTCCCGTCCTGTTCACGAATGCCCGGATCTTGACGATGGATCCATTGATCGGGGCCTTGGTCGGCGCCGACATCCTGTTCGTCGGCTCGCTGATCGTGGGGGTCGGCCCTGGCATCGTCACTGCGGCCGGGGACGACAACGCCATCGTCGTCGACGCCACCGGCATGACCATCGTCCCTGCCGTCGTAGACACCGTCGCGCTGACCGGCGGCCGCGGCAGCCGGTCGGAGTGCGTCGCGGCGCTGGCCCCGGGCAACGCCGCCGACTTTCTGGTGGTACCCGACAACCTCGCCGACGACATTCCGAGCGCGGTGGCCACACTCTTGTCCAGGCCGGGACAGGTCCGCGCGCTCGTCGCGACCGGCCGGCCGGTCCTGTGGGCGGGTTCCAGCGTCCCTGGTCGGGCCGCCGCTCCGGAAACAGGGCTACCGGCAGTCGTGGACCTGACCGGCAGCCCACAGGTGGGGGTCTGGATCGACCGGAACGGCTTTCTGCACCAGGAGCTCACCGCCGACGGCCGCTACGACGAGACCCGGGGCGGGCGCCCGCACGCCTACCAGGGCCGCTACTGGATCGACGGCAACCGGATCGACTACCTGGACGACCTCGGGTTCTGGGCCTACGGCGAGTTCCAGGGCGACGAACTGCACCACGCGGGCTACGTCATGAAGCTTGGCTGACCTTCCCTCTCCCCGTCCCTCCGCCTCAGTGAAGGAAGACGACCATGAACCTCAACGACACCACCAGCGCCGCCGTACTCGAAGAACTCCGGCGGCGGCCCGCCGACGCGCGGCGCATCCTGTTCACCGGCGCGACTGTCGTCACCATGGACCCCGGTCTCGGCGTCATGGACGGCGGTGACCTCCTCGTCGAGGGCGATACGATCACCGGGGTCGGCCCCCACCTCGACGCGCCGGACGCCGTAGTCATCAACGCCACCGGCACGATCCTCACCCCCGGGTTCGTCGACACCCACCGGCACGCCTGGGAGACCCAGCTCCGCCGGATCATGCCGGACGTCGACGACCTCGGCGGATACGTGATGGCCACCCTCGCCGGTTACGCCCTGGTCTACCGGCCCCAGGACATGTACATCGGCACCAGACTGGCCGCCCTGACCGCGATCGACAGCGGCATCACGACCATGCTCGACTTCTCCCACAACTCCCGCACCCCCGAGCACTCCGACGCTGCCGTCGAAGCGCTACGCGACACCGGCATCCGAGGCGTGCACGCCTCCATGGGCCCGCACTTCGGCGACTGGGACCGGCAGTGGCCCGGTGATCTGACCCGCCTCAGGAACCAGTACTTCAGCAGCGACGACCAACTGCTCACGTTGCGCCTGGCGGCTCTGGCCACCGAAGAGATCGCCGGACCCATGCTCACCTACGGCCCCGAACTCGCCCGTGTCGCACAGGAGCTGGGCATCGGGGCGAGCGTGGATGCGGTCTTCGGCGCGGCATCGTCCGACGCGGTCCTGCGCTGGGCCAAGGACGGCATACTCGGCCCCCACGTCACCCTCATCCACTCCACCGGGCTGCACCCTGAGGCGTGGCGGGCGATGGGCCAGTCCGGCACCTCTGTGGCCCTCGCGCCGACCTCCGACGCGCAGATCGGTCTGGAGACGGCGGTCCCCGCCGTCGACGAGGCTCTGTCCGTCGGCATCCGCCCGGGACTGAGTATCGATGTCGAAGTTGCCCTGGCCAGCGACATGTTCACCCAGATGCGAGCCCTGCACGCCATTCAGCGGATGCGCGCGGTCAACGCCGCCTACGGCACCGACCTTCTGCCCTCCCGCATCACCACCCACGATGTCCTCGACTTCGCAACCCTGCAGGGAGCCCGCACCAATGGTCTGGCCGGCGTCACCGGTTCACTCACTCCGGGCAAGAAGGCCGACCTGCTGGTCATCCAGGCAGAGGACCTGAACAACATGCCGCTCAACGATCCGACGGGCACGATCGTGCTGGGCTCCGATGCCCGCAACATCAGTGCCGTCCTCATCAACGGCGAGCCCCGCAAGTGGGGCGGCCGGGTTCTCGATGTCGACCTGGACGCCTTGCGAGGTGATGTGCATGCCTCGCGTGAGTACGTGCTGAATGCCAAGGCAGTCTGAACGCTCTTCCTCCTCGATTGGCGGGCCTGGTCCCTGCACCTCTCCCGGCTCGGGCGCCACTTGGAGTCCCCGTGGCCTACCCCACTACCACCGTTCCTCTCCGGGCCCACCGCGGCGGCGCCGGGCACCGCGGACCACCCTCCCCTGGGGCCCCGCCGTACCGGCTACCCGCTCCTTTCCCTGCGGCCCAGTGCACCGCCCCGCTCTGATCGTCGCCCTGCTGCGCGCCCGCGCATTGCAACGGCCGGCCACCCCTGCACCGGTCCGAGCCTTCGCGCTGGATGCCCTCGCCGTCGGCGGCCTGGCTCCTTCCACTGCCCGCACACAGTGAGGCTGTCCGCCGCCCTGCGGCTGGTCGTGGCGCCAATAGCAACAGCGGCGCCCGCAGTCGCCGAAACCGCCGAGTCAGCGCCCACGACGCGCGGCGTGGTCGCTTCCACGGACACCACGGCACCGCGCAGCCTCCCCGCCCGTACCGCGGTCCTATGAACAGCAGAGGAGTCCCCGCATGGCAAGCCTGGAGCTCACCGTCATCGTCGCCGTCAGCGTCCTCCTTTCGGGCTGGCTGTCGCGTCGAACGGGCCTGAGCGAACCGCTTCTGCTGCTCGGCGTGGGCTGCTTGGTGGGATTGACACCGCCCTTCGAGTCATTCGCGCTGTCTCCCGAGGTCGTCCTGCTTTTCTTCCTGCCTGCCCTCCTGTACTGGGAGGCGCTCACCTCCTCGGTGCGCGAGATCCGGGACAATCTCCGCAGCATCGCCCTCCAGTCCACCGGGCTGGTCCTGGTAACGGCCCTCGCCGTCGCAGCCGTGGCCCATGCGCTGGGCTACAGCCGGCCCATCGGCTTCGTCCTCGGCGCCGTTCTGGCCCCGACCGACGCCGCGGCCGTCGCCGCTGTCGCCAGGGCCATGCCGCGCCGCATCCTCACCGTGCTGCGCACCGAGAGTCTGCTCAACGATGGAACCGCTCTGGTCCTGCTGGCGGTGGCTGTTGATGTCATCACCGACGAGCGGCCGTTCTCCTGGACAGGCACGGCGATTGCTTTTGCCCAGTCCTACGCCGGTGGAATTCTGGTGGGCGGCGCGGTTGCCCTGTTCCTGGTCCCGACAGGTGTCGGCTTCCCGAACCGCTGCTGCACAGTGTGCTGAGTGCCGCTACCCCCTTCCTGGCATACCTGCCCGCCGAGCTCCTGCATGTGTCCGGCGTCCTCGCCGTCGTCACCTGTGGCCTGGTGACTACGCGGTTCGGCCCTCGCGTTATTGGTTCCGAAGCCCGTATCCAGGCCATCGCCTTCTGGGAGGTGGCCAGCTATCTGCTCAACAGTGCGCTGTTCGTTCTCGTCGGCATGCAACTGCCCGGAGCTGTCGAGGCGTTGAAGTCCGCCTCCGTCGTCCAGGCGATACTCGCCGCTGTTGCGGTCAGCGTCGCCGTGGTCGGGACAAGGGTCGCGTGGTTCTATTCAGTCCCGTACCTCGTGAGGGTCCTCGACCGGCGTCCCCGGCAGCGCGACCGGCGTATCACCGCACTCCAGCGCCTTCCTCTGGCGTGGTCGGGGATGCGTGGCGCCATCTCACTGGCCGCCGCGCTGACCGTGCCCGCCACGACCTCCGAGGGACAGGCCGTCGGGCAGCGTGACGCCGTGGTTTTCCTCACGACAGCCGTCATCGTCGTCACCCTCACGGTCCTCGGACCCACGCTGCCGGCTGTGGTCCGCCGGGCCCGCTTCC
This sequence comes from Streptomyces sp. NPDC059832, assembly GCF_042731715.1. NCBI lineage: Bacteria > Bacillati > Actinomycetota > Actinomycetes > Kitasatosporales > Streptomycetaceae > Streptomyces > Streptomyces sp. NPDC059832. The sequence continues at coordinate 14,775 of NZ_JBHWIY010000065.1, read as the reverse complement.
CCGAGGACACGGACAAGAACTCGGAACTCACCCTCGCCCGATCCCATATGAGCAGTGCCGCGCTACACGCCCTGCCAGCGCTGGCAGGGCAGTTCGGGGTCGCCGAACGGGACACCCTGCGCATGGTCCAGGACATCGAGGACCGCACGACCCCCACACCCGACACCGCGCTACGCCAGGAGAACCTACGGCGCCTCGAACTCGCCCTGCTCCAAGTCAAGCGGGGCACACTCACGGCCCTGCGCGACGACGGCCGTATCGACGACGGTGTCCTGCTGACCGTCCAGCGCATGCTCGACGTGGAGGAAGTCCGCCTGAAGGGCAAGGCAAGTCTCTCGGAAGCATCATCGCCATCCCCCGAGGAGTCCTCGCAGCCGTGAGAGACACTCCCCTGCTCGGGGCTGGATGTGTTCGACCGGGCTTGGTGGGAAGGTCTGTGACGAGCGTTGAAGTGTGCCCCTGAACCGGCCGGTTCCGCCTCACCTCCGTGGCAGCCGTGAGTACTCCAAGCGCAGTGGCCTGGGTCCGCCGCTCGGTCTGGTTCGCGCTGGTGCCGGTACAGCGCTCACCGAGGGCATCACGGGAAACCCCGTCCTGGCTCCGCACGCAGGATGTCCGTCTGCTTCAGTCCGTGCCTTTGAGGCATGCTGGTGGCGGTAGCCAGGACGACTCGCGGACGTCACAGGACTCGGTAGGCAGTGCGCGTCGATTCAGGCGGAGGCATACTCGCGCGAGACGTCGATGAGCAGGCTGATGACGTCTCCTCGGATTCCTCCGAACTGCGCACACCAGCGGCATGGACGGTTGCTCGGTGTCACGCGCTGAGCGCCGATGGGCTCGTACGAGGACGCGAAGACCGCGTTGAACGGCTTCGCAGTCGGGCCGCCGACGACGGACTTGACCTGATGCGCGAGCGACGGGAAAGCAGCGTCGCGCCCAGTGTCCAGGTTGGTCGTGCCAATGGTCACCTGGCCGTTCCGCCCGTGACGTCATGCAGTGCCTCGCCGATAGGGCCGCCGGCCACGACGACGTCGGCAGCCGGGCCGTCGCCTCTGCCCCGCCCAGCGTCCTGACCTTGTGGCTGGCCGTCTCCCACAGCCGGGCCAGACCATCACCGACCCGTCCTCGTCCGGTCACCGTAATGTTCATGTCGGGCCCTCTCGACTGATGGAGGCGTGGTGGTGGAGAGCACTGGGCTGCTCTCCACCACCACGCCGGAAGAAGCGCCAGATGGCCTGGGCGGTAGGGAGGATGGTGATCTCGGTGAGGTTGACATGACGCGGGACGGCGGCCATGAAGGCGATGGTCTCGGCGATGTCGTCACTCTGCAGGACGTCGATGTCGTGGATGAGGTCGGCCATCAGCTTGGAGGCATCAGGGTCGGTGACGTGGTCGGGGAGCTCGGTGTCGACCATGCCGGGCTCGATGGTGGCCACGCGGACCATCTTGGGGCCGAGTTCGACGCGCAGCAGGCGGGTGAGGTGGCTGATGTACGCCTTGGTGCCGGAGTAGACGGAGAACTTCGTCAGGATGCGGGTGGCCGCGATAGACGAGGTGTTGATCAGGTCGGCGGGCCTGCCCGCGGCAGCGGACTCAGTCAGATGCGGGACGAAGGCGGCGATCACGTTCATCAAGCCGCCGATGTTGAGGTCGATCTGGCGCTGCCAGTCGTCGACCTTGAGCTCCTCGATGCCGGAGATGAGCTGGACACCGGCGTTGTTGAACACGAGGTCGGCCTTGCCGAAGAGCTCGGCGACCTGGTCGGCGGCAGCCTGGACGGCTGCGCGGTCGGTCACGTCGACGGCCAGGGCGAGCGCGGTGCCGCCGGCGGCCTCGATGTTCTTGACCACACCGTCCAGGCGCTCCTTGCGCCGGGCCAGTACGACCACGGTCGCACCGAGTTCGGCCAGGCGTTGGGCGGTGACGGCACCCATGCCGCTGGAAGCGCCGGAGACAACGGCGACACGGCCGGCGAGGGGGGTACCGGTGAGCAGGGCAGCAGACATCACAAGACCTCAATCTCATTGATCGCAGGCGGGGAAAGCGGGGGTTCGGGGTGCCCGAGCATGTCGGGTATCGGGCGGGGCGTCAGGCGGCGTCGTCGTGAGCGGTGGCCGCGGACTTCTCGCGCCACGGAGCGAGGTCGTTCCGTACCTGCTGGTACTTGACGTCGAGCCGCTCCAGCGTGTCGCGCCCGAGGTAGAGATGCGTGGGCAGCTTCTCGGTGGAGGCCACTTCAGCGATGAGGGCGGCGCCCTTCGCGGGATCGCCGAGCTGGGCGTGATTGGCCCGGTCGATCCAGTCCAAGGTGACGTGCGCGGGGGTGTCGTCGTAGTCGCTGATGCGGTTCCTGGCGACCGACAGGGAGCTCGCGTCCAGGAAGTCGGTGCGGAAGACACCCGGTTCGACGACCATCGACTGGATTCCGAACGGCGCCATCTCGGCTGAGAGCGCCTCGCTGATGCCCGCGACGGCGAACTTCGACGCGGAGTACAGGCTGACGCCCGGCTCGCCCTCGAAGCCGGAGCGGGAACCGATGTGCACCAGCCGGCCCGCCCCCTGCTTGCGCATCACGGGCAGTACGGCGCGGGTGACGTTGATGAGGCCGAATACGTTGAGGTCGAACAGTGACCTGGCCTCCGCGTCGGTGATCTCCTCCAGGGCTCCCAGCAGGCCGCGGCCGGCATTGTTCACCAGGACGTCGATGCCGCCGAACCGGTCCACGGCCGCCTCGACGGCCTGCGGGATGCTGTCGTTGTCCGTGACATCCAGAGCGACTGCGAGGACCTTGTCGGAACCCTTCAGATCGTCCGGTACACGCTCCGGATTTCGTACGGCGACCACGACATTGTTACCGCCTGCCAGAGCGGCACGGGCGATTTCCGCGCCGATTCCGCGGGAGGCGCCGGTGATAAACCACGTACCCATGGGAAGACCTCTTTCGTGCCTTTCCCCTTTGAAGGGGATTTCCTGTTGACGTATTCGAGTCTGTCCCTCCGCCATAGCGATATGAAGGCAGTGGTTTTCCTGGGAGTCCTGCACCCAGGATGGGCTCAGGTGCCGCGCGCGGGGTTCTGCTGGTGCGGTACGTCGGGCGCGCTCACGGAACCCAGCAGGGCCAGCCCGTCGGCAGTGGAGGAGCCGGGCTCCGCCTGCAGGATGACGAGTTGCTGTCCCGGGGCGCTGCGTATGTTGAGCGCCTCGTGCCGCAGCTCCAGCTTTCCCACGACCGAATGGAAGACCTGCTTGATCTCGTAGGGCGGGACCCGGGTGTACTCGCGTGCCCACAGGGTGCGGAACTCGCCGCTGCGCACTGACAACTCACCGACCAGCTCCAGGATGCGGGGGTCTTCCGGAGTGCTCGCGGCGGTCTGCTGGAGGTCGGCGACCGCCCGGCGCCTGGCCCGCTCCGGGCTGCGGTAGAAGGTCTTCGCCGCGGGGTCCAGGAAGAGCATCCGCAGAACGTTGTCGTGCTGCGCGAAGTCGCGGTAGAGGGCGTCGGCGAGTGCGTTGGTGGCCAGCAGGTCCTGGGCATGGCCGATGATGAAGGCTGGCGTCCTGGGCCAGCTCTCGATCAACTGCCTCAAGTGCGGCCGGACGCGTTCGACCCGGACGGGAGCGCGGGCACGGCGGGATCCTGGCAGAGCGAGCTGGAAGAGTACCTTCTTGTCCTCGTCCCCCAGTTGCAGCACGCGGGCGATCGATTCCAGCACCCTGGGGGAGGGGCTGACCTGATGGCCCTGCTCGAGCCGGCTGTAGTAGCTCAGGCTCACTCCTGCGAGCGCCGCGACCTCGTCGCGCCGCAGGCCGGGTACTCTCCGCCGCCCAGCGGTGGGAAGTCCCGCTGCCGCGGGGCTCAGGCGCTCCCTGCGGGAGCGGAGGAACGTACCCAGTCCTTCCTCCACCGGGCTGAAGTGCGTGTTGTTGTCCATGTCTTCGAGGCTAGGCGGACAGGGCCCGCGGGAGTTGTGTCGACGGTGGGTGCATCACACCCAGGATTACGGGCTCCATGGGGCAGAGATGTGACGGACCGCTGCCCGCCGTCCCTGCGTCTCCTGGGACCCCGGCATACGCATGTACTATCTGTTACGATAATGCTACCGAATGTGATATTGTGCATTGGTGCTTCTCTCTGGCCGAAATGCATCTACTCTTACCGCATGAGCAATGGGACCCCTTTGGGCGATTTCCTCCGAGCCCGTAGAGAAGCCCTGAAGCCACACGATGTCGGTCTCCCCGAATTCGGGCGCCGCCGGGTGCCGGGACTGCGCAGGGAGGAAGTCGCACTGCTCGCCGGGGTCAGCTCCGACTATTACATTCGGTTGGAACAAGGGCGCGAGAACAGCCCCTCTCCGCAGGTCCTCGACGCCGTGGCACACGCCCTGAGACTGGACGCGGAGTCGACCGATCATCTCAACCGTCTCTGCCTCACAGTCTCGCAGCGTCCGCACGACCGGGGCTCGGCGGACGTCAGCCAGCAACTGTTGCAGCTGATGGACGGATGGGATCACACACCGGCCTTCGTCGTGGGCCCGGCCCTCGACATCATGGCGGGTAACTCCCTGGCCGCAGCCCTGCACAGCGGCTTTGAGGAGTTCGACAACCTCGCCCGGATGGTGTTCGTCGACCCGGCAGGTCGCGACTTCTACCAGGAATGGGAGCGAGCCGCGCACTCCTGCGTCGCCGAGATCAGGGCCGCTTACGGCCATGACCCCGAGTCCGCCCGCATCGCCGAGGTGGTGGAGGAACTGTCCGCTCAGAGCAAGGAGTTCGCTGCGCTCTGGCAACTGCACGACGTCAAGGGCAAGTCCCAGGAGGGCAAGCACCTCAAGCACCCCCAGGTCGGGGACCTGCGCATCAAGTTCGCGGCCTTCACGGTCAACGGAGCCCCGCACCAGCAGCTGGTGGTCTATCAGGCCGAACCGGCCAGCCCGACCGCGGCCGCCTTCGAGACACTGAGGGCCATGGGCTCCCTGCCGAAGCCGGCCCCGGCAGGAGTGGTGGACCCAGGCCTGTGACCTCGGGCGGAGGCTGCACCGGACAAGGTTCACCGTCTCGTCGAACCGGGTCCCGTCATCTTGGTCACCACCCGGCACCGCGGTTTCCCGAAGCGGGAATCGCTGCGGATGGCCAGCACGAGGAGCAGGTCCAGGAGGCGGTCCAGCACGATCTGCTGGGCGGGCTCGGTACGGACCGGCTCGCGCGACAACAGGGTGATCACCTCCCGCAGGGGTTGTCGTCGGCCGCCGAAAGGGTTACGACCTGGGGCAGTGCGTCGAGCAATCCGCCGCCGACATCGCCGGAGAACCGGTAGGCGCCGCACAGGAACACCGTGGCCTGAGGGTTGTCGGAGGGACGCGCGTGGGCGCGGCGTGCCCGGAGAACCTCTGTTTCCAGGCATTCGGTGCTCGCTCCGTGTCCGGTGGAGTGGTTCGGTCCTCCGCGTACCAGGGTGACCGATCCAGGTATGAGTTCTACCGTGCTGCCGGGGGTTTCCAGCCAGAGGTAGCCGCAGCCGCGGCAGACCGTATGCATCGCCAGCTGTATCGAGTTGCCCAGTCGCAGCCCCCGAGCACGTCAGCGGTCAGGTGATCGCGCAGAGCCTGACGGTGCTGAAGGCTGCGGGCCTGGTGTACAGCGAGCCGGGCCCGAAGAACGGCCATAAGAAGTTGATGAGCGCCGACGCATCCGCGACGGAGCTGATCGACAAGCTGTTTACGGGCCGAGCCGCCTATCTGGCGCGCTGAACGTGGCGGTGGGCGCCACCGCCGTATTGCTATACGGCATCAGGCAGCGCGCCGAGCTGCTGCATCAGCGAGAAGAGGTTCGCGACGCCCCAGTGCTCGGTGATCTTCCCGTCGCGTACTCGCATGGCATCCACGGTTTCGAAACTGATCTGCTTGCCGGTGGGTGCGATGCCGAAGAACTCGCCCTTGTGGGTGCCGTGATACGTCTTGTACGTGGTGACGAGGTTGCCGTCGGCGGACTGCCAGTGAATGACGGCGTGGAAGTCGGGGAAGGCCTCGCGGAGCACCTGGTACAGCCTGCGTGCGCCCGCCTTGTCGGCCGTACGTCCCGGCTGCGGTGTGTGGTCGATGAAGTCGTCGGCGAACAGCTCGTCGAAGAGGGCGAAGTCCCCGCCGCCCTGCACCTCTTCGGTGTTGCGACGGACGATCGCCTTGGCAGCCTCGCCCGGATTGTTCTCGTTCATGGGATTCCTCCGCGGAGGGTGCGGTCGGTCGGTTCGGCCCGCACAGGTCTGGAGACAGGTGCCGGACCACCGAGGTCGGGCGCCGTCGACGACGAGGGCGGTTCCGGTCGCACTGCTCGACGGACCTGATCCGACGTACGCCACGGCGTCACCGGTCCCGGGCGGCTTGCTCCTTGGGCGAGTGTGGCGGTCGGTGGCGGTTCACAGCTCGTCGGGAGGTCCGTAGCGGTAGAAGAAGGGGCCCAGCTGTTCGGCCAGAGCACGGGTGAGTGCCGAGCTGTCTTCGAGCAGGCGGGCGCCAGGATCGAGGTCGCCGACGAAGACGGGGTCGTAGCCGACATCCCGGATCAGCTGTTCGGCTGTCTCCCGCGCGGCCGCTTCGGCGGCGAAAAGATTGCTCGGGCGAACGCGCTGCGCCTCGATCTGGTCGTACATCGCGGCGAAGTTCGTTGAGAACGACTTCGCGGTCGGTCCGCCGACGATCGACTTCACCTGGTGGGACAGGGAGGGGAAGGAGTCGTCCCGCGGTCCGTAGAGGTTGCAGGCGTCGATGGTCACCTGTCCGGCCAGCCCGGACACCCGGGCCAGCGCATCGGCGATCTCTGGGCCCGGTACCGCGATCACCAGGACGTCGGCACCGGCCGCGTCGCCGCCGTCGCGGCCAAGGCCGGTCACCTCGTGGCCGGCCTTCTCCCACAGACTGGCCAGGCCGCCTCCGACGCGTCCTCGTCCCACAACGGTGATCTTCATCCCGACTCCTCACGTAGGTCTGCCACAGCCGACACTCGCAGCGCGTCGGCCGAATCGCGTCGGTGACGGTCGCCTATGCGGCGGGCTTACGTAGGGTCTGCCGACAGCGACCCAGTGCGGCGCTGCTCGGCGCGTGGGGGCACCGACCCATGATCAGCCATGCGATGGGGTGGGTGGGGGAACGGTCAGTCCGTGTCGCGCGAGAGTGAGTCGAGGAGCCGGTCGAAGAGTACGCCCAGCGTTTCGACTTCGTCGGGGGAGAACGGGTCGAAGAAGTAACGGCGGACGGTCTCGACGTGCTGCGGCGCGGCCCCCTCGATCGCGGCCCGGCCCTGGGCGGTCATGCGCACCATCGAGCCGCGCGCGTCGTCCTCGCACGGCTCGCGGGCGACCATGCCGCGCTTCTCCATGCGGCTGATCTGATGCGACAGCCGACTCCGTTCCCAGCCCAGCTCGGCCTGGAGATCCCGGGCCCTTAGGACGTCGTCCGGCGACTCGGACAGGGGGGCGAGTACCGCGTAGTCGGCTCCGGACAACACGGAGTCGCGTGCGAGCTGCCGGTCCAGGGCGCTTTGCAGCTGGCGCTGCAGGTCCCGGTACTTCTTCCAGACAGCCGCCTCATGCGAATCGAGCCAGCGTGGTTCGTTCATGAGGCCAATCTTCTGGGCGTGTGTCCACTGGTTCGGGAATCGTAGCCGGAGAGCCTCAAGCGGCTTCGCGTGGCGCCCGAAGGCAGCGGCAGTATGCCACCTCGGGTGCGCCAGGCTGCCCCGGGATCCGGCGCTCCTGCAGTTCGATCGCCCCGCCGTGCGCCAGGTCTTCGTCCGACGGCAGGACTTCTGCCAGTGGCGCGAGCGCCGGGGCGAGTTCGGGGTCGAAGGGCGGCGGCCGGTCAGGGGTCGTGTTCTGGGGTTTGCGGGGGTGCGAGTGTCGTCATCGGTTCTCCGGGACATGCGCTGGGCAGCCCTGGCCGGGCCGCCTGGGCGTGGGTATGCCGGCCCAGGGGTACGGGATGCCGGGTCGTGTGGGCGCGGGTGCGCCGCAGCACATGCAGCGGACCGTGCCACCGCCGGCGGCCACGTATACGGATTTGGGGTGCGGGTGTCTTCGACAGCTACCTCCTCCAAGCGGGTGTACGACCGGAGACAGAGCTTTCTCGGATGTCTCCGAAGGCCTGTGAGTGTGCCTGCGACGACACGCAGGCGAGACCACCACTAGTTGTTGACATGTCAACAAGGCTGATGGGACTCTCAAGACGCGTCGGCTTGCGTCGCATTCGGGAAACGAGAAGGAGTCCCATGACCGAACTCGCGGGCGGAGTCCGTGTTCGCGTCGACAGAACCCACCTGTACAGCCGACACCGAGGCACACCGGCAAGTGCCAGCGCCTGGGGCGAGAGGTACGCATCGTCGGTCGCCCCGCCGGTCGATATGGACGTGTGCACCGAACGGGCCCGCTGATGCGGAGATCCCGCCCGGGAACCGAACGTCCCGGACTTCTCGGCCGACGGAGCGAATCAGACGTGTTGGACCAACTGATCGACGGCATCCGGTCCCGGTGCGGCGGCGCCTTGGTGGTGCGGGGAGAGCCGGGCATCGGAAAGACCGCGCTCATCGACCACGCACTGGCGGCACCGGGCCTGAAGGTGCTGTGCGCCGGAGGCGCCGAGTTCGAGTCGGAACTGGCGTTCGCCGCACTCCATCAGCTCTGCAAATCGACTCTGCGCTGGCAGGAACGGTTGCCCGCGCCGCAGCGCCGGGCGCTTGATGCTGCGTTCGGGCAGACCGGGGACGGCGCGCCGAACCGCTTCCACGTAGGCCTGGCGGTCCTCAACCTCCTCTCGGAGGCTGCGGCCGAGCAGCCTGTGCTGTGCGTCATCGACGACGCGCATTGGCTCGACCAGGCATCCGCGCAGGCCTTGGCCTTCGTCGCGCGCCGGCTCCAGGACGAACCCGTGGCGCTGCTGTTCGCCGAGCGCGATGCGAGCGACCGCCACGAACTGGCGGGCCTCCCTGAACTGATGCTTCGCGGCCTGGCCGACGACGATGCCCGTCGGCTCCTCGCGTCTCGGATCCACGTGCCTGTTGACAGTGCCGTACGCGACCGCATCATTGCCGAGGCACGCGGTAATCCGCTCGCCCTCCTCGAACTGCCCCACACCGCCGACCTCGCGGGCGGGTTCGTGCTACCCGCGGCGTCGCCCACCTCAGGGAAGGTCGAGGCGAGCTACCGGGTGAGACTGGCCGAACTCCCCATTGAGACACGGACCCTGCTATTAATCGCGGCAGCAGAGCCGACCGGCTGCCCAATACTCCTGGGCGAGGCGGCGGAACAACTCGGTGTCCCCGACGACGCGGTGACGCACGCGCAGGAGTCCGGCCTGCTGGCCATCGGCGACCGGGTACGGTTCCGTCACCCGCTGGTGCGTTCAGCCGTCTACCGGTCCGCCACCCTCGACGAGCGCCGCGCGGTCCATCGCGCATTGGCCGAGGCCACCGCGGACACCGAGCCCGACCGCAAGGCGTGGCATTACGCACAGGCCGCACGCAAGCCGGACGAGGACGTCGCGGCGGCGCTGGAACGATCGGCCGACCGGGCCCGTGCCCGCGGCGGCGTCGCCGCCGCAGCGGCCTTCCTGGAGAAGGCCGCGAATCTGACGCCGGAACCCGCCCACCGCGCCGTACGAGCCATCGTCGCTGCGCGCGCCAAGCGCGACAGCGGCGCCGCGGACTCCGCATTGTCCCTGCTGTCCATAGCGGAAGCCACACCGCTCGACAACCTCCAGCGCGCCACGGTGGCCACGCTGCGCGCACGGATGGCGTTCGACAGGAACCGAGACGACGCCGCAGTCGAGAAGCTGCTTCGGGCGGCCCGGCTCATGGCACCGCTCGACACCTTCTCGGCCCGCGAGGCATTCCTCGAGTCCCTCGCCGCAGCGGTGTTCGTCGGCCGGTTCACCACCGCTGACCGCATACTCGACATCGCCGAGACCGCCCGTGCCATGAGCCCCACCCCACCGAAACCGCGCCCGCTCGACCGGCTGCTCGACGGATTGACCACCCAGGTCAGAGACGGATACACGGAGGCGGCGCCAGAATTACGCCAGGCCGTGGACGTCTACCGGCGCGGTGCGGGTCGCGACGCCTACGACGTGGGCCAGTTATGGGTGGCCTGCGGTCCCGCGATGGACCTGTGGGACGACGAGGCATGGCGGGAGCTGGCCGAACGCCAGCTCGAACTGGTGCGCGGCGCGGGAATGCTCGCCGAGCTGCCTGTGGCCTTGAGCTACCGGGCCCTCGCACATGTCCACGCGGGCGAGTTCGCCGACGCCACCGCGCTGGTCGACGAGGCACATGCGATCGCGGCGGAACTCGGCACCCCGGCCATGCTCCACGTCGACGTCACCGTGGCCGCGTGGCGCGGCGACGAGAAACGCACCACCAGGATTGCCGACATTGCCACCCGCGACGCCGACGCGCGCGGCGAGGGACGTCTCCTCAGCGCTACCGAGTACGCCCGGACCGTACTCCTCAACGGCCTGGGCCGCTACGACGCTGCCCTCTCGGCATGCCAAGTGGCAGGTGATCTCGACGAGATCAGCTTCCACTGCTGGATACCCGTGGAGTTCATCGAGGCCGCGACGTACGCCGGTCGTCCCGATCTCGCGGAGCCCGTCATGAAGCTCCTGTCCGAGCGCACTGCCGCGAGCGGCTCCGAGTGGGCGCTCGGGACCGAGCTGCGCTCGCGGGCCCTGCTCACAGAGGGGCCGACCGCCGAGAAGCTGTACCGGGAGGCAATCGAGCGTCTTGCCCGCAGCGACGGAGCCCCCCACGTCGCGCGCGCCCGACTCGTGTATGGCGAATGGCTGCGCCGCGAGGGCCGGCGGTCCGAGGCGCGGGTGGAATTGCAGGCGGCGTACGAGCAGTTGTCCGTGCTCGGGGCAGCGGCGTTCGCGGGACGGGCCGCCCGAGAGCTCGCCGCGACCGGCGCCCGCGTGCGGAAGCGGGTCGGTGACGCGCCGACTCGCCTCACCGCGCAGGAATTCCAGATCGCCCGGCTGGTCGCCACGGGCGCGACATCGAAGGAGGTGGGCACGCAGCTGTTCCTGAGTCCACGCACCATTGACGCCCATCTACGGAACATCTTCCGTAAGCTCGGCATCACCTCACGCCGCCAACTGCGCGACCTGCCGCTGACCACATGACCGAGGTAGGCGGCGTCTCGGCGCCGCCCACCCCGCCCACATGTGAGCTGTCAATCCTTGCCGAGAAGCTGAAGCTCCCAGGCCAGGCTGGTGCCGAAGCTGCCGCCGTGGTCAACCAGGATCTGGTTGATGCCGGGAACGGTCGCCTCGCGTGCCCAGTCGCGCTGCCATTCCGCGATGACGGTCCCGGCGGTCACCGGGATGACACCCGCCTGGATCATGCGCTGGACTCCGCGCTCATGCGCCTCGACCGTCGTCGCGCCGGACGCGTCCGTCACCGCGTAGACCCGGTAGCCGTCGGCCATAGCGTGGATCGCCGGGAAGGCAAGGCAGATGTCCGTCCACAGGCCGGCTATGACGAGGTCTTTGCGGCCGGTGGCGGCGACAGCGTCGACGACCCGCTGGTCCTCCCAGGTGTTGATTGTGGTGCGGTCGATCGGCTTCTGGTCGGGGAACACGTCCTGGATCTGACGGATGATCCGGCCGCCGCGGTCCTCGACGACCGTGCTGAGGATTGTTGGTACGTCGAAGAGCTTTGCGCCCTTCGCCAGGGCGGTGACGTTGTTGACCACGAGGTTGGGGTCCATGCTGTGCATCCCGGCGAACTGCGCGCCCTGGTGGTCGATCAGCAGGAGGACCGACCTTTCGGGTGCGAGCAGTGCGTCGAGGCCGATGTAGGTGACGCCGCTGGCTGCCATGTATGAGTCTCCGGTATCGCTGGTTCCCCGAGAGGCCGATCGGCCCTCGCCGAATCGAAGCTCCCATCGCAGAGCGCGGCCTCGCATCGGCGATGGCTACCTAGACTCGTGTTACGTACTGGCCCTGGTCTGCTGCGGCTGGAAGCCTACGGCCGATCCCAGGAGCGGCAACATGCCCCGTTCTGAGCCTCCTCGACCGCTTCCCACTCCGTCCGTACCGCCGCACGCCGACGACGTGAGACGGGCGCGCCTCCAAGCGGTCGCCGGGGCCAGGGTCAGTCTTGGACCAGTTCTGCCTCCAGGGCGTCCTCAGCCGATGACCACGGCCTGAAAGCAGGACAGGGTGGCACGGTCGGCGACTGGCGAACGCGGGTCCGGCGACCTGCGGGAAGCTGTGACCCGATCTTCTATTCAGAACGGGACAGGCTGTCAGCGGCGCTTCCTCTCACATGACTTCCCGGCCTTGTCGATGGCCACCGATGGCTCGACCGGCAAGGCTGGCCAGGAGGGCCCGGCATCGACGGGGGTGCGATACCAGGCCCCCTTCGCGCACAGTAGCGGCAGGACGGGCTCTGGGGCTGTCCCGTAATCCCTGGTGGGCGTGCGACGACAGCCACGGCACCTTGCCGCGTTGTCGGAGCGCCCGAATACATCCAGTATTCGGGCGTCCCTCCGCCTTGTGATGCACCGCCCCGCGCCCCGCAACCTGACCGTCCCGCTGGCCGGATCCCCGCCCAGTGCGTCGTTCGCCCGCTTGATGTCTCCGGGGTCGAACTGTCTCGAACGGTGGCTGCCGAGCTGTTGGACGTGGTGAACGATCGCCTCGACCCTCCCGCGGTGTGGGCCGACCGCAGAGTGTGCGCTCCTCGCTGCGGATGATTCGGGCCCGGACGCCCTCCGGCCGCGCCCCTGCGGGTCAGGCGGGGGTGTCAGTCGTCCTTGGCACCATGGCGCCATGAGCCACGGGATCTTCTACTCCACTGCCGACCAGGCCGACGTCCTTGCCTTCCTGGGCAACAACGGCAACCTGAACGCAGATCAGCAGTACCGCCTTGAGGGCATGCGGAACTCCGCCCGTGCGCGGCAGACCGGTCTCGACCACCAGGAGGTCGACTGGGGTCTGACCGTCCCGGAAGCGCTCGACCACCTCCTGGCCGGGCGCATGTCCTCGGAGGCCGAGCGTGCGGGACACGCCTATCACGCCGCGCTGCAGATCGTCATCGACCACAATGCCTGTGACCCTTACACCCTGGGCACCTGCGCGGATCCCTCCACATTCTTCGGCCTGGTCGACGAGGAGCTGCGCCGCCTGGGTGTGCCGGGCGACCTGCTGCCCGGCGGATACCTCTTCGGCGGGCTGCCGGACGGCTTTCCCGGCATACCGCGCCCGGTGGACGGGTATCCGGCCATCGGCCACCTGCCGTTGGACAGGGCCAAACCCGCCGCGGACGCCTATGGCGACGTCCTGGCCCGTGTGGCCCCGGACTTCTGGGTCGACGTCCAGGAGCTCATGGAGAAACTCGAATTCGAGCACGATCAATGGTGGTACTCGAAGCACAGAGCCGACGGGTACACACAGGACACCCTCTTCTTCAGCCTCACGTGATGCCGAGGGCCCGGGGCTGGGCGCCGGGCGGGTTCAGCCCCAGGTCTTGCCGCTGACCTGGTCCGGTCCGAGGTAGCGGGAGATGATGGCGGCGAGCGCTGGTACCGGGCCGCCGTCCAGGCCGAGGTCGCCCAGCGCGTGCTTGAAGGTGTGGACCACGCAGGTCCGCACCGGAAGCGTCGTCCCGTCGTCCATGTCCCCGTAGGTGTCGGCGGACAGCGGCCGGTTCTGCGCGCGTGCCAGGGGGAAGCAGGCCAGCGTCGTGCGTCTGTCCGCGTACTGGAAGTAGTTGGTGATCGCCCGGTTGCCGAAGCCATGTGGGCGAAGACGACGGCGACATCCTCGTCGCCGTACGGGGCGGCCCGCAGCGCCGCAAGGATGTCGAGCGCCTTCTCGCCGGAGGCGAGCAGCCGGACCTCCTCGTGCGAGGGGCCCCAGGGCGGGGGGCGTCGTCCGGGTCCTCTATGTCCCACGGGTACGCCTCGGTCCGCAGCACCGTACCGACGGGAGGCCGGTCCCAGTTGGCCTGCCCGCTGACGCTGCCCCAGGTTGAGGCTCGCGTTGACGCAGAGCTTCCCCGCGAGGAGCGCCCACGGGGTCCGGACCACACGCTCGCGCGCCAGCTCGACCGCGAGCCGGCCGAACGCCTCCGGCCGCAGGAGGGTCGGTGCCGGGGGCGCGATGAAGGCGTCGGTCCAGATTCCCACGCCCCTTCTTGTAGCAACGGGCCACGGCCCGGCGCGACCGTGTTTCCGGGAAACCGGACGAGCCGCGAGGCGGGCGCGGGGCGGCGAAGGCGGAGCGGGAGCAGTCGCTGGACGGGGCGTCAGTACCCCCTGGCCGCTCGTCGCCTGTGACCCCCGCCTTCAGGCCGTCGCGCCAGAAACAGAGGGCGCTGAGCAGATGGGCCCGCCTTCTCGCGAGGACGTTCCCTTCGCTGACGACGCCCGGCGCCCGCACCCTCGCAGCCCCTGGGAACGCTCCGGCCCGCGGGCGCAGTGCTCCGTACAGTGAGGAGCACGGCCCGCGGGCTGGAGAGGAAGGGCTCGGGCCAGCCGCCCAGGATGCCGGCGCCCGAGGGCCGCCGATTAGGGCCACGTCTGGGCAGTACGAGGGAAACGCGCGGGGCATGCCGCACCATTGCAGCCAGGGCTTGCCCGCAGCGCCGGGCTAAGGGCTGTCCCGTAATCCCTGGTGGATCAGCGTGCGGTGTCAGATGCGGTGCATCGCAAGGCGGAGGGACGCCCGAATACTGGATGTATTCGGGCGTTCCGACAACGCGGCGAGGTGCCGTAGCTGTCGTCGC
>NZ_JBHWIY010000064.1:0-22332 GCF_042731715.1 Streptomyces sp. NPDC059832 | reverse complement strand
AGTATTGCGGACCGCCGACGCCCGAAACCGCGAGCCCCCTACACATGACCGGCGACCAGGCACCCCACACCGCTTGACTGCCAATAGGAGCATCACCCGCCCTGGTCCTGTGGGCCTGACCGCTGTGAGCTGCCGACGAGTTCGTTGCGCCGCTCGTACGTCCACACCGCCAGTTGCGTGCGCGAGGTGAGCCCCAGCTTGGTCAGGATGCGTTCGACGTGGTTCTCCGCGGTGCGCTGGGCGATCGTCAGGCGCACCGCGATGTCTTTGTTGGTGAGGCCGTCGGCGACCAGCTCCGCGACCTGGTTCTCGCGCCGCGTCAGCCCTGGCGCCCCGGCCGCGTCGTCGAGTACGCAGGCCATGGCCTCGTCCAGGGTGGCGCGTGCTCCGCGGTGGAATTCCCGGTTGAAGGCGGCGTCGGGCAGCGCCTCCCGTACCGTGGCCTCGAAGCGCAGATGCTGCGCGCGCATGAACGGCGCCGAGCCGATTCGCCCGCCCAGTGACTCCCACAACAGGTGCAGCACGCCCAGGAGCCGGGCCGCGCGCCGCGGGGCGTCCTGGGTGCTCCATGTGATGACCTCCACGCACATGGCCACGTCCCACCAGTCGTGGAATGGGCGCAGCCGGGCGATGGCCCCGCGGGCGTGTGTGACCGCGTCGGCAGGTGCGTGTGCGCGCCGGGCGAGCAGGGCACGGGCGAGCAGGGCCATTCCGTGCAGCCATGACTCGCCGTGCGCACGGGCGGCCGCTTCGACCTCGGCACATGCCTTGTCGGCCTCGGTGACTTCGCCTCCGTAGGCGTGTGCGATGGCGAACTTGACCCGGCACTCGAGGGCCGCGTCGAGGCAGCCCTGTGCAAGGAACTCGGCGCGTGCCCGCGCGAACAGTTCGACGGCACTTGTGAAGTCCTCGCGCCAGACGGCGAGGATCCCGTGGTGGTGCCATACCCACGCCGACTCCCGCCGGTGACCGCCTCGTCGGGCGATCGTCTCGCATGCGGCGAGCGCGCGCAGCGTATCGGCGTTCTGCTCGCCCTGCAGGATGCCCAGATAGGTGTCGGTGATCTGGGCCTGTACGCGGACGGCGGCGTCGGGGCCGGCCGCGTCGTCTCCGTAGTCCTGCGCGTGGTCGGCGGCGAGCAGCTGCGACAGCCAGCGGCGGCCCTCGGACAGCAGGCCTGCGGTGATCCAGTAGTGCCTGGGCGACACGGCCAGGGCCAGACCGGCCAGAGCCTGTTGGGGGTGCTCCAGGCAGAATTCCAGGGCTGCGCGCAGGTTCGGGTGGTCCAGACGCAACCGGGTGAACCAGTCGACCTGCCGGGGCCCGAACCACTCCTGCCCGGCCTGTGCCGTCAGCTGTGCGTAGTGGCCCCGGTGGCGGGCGCGCAGTGCGTCGAGCGAGCCCGATGCCACCAGCCGTTCGTGCCCGTACTCCCGAACCGTCTCGAGCATGTGGTAGCGCGAGCGCCCCTGCTCCTGGCGGCAGCTGATGACCGATCTGGCCACGAGCGCGTCGAGGGTGTCGAGGAGGGCGGAGGCCGGCAGTTCGGTGTCCGTGCAGATCTGTTCGAGGCCTTCCATGTCGAAGCCGCCACGGAACACCGAGGCCCGCGCCCAGAGCAGCCGTTCGCGTTCCGTGCACAGTTCGTGGCTCCAGTCGATCAGTGCCCGCAGGGTGCGCTGCCGGTCGGCGGCGATGCGGCTGCCACCGGTCAGCAGCGCGAACCGGTCGGTGAGCCGTTCCAGGATCTCCTGCGGGCTCATGCTCCGGACGCGGGCCGCGGCCAGCTCGATCGCGAAGGGCAGCCCGTCCAGACGGCGTACGAGTTCGGCGACGGCACCGGCGTCGGACTCGGTCACGGCGAAGCCGGGCAGCACGGCGGAGGCCCGGTCGGCGAACAGCGCGACGGCCGGGTTGCCGCTCAGGGCACGCACGCGGTGGCCCGTGCCCCCGGCCCCGCCCGCCTCCGGAACGGGCAACGGCTCAACGGGGAAGACCTGTTCACCCGCGATCCCGAGCGGCTGCCGACTGGTTGTCAGTATGTGCAGCCCGGGTGCGGCCCGCAGCAATGTGTCGGCGAGGCGGGCGCAGGCGTCGATCAGGTGCTCGCAGTTGTCCAGGACGAGGAGGGTGCGCCGTTCGCGCAGCCGGGCCGAGAGGGTGGCCGTCGCGTCGGCGCCGGGCAGTCCCGGGTTGGCCACGCCGAGGGTGCCGAGGACGGTCGGCGCGAGCAGCTCGGGGTCTTTGAGTTCGGCGAGTTCGGCGAGGTGCACACCGTCGGCGAAGGATCCTGTCAGGTTCGCTGCCACGCGCAGCGCGAGCCGGGTCTTGCCCACGCCGCCGACTCCGCTGAGTGTGACCAGGCGTGCGCCGGAGAGCAGGCGTGCGATCCGGGCTGTTTCCGCCCGCCGCCCTATTAGTGGCGTCAGTTCGCCGCCGAGCCCGACACATGCCCCCGCGGCTGCCCCCGTCTCCATGAGCGGCCATCTTACGGACGCGGGGGGGGCGCACCGCCGCCGCACAGCAACCGAGCGGTCGAGCAGCGGACGCAAATTGAGTAGTTCTCCCGTATCCCCGCACGAGCGCCGGTCCGACACTCGACGGCGAGGTTTCGGACGATCAAACGAGGTGTGCGGTGACGGCAGGCGCGTCGGCGGGGTGCGAGCAGCCCGGAAGGCTGGGAGAGCGGGCGTGGACCTACCAGGGGGCTATGCCAAGGCGTCCCCTCACCGTGCTCGTCCCGCTCGTCATCGTGTTCATCGTGATGTGCACCATTGCCGGCGACCACTACGACGAGGAGCCCACGTTCCGCCTCGCCATCTGGGCCATCCCCGCGGTGGCCGCCTTGTGCGTCGCGCTCAGCGTCCGGCACACCCGGATCCGGATCCACGAGTACGAGCACGGCTTCGAGCTGCGCCGTCCCGGGCGCCGCACGCTGCGCTACGCCTGGTACGAGATCGCCTCCGTCGAGGCGGCCAACGTGTCCGTCCACATCAACCTGGGCCACTCGCACGACGTACTCAAGATCGTCATCCGTCCGTACACGGGCGGCCCGGTCCGCCTCAGAGGGCTGGACTACATCAAGGTCCGCCAGGCGACCGGCTTCTGGCGCCTGGCCGCGGCGGCACCCCTCGGCACCGCCCAAGCGTTCCACACGCGCGCCTCGCAAGCCGTCGCCGAGTCCCTCGCACAGCGGCACCTGGACGAGCTGGACGCAGGCGGCGAACTGCGCTGGGGCGCCATGACGTTCACCCGTGAGGGACTGACGCTCGCACCCTTCCCCGGCCTGCTCGACTGGTCCCGGATCACCTACATCTCCGGGAACCCCACCAGCGGCGTCCGCCTCGACGTACGGGGACTGGCCGCGCACGTCGGCACCCCGGCCCTGTCGGCGCGCGCCACGAAGGCGGGCTACCGCACCGAAGGCGACCGCCTGGAGGTGTTCATGCCCGTCCGCCGCCCCGGATCGGACTACACGGCGCTGAGCATCCTGCTCGCCCGCGGCCCCGCCCTGCGCGGTGGGCGACACGAAGGACATGAGGAATGACGAAACGCCGGAGAACGCCTTTGGCGCAAGCTGAGACCAGGTCGTGCATATGAGCGATGGGTTCGACTCCTGGGCTTCCGCATCCAGTGGAAACGAAAAGGAGGCACGAACAAATGGCACGTCTACACCTTCATCGCCGACCGGACCATCCGGTCGCTGAAGGCAAAGATTCGTGCTCTGACAGGCAGGACATCGCAGCAGCAGGATCTCGCCACCGTGCTGATCAGACTCACTCAGATCATGCGCGGTTGGGCCAACTACTTCGAGCACGCAGTCGTCAAGCATGTCTTCGACGGGCTCGACGCCTTCGTGTGGTGGCGGCTGATCCGCAACGTGCGGACACGTCACCGCTGGAGTCGGGGCGACGTCCGCCGCCGGTTCACCGCCCCCACGAGGCGGTGGCGACCACTCGCGGCGGACGGGATCGAACTGTTCCGGATCGCATCGGTCACGGTCAGCCGCTACCGATACCGGGCCGGCACGATCCCCAACCCATGGCAGCCTGCGAACCCCGCCTGATGGCAGAGACCGTGGGGAGCTCGTTGCGCTGAGAGGCGCACGGCGGGTTCGGCGAGAGGTCTGGAGAAACGGACCGGGAACAATCCCGGCACCGCGCTCCGGGCCTACTCAGCGATGATGACGAATCCCGCGTGGTAGATGCGTACCCGGCCCCGCATGTCGCCGAGACGGCCGAGGGTGACGACCAGCACGGGTAGCCCATCAGCATCCACAGCAGGTAGCTGACGTTGCCCGGCCGGAGCGGGTCGAGACGGATACCGGTGAAGATACCGGGCAGTGAGATCAGCATGATCGAGCCATTGATGGTCGCGATCAGCATGCCGAGCGTGGTGTTGGTCAGCGCCACCCATTTGTAGCGGGGGTGGTCGGCGCTGAGCCAGGCACGGCGACAGCGCGGCCGAACGCCGGGAGCGCTGCCCGCCGGGCGGGGGGTTTGGTCGGTGGTCACCGGCTGCCCTCCCCCCTTGCTTCCTGTGGGACCTGGGGGTCATTTCACGGTTGCCGGGCTGAGCGCGGGTGTGGCCGCGAAGGCGGCCCACGATGCGCGGTCGACGATCAGACGGCGCATCGTGCGCACCTGACGAGGGGCGTTCCAGCCGAGTACGCCGACCACCCTCCAGTGGTGCCCGTAGGCGGCGGCGAAGTGGCCGTCCGACGGGGCGCCGTAAACGATGCGCAGGTCCGCGCCCGGCGGGAAGATTCCGTACGCCTGGATCCTGGTTTCGCACTGGTCGGTCCAGAAGTAGGGCACGGGAGCGAACGGGGCCACGTCGCCGAGCAGGTTGCCTGCCGCGGCAATGGACTGTTCGGTGTCGTTCATCCGATGCTCCAGCCGCATACGGGTGCCGAAGTGCGCACGGGGCCAGGAGGCGACGTCGCCGGCGGCGTAGATCCTGGGTGCGGCTGTCCGACGACAGGTTCCAGAACGGACACTTGGAACTCCCGCGAGGTTTTCTTCTGCACGTCGGCGTACCTCGGAAAGGCGGCGACCGCACGCTGCCACCACTCGGCCCTCTTCTCACCGGTGGCCTCATGGGCCGGCATGTCCTGCTTCATGGGGCCGTCGTGGAGTTCGGCGTGCGGATCGGCCTTGACGTTGAAATACCACAGCGGATGCTTGGGGGATCCGCCCAACGAACCGACCACCGCACAACGCCCGTCGTGCTTGACGCGCATCACCGGCGCCTTGCGGATCTTGCCGTTCTTGGCGCCCAGGGTGGTCCCGCTCGACCGCGAACCGTACGAGTGCCCCTCAAGGCCGTCCTTGCCTGGACCGGCAAGGACGCACTGGCGGAACGCGACTACGAGCAGATCGCCCTCCAGCTCACCGGCCACGCCCGCGCCATCGCCTCCGATGCCCGGTGCCGCGCCGACCAGCTGCCGAGGCCCAGCGGGCCCCGGGCGCTCGCCGACATCGTTCTGCGCGAGGCGGAAGGCCGGCTGTCCGCGAAGCTGGAGGGCACCGTGCGCTGTGTCCAGAACCGCACCCGCCTCATCTACGCCCTCTACGAACGCCTGGACCGACTGGAGACCGCGCCTGTCTCGCAGAGGGTTGCGCCGAGCGGCGGCTGAACCGTTGGCTGGACAGTTGCCTCCATTGAGTTCTGAACCGACCGTGATGACGTGGACCCCCGGACCACGGTCCGGGGGTCTGGAATTGTGCCGGGCGGGTGGCAGTCACGTCTGCGGCACGGCCGGCGTACGCGCGGGCCGGAGCGGGCCGCAGACGCACGGCCTCCGCCAGTGTTGTCCTGAGCAGCGGCGAAGTCCTGCGGCCGTCAGCGTTCGCAGCCGACGAAGTCGATCAGCCCTACGGGGGGCTTGAGGCTCCGCAGCTTTCGGCAGTCCCGAACCCAGTCCGGGTCTGCGCTGTCGTCCATGACCGGAAGCAGGTCGACCGCTGGATCGAGGCGGGACCGGTCGCGATGGAAGACGCTGATGACGACGGAGTCGGATGCGGGCTCCCCGCTCCACACTGCCGCAGCCCAGCCGTTCCAGCACTTGTACTGACCGAGGAACGGCGCGCCGGGATCGACCGGTCCCGTGATGCGCTTCTTGATCGCCTGCCGAATGCCGTCTTCAGGAGGGCAGGCCGCTTGCTTTCCGGGATCGGTCTTCGAGGGGCTGGGCGTCGGGGACGGGTTCCAGACGTACGACTTGAGTACTTTCTCGACGTGGTAGAGATCGCTGATCTCCACGGCCGCCGTAGGCTTCCCGTCGGCACCTCCCCAGGGGGCGAACTCGATTCCCGCCGCGGTGTACAGCCCTCCCTTGAGTTCGGCTTTGCTCTGGCCCCCGATTTCGTCTACCTCCGAGATCTTGTATCCCGGGGTGATGTCGAGGTAAGGGCCTGCTGCACCGTAGATCTTCGTCCCGATGCGCAAGCCTGCCTTGGCGGTGCCTTCCAGGGCGAAGGTCGGTCCCTTGTGGAGCGTGAAATCGTTTTTGAACGACGCGATGGGGGTCTTCCGGCCGCCCTTCCATTCCATTCCGGCGGTAAGTCTCGCCTGTTGCCCGAGATCGAAGGAGAGGTCGGACTTCAGCGTTCCTTCCAAGGAGGCCACCATGCTCACCTCCATGACAATGACCACCGGAACGGGCCCCACCGGAAGCGTGAACGCCGCCACCTTGACCGCCGGGTCCGGCTCCCTGAACTTGAAGGCGCATTTCTTTCGCTCGCTGGCCGGCATGTCGACCTTGATACGGGCGCTTTCTGCCAAAGTGAACGCGTATCTGACCTTGTGAACTCCCGACCAGTCCCAATCCGCGGAGAACTCTCCGAGGCCGGGCTGCTGCCCGCCGAGGCTGATCTGCTGCAGGGGATTGCTGGTCAGTGCCGCAGAACACTCGAAGTCGAGCTTGTTCTCGATAATGGTCCCGCTCCGGAGCAGTGCGGAGATGGTGAAGGTTCCGTCACCGCCGGTCTGCACGCCGGACCCCGGGCCGTCCGCCTTCTTCACCTGAGCGGTCGCGTCGTTGGCCGCGCCGGGCGCGAACAGCGTCCTGGAGGCACTCGTCGGTTCGGAATGTGGGGAGTCCGGGCGGACGTCGCGAAAGTCGATTCTTGCCTTGGGCAGGGCATCCCGAAGCGTTGCCGGCCTGGTGTCGACGACGAGCCTCCCTCGGTCATCGCGCCGGGTTGCTGTCACACGCCGGATCAGACCCTCTGGGGTCTTCGGCCCAATGCCGGCGACGATGACGTCGCCGGCGGCCAGCTTTCCCGCGTGAGTGGCGTCACGGTCGAACACCAACCGGTTATCGGTGATTCCGCCGACCAGCCCAAGCCGAGACGCGTCCAGAACCTTTGTCGTATGCGGCACGACATTGGCGTAAAGCGCCTCGGCCGTTTCCGTGCCGCCTGCCTTTACGGATGCAGTGACCGTCGGGTGCGTCGGGTATACGTCGGCGTTCGCACCTCGCACCGGGCCGACATCGAGCGTGTACCGCCCTGCCGGGACATCATGGAACGTCCGACTCACCGTCACATGGCGTTGAAAGCCGCCGGGACCACGAACCGTGACATCGGCCGCTGCCCCGCTCGGCAGCTCCTTCACCACGACCACCAAAGCACCGCCCTGCTGGGCCGACCACCAGCGGTACCCGGCGACCAGCGCACACGCCGTGACCACGGCCGTCAGGACCGTGGCTACCTTCCTGGCCCTGCCGCCGAGCGGCAGGAGACTTGTCCAACGCGTCATGTAACTCCCCTTGTTCACCCCGCCGTTCAAGTGCGTTGGCGGACGTGTGCGGAGCAGCGTACCGAGATGCTCGGGGTGGAAAGACCCCGCTGTGGGAGCGGTGACCGCTACCCTGCGGGACGCCTCCGGCGCTCGCCCGACTCTTCGGCAGTGCTTACGGTGAGCAGCGCCAGCGAGACCGACTCGTCGAGTTCCGCCAGCTCAGCGGGCGAGACAGGGGATCACTCACGGTCCGCACCGTAGCCCCGGCCGCCGAACGGTGAAGCGCCGGGGGAAGTTGGACCAGCCGACATCCCGCCCCGGAGTCTCAGGGCTGTCACGCCCTCCTCGGCGGTGGCCTGAGCCACTGACACCGCCCTCTCCGCCACCCGCCGGCCCACTTACCCGGGCCCTCATGGTAAGCAGCAGCTCCCACACCGGCTCACCCCTGTCGCGGCCGCCGCCGCGACGGTGACAGCACCACCACCGCGCCGGTCCCCGCGACCGACTGGATGCGCGGACGCCGCCTCGACGACTACGGCACCGACCGGTGAACGGCCTTCCGCCGAACACGCCGACCTGTGACGCCGCCCCGGGAACCGGACTACCGCTCACTTCGGCGCGATGTCCTCAGCGAGCCCGACGCCCGCGTGATCGACCCGGCGGCCCGCGGCGGCGAGGTCCTGACACCGTGACGTCGCCCGACATCCGGCGCTATGGGCCTGCGGCCCTCAGAAGCCCTCCATGCCGGCAGTCCGCGTGGCCCGCGCCGCGCAGCAGCAAGCCGAGTGAGAGCATCGCGGACAGGCCGAGCTGCAGCGTGCCCCACCGATCCGGGCCGGCCGTATCCCGTACCGTCCTGGCACCGATCCGGTCCCACGGCTGCCGGATTGTCGTCGGGCCGCCGCGCGGTACCGCCCCCGAGCGAGCCCTGACCGCACGCACCTTCGACCTCGCGGTGTTACAAAGGGCACTGGGTTAGTCGTTTCGGCCGATTCCGGAGCGCACATATGCGGTCACTCACGGGCAAGTACCCCCGGAGCCTCGCAGGCCAGGTCTTCGCCCTGCAGGTGGTTGTGGTCGTGCTCCTCGTGGCCGCTTCGGTGCTGGCGCTCATAGTGCAGGCCCGGCACGACAGCAGTACGGAGGCGAGAAACCGTTCCGTCGCCGTCGCGCAGACATTCGCTCACTCACCGGGCCTCCTGACCGCGCTGAAGGCTCCTGATCCTTCCAGGGTGCTCCAGCCGCTCACCGAGGCGGGGCGGAAGGCGGCCGGCGTCGACTTCATCGTGGTGATGGACACGAAAGGGATCCGCTACACGCACCCCCGGCCGGAGCTGATCGGGAAGAGGGCCGTCGCCACCCTCGCGCCGGCGCTGGCCGGACACGTGTACACCGAGAGTGTCAGCGGCCCACTCGGCCGTGAGGAGCAGGCGATCGTCCCCGTCCACGATCATGCGCAGGTCGTGGCCCTGGTGGCTGCCGGCATGAAGGTCAAGCATGTGACCGGATTGGTGGCGCAGCAGATTCCGATCATCCTTGGTGCAGGAGCGGTTGCGCTCGGAGTGGCCACGAGCGGGACGGCGCTGGTGGCCAGGCGGCTCAGGCGGCAGACTCACGATCTGGGCCCTGCCGAGATGACTCGTATGTACGAGCATCACGACGCCGTGCTGCACGCCGTGCGCGAAGGCGTGCTCATCGTCGGCAACGAGGGTCGGCTGTTGCTGGCGAACGACGAGGCCAGGCGGCTGCTGGATCTGCCGCTCGACGCCGAAGGGCGACGCATCCCGGACTTGTCCAGCCTTGATCCCGGCATGGTGGAGCTGCTGACCTCGGGGCGCGCGGCCACGGACGAAGTGCACCTCGCGGGGAGCCGACTGCTCGCGGTGAACCAGCGGCCGACGGATCGCCGCGGTGGGCCCCGGGGGACAGTCGTGACCTTGCGTGACTCCACAGAGCTGCGGGCGCTGTCCGGCAGGGCGGAGAACGCCCGCGAGCGGCTGCGCCTGCTGTACGACGCCGGCCTCGGCGTTGGTACCACCCTCGACGTGGTGCGCACGGCCGAGGAACTGACCAAGATCGCGGTCCCCCGGCTCGCCGACTTCGGCACCGTAGATCTGGCCGAACCGGTCCTCCACGGGGACGAGCCGACCTGTGCCGACACGGACATGCGCCGCACCGCTCTACACGGCATCCGAGACGACCCTCCCCTCTACGAACCCGGTCAGCTGATCAACTTTCTCCCCTCCACGCCACAGGCACGGGCCTTCGCCACAGGCCGGCCGGAGCTGGTGCCCGACCTGTCCGACGCACCTGGCTGGCTCGCCCAGGACCCGGAGCGGACGCGGACGATCGTCGATTACGGCATCCATTCGCTCATCACGGTGCCCCTCCAGGCGCGGGGCGTCATCCTGGGCATGGCCAACTTCTGGCGCTCCGAGAAGCCCCAGCCGTTCGAGGAGGACGACCTGTCCCTGGCCGAAGAACTGGTCGCCCGGGCTGCCGTCAGCGTCGACAACGCCCGCCGCTACACCCGCGAGCACGCCATGGCCGTGACTCTGCAACGCAGCCTGCTCCCGCGGGCCCTGCCCGAACAGAGCGCGCTCGATGTCGCCCATCGCTACCTGCCCGCACTCTCCGGGGTGAGCGGCGACTGGTTCGACGTGATCCCGCTCCCGGGCAGTCGGGTGGCGCTGGTCGTCGGGGATGTCGTCGGCCACGGCCTGCACGCGGCTGCCACGATGGGACGGCTGCGCACGGCGGTGCACAACTTCTCCACGCTCGACCTGCCGCCCGACGAGATCCTCAGTCATCTGGACGACCTGATCGGGCGCATCGACCAGGAGGAGGCGGAGTCCGGCGCCGACGCGGGTGTCATCGGAGCCACCTGTGTGTACGTGATTTACGATCCCGTCTCCCGTCACTGCACGATGGCTCGGGCCGGGCATCCCCTGCCCGCACTGGTCCGGCCCGACGGCAGTGTGTTGTTCCCCGACCTGCCGGCCGGCCCGCCCCTGGGCCTGGGCGGTATGCCGTTCGAGACGGCGGAACTGGACGTGGCGGAGGGCACGCAGTTCGTCCTCTACACCGATGGGCTCATCGAGGACCGCACCCGAGACATCGACGTGGGGCTCGAGTTGCTGCGTGAGACCCTGGCGTGCCACCCCGACCGGTCGCCGGAGGAGAGCTGTCAGGCGGTGCTCGACGCGCTCCTGCCCAGTCGGCCGAAGGACGATGTGGCGCTGCTCATCGCCCGGACACGGGCGATCCCGCCCGACCGTGTCGCCGACTGGGACGTACCGTTCGATCCCGCCGCCGTGGCGGGAATGCGTGCTGTCGTGGCCGAGAAGCTCGACGACTGGGCTCTGCCCGAGCTCGCGTTCGCCACGGAACTGGTGCTCAGCGAGTTGATCACCAACGCCATCCGCTACGGCTCCGCGCCGGTTACTGTACGACTGCTGCTCGACCGCACCCTGACCTGTGAGGTGGCCGACAGCAGCAGCACCTCGCCCCATCTGCGTGACGCCGCCGCGATGGATGAAGGGGGCCGCGGTCTGTTCCTCGTCGCACGACTGGCCGAGCGCTGGGGCACCCGTTACACCTCCCAGGGAAAGGTCATCTGGGCGGAGATGGCGCTGCCCCGGCCCGACGGGAGCGCGGACGGCACGGCGTGGCCGGCCATCCTCGACGAGGAACTCTGAGCGCTGGACCGGCAAGTCTTCGAGAAGAGCGCTTCCTCGACCGTCCCGGCACGGTGGCCGGGACAAGGGCCGTCGTGCGACCGCCGACGGCAGAACTCGGCGAGGGCGGCCGATCCATATCGCGCGCCCCTGTCCGTGTGAAAGACGACGCCGCGGACCTGCCCGCCGCGGGCGGCCACGGCCATCTCGATCGCGTCGGTGACCAGCGAGGTGCGTATGTGGTCCGCGATCGACCAGCCGATCACGCGCCGCGGGCAGATGTCGATGGCCGTGGCGAATGCCCAGGTCGAGCGACGGCGACGTATGTCATGTCGCCGCACCACTTGGTGTTGCATATGCGCCGTGGAGTCACGCATCACCAGGTCCGGCACAGGCGGGGCAGTCTTGTCCTGAATGGTCATACGCTTCTTGTGCCGCAGGTGCCGTCCGGCGATGCGGTTGATCCTCATCGGTCTGCTCACGCGCTTGCGGTTGATCCCTCTCCCGCGGGAACGGGGTTCGGCATGGACGCGCAGGGCGCCATAGGTGCCCTGGTGGGCGGCATGGATCTGTCGGATCTCCGACACTGTTCGCTCTTCCTCGACGGCTCGTTCGGCGCGGGCGTCCGCAGTGAGCCCTTTCCCAACTCACGTTGATGCGTGGTGAAGGACGAGGACAGCCTTGACGAGGTAGGTGATGCGGTTGGCGCTGCAGCGAAGCTTTCGTGGGACTCGCCGGCCCTTGAGGGTGGCCATGGCCTGTTCGCCGAGGCAGCGGATCTTGGCGTGGGTGCTGTTGTGCCGGCGCTTCCACCGCTTGAGCCGGCGGCCTCGGAAGGGTACTCGGATCGGGCGGCCGGCACTCTGGTACGCCTTGTCGGCCCAGCACTTGACTTCCATATAGGAAGGAATGTTGGTGTTCAGTCGGTGGTGGTCGGGCGGTCGGCGGCGGTGATGAGGTCGGCGAAGGTCAGGGGGGTGCCCCCTGCCGGGGTGGTCGTGGACTCGGTCGCGGATTCGGTGGTGAGGCCGTCGAGCGCCAGATCGAGATGGCGGTGGAGGAGATCCCCGTCGGGGTCGAGGCGGTCCAGGCCGCCCGGGAGAGGGCGGGACAGCCGGATCGACAGCAGCACGAGATCACCCATGCCCACGTCACGACGGAGCCGACCGGCCTCGTGCGCGGCATTGATCAGCGTCTCGACGGTGCTCGCGGTGCGGGTGCGGATGCGTACCAGCTCCGCGTCGACGACGAGACCTTCGAGCAGGACGAGGATGATGGCGCCCATCCGCAGATCCGCCGCCGCGTGGACGAAACGGCGTACCACCTCGAAGGCGTCGTCGTCCACTGCTGCGGCCTCTTCCGCGGCGCTCTCCAGCCGGGCGAGCAGGTCGCCGGTCAGGTCCCGGACGAGCGCCTCGCGGTCGGGGTAGCGCCGGTACAGCGTGGCGGGTCCGATTCCGGCCCGGCGCACGATCAGGTCCAGCGGCGCGTCGAGTCCGCGCTCCAGGAAGACATCGCGGGCCGCGTCGAGAATCCGTCGCCTGCTCCGCGCCGCATCCGCCCTCATGCACCCCACCCTTTGCTGCTCAACTAAATCGGAGAGTTTCTCTCCGTTATGCTAACTTCCAGAGGCGGAGAAAAATCCTCCGCTTAAGGTTCAGTGTCGAAAGGGGCACGCCATGAGCGCGCTGACTGTCCGGACCGTTATCGACGGCACCGAGTACTCGCAGGACGACATCCGCCGGTGGGAGCTGTACCGCTCCCGCACCGCGCTCGCTCTGCTCAAGGACCGGATCGGGGACGAACTGATGCGGGAGCTCCTCACCCCCGACCTCCGTGCGGCGGACCGCGCAATGGCGCCGCTGCCGGGCGCCTCGGACGGGGCGTGGCGGTCCGCCGTGACCGAGATGGAGATCGGCGGGATCGACGCCGACGAGTTCCTGACCTGGTGGCAGGGTCGGCTCGCCAGCGCCGACCGGGGTGCGCTGCTCGCGGCCAATCCGGAGCACTATCTCGCCGACTCCGCCGACGGCGTTGTCGAGATCATCGAGACGATCGGCTCCGGCCCGCTGCGTTTCTTCCTCACGTTCCATGACGGCGTCGCGATCGAGGGCGAGGGACACGAGACGTATCCCGTCCGGATAGGCGGCACCGGCAGGCTCGCCGACGGCACCGAGATCGCGCGCGTCATGCACGAGTTCGGGAACGGTGCGCGCGGACTGCGCATCCGGCTGACGATCCAGTTCCCCGCGGATGCGCCGGAGCACGTCTTCACCGGCCACCAGTGGCACTTCGCGTGTGAGTTCCTCAACTGGCTGGAGGCCGCACACGCCGCACGGTAACCGGCGGCCGAACGGCGGTGGGGAACCCTTTGCGCTGCCGGCCTCCCCACCCCGCGGTCCTGTCGGCGCGCACCACACACCATCGAGGCCATCCCTCATGCGGACCAGAAATTCGCCCATGAATCCGGGCACGCCCTGCTCCACGGCACTTCCCCCGATACAGACCACCCTCACCCGTCGATCCCCCGCCGTCGCCCCGCCCCTGCACGTCCTGCGTTGCGCGGCCCACGAGTTCGGCCTCACCGGATTGCTGCTCTTCCTTGTCGTCACCGCAGTGCGCTGGCTGCTCGCACCCGGCTCGCCCATGGCCATCGGGAACCTCGACGTCGCCCTGGCCGCCCTCGGCGCACTGGTCGGGGTGCTGCTGACCTCGCTGATCCTGTCGCCTTCCGGGCGGCGCTCCGGCGGGCATCTGAACCCCGCTGTCACCGTGGCACTGTGGCGTCTGGGGGCATTTCCCGGGCGGGCCGTCGTTCCGTACATCGCCGCCCAGGCGGCCGGATCGATGGCCGGCACAGCGCTCGGCGGCCTCGTCTGGGGGCCCGTCGCCCGTCATGCCCCCATCGCGTACGCGGCCGTGGGGCCCGCGCCGGCATGGAGCGCCGCCGCGGTGCTCGCGGCAGAGGCCGGAACCATCGTCGCCGTGACGCTCATGCTCGGCGCCCTCCTCGGCCGCCCGTTCTCCCGACCACTGCTGCCGTACGCCGTGGGTCTGGCCACAGCACTCATCATCGCGTTGCTCGGCCCCCGCAGCGGTGGATCCGCCAACCCGGCACGGCAGTTCGGCCCAGCGCTGCTGTCCGGCAACACCACGCATCTGTGGATCTACCTGCTCGCACCGTTGATCGGCGCATTCGCCGGGGCCGAGATCTGGCGCACGGCCTCCGCGCTTGCCCACCGGGACCGTGCCCGAAACGCCCTTCGCTCCGCCCCTGACGCGCACTCCAGCTGATCGACCGACCCCTCCACGCGTGGGTTACCGGGCAGGGGCGCAGGCAGGTACGCGAGGCCGCTCTGCCCGAGCTGGACACCTTCTTCAATGGCCTCGGCCAGGACCATGACGCGGCCGTCGCCGGGCTCACCCTCCCCTACAGCAACGGCCCCGCCGAGGGCGTCAACACCAAGACCAAGATGATCAAACGGCATATGTACGGCAGGGCAGGCTTCAGCCTCCTCCGTCACCGCATTCTCTTGGTATGAGCTCCCGCGCCGTCACCACCGGTAGTGCGACAGAGCCGTTCGTCTGACGGACCTCATGGGTTCTCCGACCCCCTTTGCACGGCGCCCCAGGCCGGACTGTTACTCGAACTGACCCTTGTCGCCCCGAGTTGGCAGCGGAAGTCAGCGCCGTGGTGTGCGAGCTGGGGTGGTGGTGTGCATCGGCGAGGTGGTCGTGGCGAATCCCGTCAGGGCAGGCGGTCGGGCCACCGTGCGGACGGGGTGGCGGGTGCGGTGGTGCCGGTTGCGGTCGAGATGAGGCCGGCTCCCAAGGCGGTGATGGTGTGTCGCACCGTGTTGGCCTGCCGGAGGCTGGTGACCAGGCCGGCGGCTCGCAGTGCGGTGACGTGTTCCGAGGCTGAGGCAGGGGAGATGCCAAGGCTCTGGGCGAGTTGCTTGGTGGTGTGGCCGGCAGGGGATGCCAGGGCCTCCAGGACGGCCGCGCGGGTGCGGCCGAGCAGTGTCGCCAGGGCTGTCGATGTGCGTGGCCGGGTATCCGCTGGTTCGGCGACGAGATTGCCGCCGTGGGGATTCCAGGCGGGCGCGTATACGAGAACGGGGGTGCCCACGTCGTTGAGCAGTGCCCGGGGGCGGGAGCCGCAGAAGATGTGGGCGGACAGGAGGAGCCCTCGCCCCTCCAGGTGGAAGTTGATCTGACCTTGTCCGGGTGGGCCGGGCAGTTCCAGCACGGGTTCCTGCCAGCGCATCTGCGGGTGCAGGCCGGCCAGCACCGCACCGACGCCGAGGCGTGCCATGGTGTGCACCCGGCAGGCACGGTCTGCGTCCAGTACGGCCCGTACGCGGTCGACGAACGGAGTTACCGCGGCGTCGTAGTAGGCGGCCAGGGTGTCGGCCACCGCGTCAAGCGTCTCGCGGTCCCCGTCGGCCAGCAGCTGCGTCCAGGCGGGCAGGCGGTGGTGGCTCGACAAGCGGCGCAGGTCGGCCGCGAGACGCCTGCGCGGCGTGGCTCGTATCGCGTCGAACGCCCCTGTGGTGGGGGATGCGTGGTCGGGTCCTGGGGTGAGGAAGTCCGGAGCCCAGCCGGAGGCCGGCACCAGGGAACCGAGCAGTGAAGCCCGTGCAGGCAGTTGCTTTCCGACGAGGTGCCGCCACGCGGAGAACTGTGGGCCCGAGCCGCGACGGAGCGCTTGCAGACTCATCACGGCCTCACTCACCGGCAGCGAGCTGTTGTATCCGAGCGTCACACGCGCCAGATCTTCTGAAGTGAAGTGGATTCGCAACATAGAGCCCCCAATATCCGAATTCTTGGGCGTGGTACGTGCTGACCAGGGACATTCGGCTACAACCGACGGTCATTGTCGAGATCGCGCCCGGCCAAAGACGATGTGTCCAGGCCGAAGTCAAGGCCGAGCATTGAGCGAGCACTCGTCGCGAGACGGCAAAGGAGAACTTCCTCTGCTTCGCGGCAGGAGAAGGCAAGCCCCGCTCGGGGCGTGCCCAGTACCCGACCGCGCCCGCATTGGGTGAAAAGGTCCGTAGAAGAGGAGAATCTATGCGTGCACGAATCTGGCTCACAGGCGCCGCATTGGGAGCCGCCCTGCTGACGGGTGGCACGGTCGCCACCGCGCAGGCGGCATCCGCGCCCTCCGCGCCCTCCGCGGCGCGGACATATGTCGACATCGGTACCTTCTCGTCCCAGAGCGCATGCCTGTCGTTCGGGCGGGCCGGCGTCTACTCCGACTGGTACTGCCAGAAGAGCAGCACCACCAACAACTGGCACCTCTGGGTGAACTTGGATTCGTAGGGCGCGTCCGGGACTTGGCGTAAGCCCTCCGGTCCCACGTGGTGTTGAGCCGGTCCTCGATGATGAGCGAGGACCGGCTCAACGCTTCCGGGTCATCGAACGACGGCAGCGTCCTACACATGTCGGGCTGACGACCAGGGTCCACCTGGCCGTCGATGGGCGGGGCCTGCCGCTGTCGGTTGTGCTGAGCACTGGGAACACGGCGGACTGCACGGTGCCTCCGGCCGTGCTGGCTGCGATCCGCGTCCCGTGAACCGTGGCGGAACTCCTACGAACGAAGCCCGGGTATGGTCCCGCGGTCCTGGAGATAGGTCCGGGTGAGCCGGAACCAGTGTCGGCCTCCTGCCGCAGCGCGATCCG
Source organism: Streptomyces sp. NPDC059832 (assembly GCF_042731715.1). NCBI lineage: Bacteria > Bacillati > Actinomycetota > Actinomycetes > Kitasatosporales > Streptomycetaceae > Streptomyces > Streptomyces sp. NPDC059832. Next base: position 5,224 of record NZ_JBHWIY010000064.1, on the reverse strand, counting down.
ATCCGCGATCCGGGCGGCGAACCGCAGATTCTTGGCCCAGGTCCCAACGGGGAGCCCGTGCTCACCGATCGCGGTGGCGGGTGGCAGGACGGGGCCGTGCTCCTTGGCCCAGGTCCGGGCCGCTGACAACCCTTCTTCGAACACGATGCCCTGGTGGGACGACACCGTCCCCAGCTCGTCGAACTGCTCACCCGCCGGGGAGATCCGCTCCTCCGGCATGCGCTTCACCCTTGTCGTCCACGAACACAACCGGCCCGACCGGGGCACGGATCACACAACACCGGCACTTGCCAGCGGTCGGCTTCTGGCACCGTAAACACATGGTCGGGTTCGTCGCCCCGCCCACCGATCCACCGAACTACGGCACTGCGTCCGCGCCCACGCACCCGGTACGCATAGAGACTCCCACCTCCACCGCGGCCCCCGGCCGCGAACACATCTGCTGTCTCGATCTTTGCCACGCCCTCACACTGACGGGACCCGCAAGAAACCATCGTGGCATTTCTCCGCAGAGTGTGGCGGACCGGAATCCCAGAGAGGTCCGTTACCCGGCCGACGATATGAGCACAGCCCTTAGCCCTCGACGGTGTTTCAGCAGCGCGAAGACCGAGTCTGCCGGGATGTGTAGATGCGGTGAGGGCGGCGTTCTCGAGGGTCAGGAGGGAGCTTGGCGGCGGCGGAGGAGGCGCAGCAGTACCCCGCCCACCGCCAGTGTCGCCACGGCGCCTGAAGCGATGCCGATGGCCAATCCGCCACCGAAGCCTGGCCCTTCGTTCGATACAGCGGTCTCGTCCTGACCCGATACCGTCACTTTCGAGTGCAGGACGATCGCGGGGTAGTCGCACACGTAGTCGCGGTCTTTTTCCGTCACGCAGTCGGCGCTCTTGTGTCGTAGCGTGAATGTCACCGGATACGTTCCGGGCTTCACCGTCTTCTTGATCCGGCCCGCGCCCACCCAGGCTCTCTTGGTGTCACCGAGGGTGGTGTCGTCGTTCAGCGCAGGGCTGGAGACCTCAACTGCCGTCGGGTGCGGGTTGCCGGGGCGTTCCTTGACCGTGAGGTCCACTGCCTCGCCAGGCGCCGCGGGGCCACCGACGGAGCCGTACCCCTGCTTGGGGAAGGGCAGCTGATCGGCGTGGGCCGCTCCGGCCTGCCCGAGCAACATCAACGGCAGGGCAATTGCGGCAAGTCCGCAGCGGATGGACGAACGTGTGAAGTCGATCATATGCGCTTCCCCGTGCCAGTAGTGGTCATACGATCTTGACTGACCTTGACGCAGCCACGCCAGGCGGCGTGGCATGCGTCTCTTTTCGTGTGGGGGAACAACCATGAGATTACGCAGAGCGCTGGGTACTGCGGCGGCCGCCGCAGCACTCATGCTACTGCCGGGCTTTCCGGCCATTGCCGACCAAGGCGATCCGACTCCCTCGGGGAGCACCATCCCGAGCACCCCGGCGCAGCCGTCCTCCGTTTCGCCGCCTGCCGTCCCGGAGCAGCCTTCTGTTCCGCCGGCCTCCGTCCCACCGACGGAGTCTTCCGTTCCGTCGGCCCCTGTCCCGGAGGAGCGGTCTTCCACTTCGCCGACCGCCGCCCCGGAGGAGCGGTCTTCCGTTCCGTCGGTCCCTGTCCCGGCAGGCGGGGACGACGACGCGCGCGGGTTCACGCCGGCTGACGCCGACGACTACTGGACCCCGGAGCGCATGCGGGCCGCGAAGCCCGTCAAGGAGCAGGAGGCCAAGCATTTTCCCGCCCCGACCAGGATGGATCGCGCCGCCAGCCGACCGTTCGAAGGGCTGCCTGTCGTCGGCACCTTCTTCTGGAACGACGGCACCGAAACCGGCCGCTTCTGCGGTGGCACGGTCGTCAAGAGCCCCGGCAAGAACATCGTGATGAGTGCCGGTCACTGCTTCGACGACCAGGACGCGCGCAAGAACCTCGCGTTCGTCCCGCAGTACGACGACGGGAAGAAGCCGCACGGCTCCTTCACCGTCAAGCCTGGGCGTATCTACGTCGACAAGCGGTACCTGTCCAAGGGCCCGGACGCCGCGGCCGACCTCGACTTCAACTTCCTGCAGCTCGAACCGCGCGGCGGCAAGAACGTCGAGGACGTCGTCGGCGGTGCCGAGCTGATGATCAACGCCGGGTACAACCACGACCCCACCCGCCTCATCGGCTACCCGGCCAACCAGAAACGCCCGCTGGACTGCACGGACAAGACCGTCCGTTACGACAGCACCGACCCCAAGATCCCGGGCAGCTTCCTGCGCATCGCCTGTGACAAGTACTCGGGTGGTGCCTCCGGTGGCCCGTTCCTCATCAAGCGGGGCAGCGACTGGGGCATCATCGGCGTCATCGGCGGCTGGAAGACGGGCGGCGACAAGGACGACATCTCCTACAGCTCCTACCTCGACGGCGACGCCAAGGCGCTGTACGACGACGCGGTCAACAACCGTCAGCCGGCGGGCCGTGGTGTCCTGGGCAAGGCCGAGACCTGGCAGCATGCCGACGTCATGACGGGTGGCTACTTCACCGACGGCAATCCGGGATCCTGGGACTACTCCGACCTGATCGTGCGCTGGTCCGACGGCGAGCTGACCTTGTACCGCGGTGCCGGGGAGGAAGCCGACAACTTCGACAAGGAGATTCGTCTCGTCGCGCCCAACGGTACCTGGAAGCACGCCGCGACCATGGCCGCGGGCGACTTCACCGGGGCCGACCGCGACGACCTCATCGTCCGATGGACGGACGGCGAACTGACGCTCTATCCCGATGTCGACGAGAAGGGGCTCCACGGCGAGGTACAGCTGCAGAAGCCCAACGACCTGTGGAAGCACGCCACTTCCATAACCGGTGGTCGCTACACGACCAGCAACAAGTGGGCCGACGATCTCCTGGTCCGCTGGAGCGACGGTGAAGTCACCCTGTACACCGACGTCAACCGCGACGGCTTCCACGGCGAGAAGAAACTCGCCGCGCCCAACGGTACCTGGAAGCACGCCTCGACGATCGCTTCGGGTGACTTCACCGGCAACGACCAGCACGACCTCATCGTGCGCTGGACGGACGGCGAACTAACCCTCTACAAGGACGTCGACCAGAACGGTTTCCACGGCGAGATCCAGGTCAAGAAGCCCAACCGGCTCTGGATGCACGCCACCATCCTGGGCGCGGGTGACTACACGGACAACCGCCACCCGGACGACTTCCTGGTGCGGTGGTCCGACGGTGAGGTGTCCATGTACCCGGATGCCGACGAGACCGGCCTGAACCGCGAGATCACGCTGGTGTACCCGCCTGCGTAGGGCCTCCTGCCGACTGGAGAAGGGCTTTCCCCCGGGGGAGGAGCCCTTCTCTCGTCGGATCGCCCTTTTCACATCCGGGAGGGCTTCTTCTTGTCGAAGAGCCAGGTGTTGAATAGCGCGGTCAAGTCCTTCCCTGCCTTGCTCTCGCACAGGGCGATGAACTGCCGGGTGTCGGCATTGCCGTGCCGGTGCCGCCGGGTCCAGGTACGAAGGATGTCGAAGAAGGTCTCGTCGCCGACGGCCCTGCGCACCTTGTGCACGACCATGGCACCGCGTCCGTAGACGGGCGGGTCGGAGACGCGCCCTCCGCTGGGCGGATCCGCCGGCGGGAACGCCCAGATGCCCTCGCTCTCGGCGTCCGTGCCGTCGTAGAAGTCCTCGAAGATTTCCGTGGTGCTCCTGTCGCCCCGCTCCTCCTCCCAGAGCCACTCCGCGTAGGTGGCCAGACCCTCGCTGAGCCACATGTCCTTCCACTTGCGCGGGGTGACGGAGTTGCCGAACCACTGGTGTGCCAGTTCGTGCACGAGCAGCGCCTCTTCGGGCGCCTCGCCGAAGTAGGGCTTGGTCTGGGTCTCCAGGGCGTAGTCGAGCCCGGGCAGGTGGTCGACGATGGCACCGGTCGAGGAGAAGGGGTAGGGACCGAAGCGTTTGCCGGCCCAGTCGACGATCTCGGGCACCAGACCGGCGACATCGGCGGAATCTTCGGCCTCGTCGGGGTCGATGGCGACGTAGACGGGCACGTCATCGTCCGTCCAGCCCTTGTGGATCTCGAAGTAACCGACGGAGACGTGGGCGAGGTAGCTGGCCATGGGCTCCTCGGTGCGCCAGTGCCGGGTCACCGTTTTCCCCTTGTCCTCCTCCGTGATCAGCTCACCGTTGCTGATCACGTCGTAGGGATTGCCGTCCTCGTCCTTGGGCACGGTGACCGTGGTGTCGTACCTGGCCTTGTCCGACGGGTGATGGTTGCCCGGGAACCAGGTCATGGAGCCGGACAGCTGCCCCAGGGCCGTCGAGCCGTCGTCGGTCTCTATCCAGCCTTCCAGGCCTCCGTCGTCGTCCTTGAGCGTGCGCGGTGTGCCGTCGTAGGTGACGACTGTCCTGAAGACTTCGCGGTTCCGTAGCGACTTCGCCGGTGTCACGAGCAACTTGTCCCCCGAGCGTGCGACTTGGGCCTTGGCTCCTTGCACCGTCGTGGTGCGCACCCGCAGTCCTGACAGGTCGAGGTTGAAGCGGCTCAGGTCCTGGGTGGCCCGCGCTGTGATGACCGCCGTGCCCTTCAGGTGGTTGGTCTCAGGCACGTAATCCAGCGTCAGCCCGTAGTGCACCACGTCATAGCCGCCGTTGCCGAGCGTCGGGAACAGCCGATCGCCCACTCCTGCGGTGCCGGGCCTACCGACCACGGCGGCATCGTATCCCGGCGCGGAGCCGGTGCAGGACGTCGTTATGGCCAGGAGCAGTGCTGTGGCCGGAGCCCAGCCGGACAGACGGCCCGGGACCGTCGGCCGAGGTCGGCTGCCCTTCGTGATATGGGGTTTCATCTTGTGTCTCCCATCGATCGCAGGACGCAAGATGTCAGAAGGCCAGCATCGTCTCTTGGTTGCTTCGAGATTGGCAGAAGTCGTTTCACGCGCCTTGCGGCTGACATCGCGACGTTCATGATCCATGATCAAGGTGAGCATGGGCCGCGCCGACCACGGACCTTCGGCTCTGGACGGGGAAGTGATATGGGCCAGTACACCGAGAGCAGAGGCGTTGTCACGTTGTCGAGAGTGTTGGCACTTGGCGGGGCATCGGGGCGTGGTGGGGTCGGTTCCGGTTCCGTGCTCAGGCCGTGGCGGGCAGGCCGGCGGTGCTGGTGATCTGTTCCCGGATCGTGAAGCGGACGGTCATTTCGGCGCGGTGGTTGGTGGCGGTCATCAGGT
>NZ_JBHWIY010000063.1:15572-24515 GCF_042731715.1 Streptomyces sp. NPDC059832 | reverse complement strand
TGCAACGTCGCACCCACGTCCGACGTACGCGTCGTGGTCATCGACTGCACCGACACCGGCGCGTCCCCGCCCACCGCAACCGACCCGACCTGGATGCGCCGCGAGTGGCGGCGCATCGCGAGCGGCCGGGCCGGCAGCTCGGGGAGACCCAGTGCGACCGGCCCTCCAGCGGTCATGACGTCACCGGTTCCCGGAGACGGTGTCGCGCGCCGCGCGCAGGGATTCCTTCAGCGATCCCATGGTGGCGAGCACGGCGGTGGGCTCGTATCCGCAGTGCGCCATGCAGTTGGCGCAGCGCGGGTCCTTGCCCCGGCCGTACTTGTCCCAGTCGGTCTCCTCGATGAGCTGACGGTACGTCGGCACGTAGCCGTCGCTCATCAGGTAGCAGGGCCGCTGCCAGCCGAAGAGCGAGTAGTTCGGGATGGCCCAGGCCGTGCACGGGAAGTCCGCCTTGCCTTCCAGGAAGTCCAGGAAGAGCGGCGAGTGGTTCAGCCGCCAGCGGGCCCGGTTGCCGCCCGCGAACGACTTCTTGAACAGTTCGCGGGTCTGCTCGACGCCCAGGAAGTGCTCCTGGTCGGGTGCCTTCTCGTAGGCGTAGGCGGGCGAGATCATCATCTCGTCGACCTTCAGGTCGTCATTGAGGTAGTTGAGGACCTCGATGACGGTCTGCGGGGTGTCGGTGTTGAAGAAGGTGGAATTCGTGGTGACCCGGAAGCCGCGCCGCTTGGCCTCCTTGATCGCCGCCACCGCCTCGTCGAAGACGCCTTCCTTGGCGACCGATTCGTCGTGCCGTTCGCGCAGCCCGTCGATGTGCACGGCGAAGGCGAAGTACGGCGAGGGCGTGAATTTCTCGATCTTCTTCCGCAGCAGCATCGCGTTGGTGCACAGGAAGACGTACTTCTTCCGCGCCACCAGCTGCCGGACGATTTCATCGATCTGCGGATGCATCAGCGGTTCGCCGCCCGCGATGGAAACCATCGGGGCACCCGATTCGAGCACGGCGCCCACGGCCTGGGCCACCGGCATGCGCTGCTTGAGCACGCCGGCCGGATGCTGGATCTTCCCGCAGCCCTCGCACGCGAGATTGCAGGCGTACAACGGCTCCAGTTCCACGATGAGCGGGAATTTCTCCCGCCTGCGGAGCTTCTGTTCAATGAGGTACGTCGCAACCTTGATGGACTGACGGAGCGGCATGGCCATCTGGCTCACCTCCTGGGGAGCAGCAAAGATCGGTGCCATTCGTAGAAAGCCGGCAGGACGGCACGGAGAACCCGGAAAGCTGATATTCCACCGCGTATCGTGCCGATTCGGACGAGCTCATGCTCCGGAGCATCCACGATCACCCGTACGGCGGCAACCGGGCGTGGCCCGGACCGCAGAGCGGTGCGCAGAGTGGCGGCGGACTCCATGTCCACCGCAATGGCTCCGGTGGCCCGCAGCTCGGCCCGCTCATGTCCGCGTACGACATGGGCGGAGCCGGTCAGCGGACCGGTGTGGACGGCGCGGCCGGGCACCGCCCTGGCCAGGGCCTCGGCGAGCAGGCCCGGACCGGTGCAGACCGTCGAGTCCCCGTCTTCCCGGGTCTCGTCGGCGACCACCAGGTCCCCGGGGTGCATTCCGGGCACCAGCCCGGCGCAGAACCCGGAGACGACGACCGCCGTGCCGGGCGCCCGGTCCTGACCGAGCGCCCGTGAGACGGCCGCCTCGGCGGCTTTGGGGCCCATGCCCGTACGGAGTACGGTCACCGGGCCGGAAGGGGCACCGGCCCTGCCCCGGCCGCTGCGCAGGGCGAACTGCTCGATGCCGAGCGCACAGGCGATCAGCAGCGGCGCCGCGGGGCCGGCCGTCCCCGGCCCGTCGGTCATCAGGCCCCCTTGCGGGTGGCCGTGCGGTCGGCGAACGGTTCGCCGTACACGTACCGCCCGAGTGCGGTGAGCGGGAACACCTGGCGGTAGAGGTGGTAGTTGATGGAGAAGTCCCACGGGAATCCGGTGCCCGTGAAGTACGGCTCGTCCCAGGAACCGTCGGCCTGCTGCGTCTCGCTGAGCCAGGTCACTCCCCGCTGTACGGCCCTGCTGTCCCGCCGTCCCGCGGCGAGCAGTGCGAGCAGCGCCCAGGCGGTCTGGGAGGCGGTCGAGGCACCGTGCCCGATCCACTTCTCCTCCCGGTACGAGCGCAGGTCCTCGCCCCAGCCGCCGTCGTCGTTCTGCACGGACTCCAGCCAGCCGACCGCACGGCGGACCGCCGGGTGCGTCACGGACAGCCCGGCGGCCACCAGTGCGGGGACCACCGACCCTGTGCCGTATACGTAGTTGACGCCCCAGCGGCCGAACCAGGCACCGCTCGCCTCCTGTTCGGCGAGCAGCCACTCGATGCCCCGTCGGGTGACGCGGTGTCCGGACCGCCCCTCGACGGCGAGCATCTCCACCACGTGCCCGGTGACATCGGCGGACGGCGGGTCGATGACCTCGCCGAAGTCGCAGAACGGCAACCGGTTGGGGAACGCGCTGGTGTTGTCCGCGTCGAAGGCGCCCCAGGCCCCGTTGCGGGACTGCATACCCATGTTCCAGCGGACTCCGCGCCTGATGGCGGCCTCGATGCGCGCACGGTCCGGGTGGCGGACCCGGCGCAGTGCGAGGACCACCTCGGCGGTGTCGTCGATGTCCGGGTAGTTGTCGTTGTGGAACTCGAAGGCCCAGCCGCCCGGGTTGAGCCGGGGGCGGCGCACGGACCAGTCGCCGGGCCGGACGATCTCCTCGCCGAGCATCCAGTCCGCGGCCTTCACGAGCGCCGGGTGGTCGGGGCTGACCCCGGCGTCGGCGAGCGCGATGGTGGCGAGGCAGGTGTCCCACACCGGGGACTGGCATGCCTCGATCATGCGGGCGCCGTCCTCGCGCCACACGGCGAACCGGTCGAGCGATTCGAGTCCGGCCCGCATCACCGGGTGGTCCAGGTCGTAGCCGAGCAGATGCAGGGCGATGACCGAGTACACGGCGGGCGGCTGGATGCCGCCCCAGCAGCCGTCGTTCTCCTGGCGTTCGATGATCCAGTGGGCCGCGGCGTTCATCGCGGTCCGGCGCAGCTTGCGCGGTGCGATCCGGTGGTAGAGGTGCAGCGCCTTGTCCAGGCGCTGGAAGACGCCGTCCCAGCTCGCGGCCGGTGCGGCGCGCCTGGGCGGGTTCGGATTGCGTGGGTCGGTGTGCAGTTCGTCGAGCGGGAAGGGCGCCGGGCGTACCGGCCGCTTAGCCGAGACGATGGTGAGCGGCACGATGGTCTGGCGGGCCCAGCAGCCGAAGTCGTAGATGTTGAGCGGGGCCCATTTGGGGAAGAACATCAGCTCGGGCGGGAGTTCCGGCAGGTCGTCCCATTTCCACCAGCCGAAGAGGGCGAGCCAGATCCGGGTGAAGACCCGGCCGGCGGCGATTCCGCCCTGTTCCCTGATCCAGGCCGAGGCGCGGGCCATGTGCGGATCGTCCGGCCGGTCTCCGGCCAGCCGCAGGGCCACGTACGCCTCGATGGTGGTGGAGAGTTCGCCGGGGCCGCCGTGGAAGGTGGCCCAGGTGCCGTCGCCCAGCTGTTCGCCGCGGATGAAGCGGCCGGCCGCCTGGACGGTGGCCGGGTCCTGGATTCCGAGGAACTGACGGAGCAGCAGGTCCTCGGCGTCCATGGTGACGTTGGTGGCGAGGTCGCCCTTCCACCAGCCCTGCTCGTCCTGCCTGCCGAGGAGGTGCTGCACCGAGCGTTCCGCGGCCCGCCGCGCGGCGGTGAACACGTCGTCCGCGGCGATGGTTGTGTCGGTCGGTTCGCTGGCCGAGGCTGCGCGGGGGTTCACGGCCCCGGTGCTTCCGTCGGTCGTCGCTGTCATGGCTTCCCCTTCGTGCAGTCTTGTCCTCTGCTGTGCTGGGGTCTCCGTCGGCCGGTGCCTGATACGGGCACCGGCCGGCGACTGCGATTCATATGGAGCAGATAGTGATCATCTCTTTCGTACGACGACGAAGTCCGCGAGCGCCGTGAGCTGCGCCCGCACGGTCTGCGGCATGTCGACACGGTGCAGCGCCTCGATGGCGACAGCATGCTGCCGACGGGCCTCCTGGGCGGTCCACTCGCGGCCGCCCGCCTCCTCGATGAGTGCCGCACGGGCGGCGAACTCCTCTTCGGAGAAGCTGTCGAAATCGCTGCTCTTGGCGTCGGCCGCGAGCAGTTCGCCCAGGCGCTCCGATGCCGGGCCGCCCGCGGCGAGCGCGGCGACGACCGGCAGGGACTTCTTGCGCTGGCGCAGGTCGCTCCAGGTCTGCTTGCCGGTGGACTCGGGGTCGCCCCAGATGCCGAGCAGATCGTCGACGGCCTGGAAGGCGAGCCCGAGGTGGTATCCGTACGCCTCCAGGGTGTCGGCGGTCCGGTCGTCGGCGCCGCCGAGGACCGCGCCGATGGAGCAGGCACAGGCGAGCAGGGCGCCGGTCTTGTTGCCCTCCATCTCCAGGCACTCCTCGACGGTGACCCGCTCTCGGTGCTCGTAGGAGATGTCCTGGGCCTGCCCGTCGATGAGCTTGCGGCTGGCCGCGGTCAGCCTGCGGGTCGCGCGGCCCGCCTCGACGGTGCCGAGCTCCAGCAGGACCTCGTTGGCGAGGGCGAAGAGCGCGTCGCCGACCAGGATCGCCTGGGCGGGGCCGTGCACCTTCCAGACGGTGTCGCGGTGGCGGCGCTGTTCGTCGCCGTCCATCAGGTCGTCGTGCAGCAGCGAGAAGTTGTGCACGAGTTCGACGGCCACGGCGCCGGGGACGCCGGCCTCGGCGGCGGCGCCGGCGGCCTCCGCGGACAGCAGGGCGAGGGCCGGGCGGACCGCTTTGCCCCCGTCGCCGTCGGCGGGCTGTCCCTGGGCGTCGATCCAGCCGAAGTGGTAGGCGGCGACGGTGTCCATGGGCGGTGCGAGCCGGTCAACGGCGGCCCGGAGCACCGGCGTGGAAAGGGCCCGTCCGCGCTCCAGAAGCGCGGTGACGTCCGTGGTGTCTGCCACGGTGTCGAAAGCCGGATTCGCCGGGGTCACTGACTCTCCTCTTGTTCCGGTGGTACTGCTCATGCCGCCTCCTGCAGCGGATGTTCATGGGTGCGGCCGAGCGCCCGGAGCGCGGCGTCCGCCGCGCTGAACCCGCTGCGGACGGCACCCTCCATCGTCGCGGGCCAGCCGGTGGCCGTCCATGCCCCTGCCAGGCAGAGGCCGGGGACACGGGTGCGGGCACCCGGCCGCAGCCGGCCGACGCCGGGGGCGGGGGCGAAGGTCGCCGTACGTTCCCGGGTGACGAAGAAATCCCTGATGCCGGCCCCGCGGGCAGCCGGCAGGAGCCGCTCCAGCTCGGGCAGGTAGCGGGTGCGCAGCTCGGCGACGGGGAGGTCGATCTCCTCGTCGGCGGCGGACTGGGACACGGCGAGGTACTGCCCGGGTCCGGTGAGGCCCGAGGCGTCCGTGCGGTCGAAGACCCACTGGACCGGGGAGCCGAGCGCGGCGAAGAACGGGCGGCGCAGCACCTTGCGGTCGTAGACGACGTGCACGTTGAGGATCGGCGACGTGCCGATGGCGAGCAGCCGCTCGGGCTCGTCGAGCGCGCCCTCGGGCAGCAGGTCGTGGGTCTCTCGCTGCGGGACGGCGAGGACGACGGTGTCCGCCTCGATCCGTTCGCCGCCGGTGTCCACGATCCAGCAGTCGTCCGCCGTACGGGTGAGGGAGGAGGCCTTCGTGCGCAGTTCGGTACGGACTCCGGCGGCGTCGAGGGCCTTGCGTGCCAGCGTGTCGTGCACCTCGCCGAGGGGCACGCTCGCCCAGCCGATGTCGGCGGCGCCGGGCTCGGAGAGGAGTCCGGTCTTGAAGACCTTCGCGGCCAGGGCCAGCGAGGAGTTCGGCGCGGTGGCGTTGAGCGTGGCGACGCCGACCAGGTCCCACAGGGCCTCGATGGTGCGCGGCGACTGGCCGTGCCGGGCGAGCCAGCTGCCGAAGTCGACGGCGTCGAGCTCGGGGTCGTCGGGGTCCAGGCGGCCGAGCGCCAGTGCGGCGCGGCCGACGCCCGCCCGCTCGGCGAGCGAGAGGTGCGGATAGCCGGCCAGCCCGGCGGCCAGGTGGAAGGGCACCGGCAGTGCGTTGCGGCGCAGCCGTCCCAGCCGGGGGCCCGAAGGCCGCCCGATGTCGAGAACGGGCACGTCCAAACGGTTTTGCAGGGGTGCGAGGCGCGCCCCGTCCACGCGGTCGAGGAACCAGCGGTAGGCGGTGCAGCAGCGCAGATAGACGTGCTGTCCGTTGTCGACCGTCAGTTCGCCGCGCCGGAAGGAGAAGGCGAGGCCGCCGAGCCTGGGCCGGCCTTCGAGCAGGGTCACGTCAAGCCCGGCGTCGGCGAGACGCAGCGCCGAGGTGATTCCGGCGAGGCCGCCGCCGATCACGACCGCGCGGGAGCGGCGCGGGGCGTCGTCCGTCATGCGTCCTCCTTTCGCCAGGTCACTTCAGTCAGGGACGCGTCGGCACGGCGCAGGGTTGATCGCCGGGCGGATCGGGTTCCCGTGCTGCACATGGTGCGCGAGATGTCCTCACGGCGCATCAGACACGCCCCCGGGCCGTGCGCCGGGAGATGTACCGGGCGTCGAGACCCGACAGACCGCGCACCGCCACGTAGGCCTTCTCGTGGCCCGGCAGCGAGACCCGGCCTCGCAGCACCGCCTCGGGGTCGCGCTCGATCCGGTCGAGCAGCCGCCGGTAGATGCCCGCCATGGCCGCGACACAGGCTCCGCTGCGCCGGTCCAGCATGGGCAGCAGCCGGTATCCCTCGGCGAACAGGGTGCGGGCGCGCCGTACCTCGAAGTGGACGAGGCCCGCGAAGTCGGCGCCGGGCGGTGGTGTGGCCCGGTGGAAGCCGGCCGAGCAGCCGAACTTGGCGAGGTCGTCGGCGGGCAGATACGTACGCCCGTTGCCCGCGTCCTCGCGGACGTCGCGCAGGATGTTGGTCAGCTGGAGCGCGAGGCCGAGCGTGTCGGCGTACTCCGCGGCCCGGTCGGCCCCCGGCGCGCCGGGCTCGGTACCGAAGACACCCAGGCTGAGACGGCCGATGGCACCCGCGACACAGCGGCAGTAGACCTTGAGGTCGTCCCAGGTCTCGTACGTCGCACCGCGCACGTCCATCAGCACGCCGTCGATGAGCTCGTCGAGCCCGCCGAGCGGGAGCGGGAATCTGCGCGCGGCGTCGGCGAGCGCGACGGCCACCGGGTCGGTGTCGTCCTCGTCGACCGCTCCGTCCCGGATCCGGTCCAGGACGGTGCGGGTGCTCTCCAGGCGGGTCCGCTTGGTGTCCGCGTCCAGCTCGCCGTCACCGATGTCGTCGACACGACGGGAGAAGGCGTACAGCGCCGACATGGCCTGTCGCTTCTCGGCCGGCAGCAGTCTGATGCCGTACGCGAAATTGCGCGCCTGCTGTCCGGTGACCGTCTCGCAGTAACTGTATGCGGCCTGTACCGGTGCCGACATGTACGTCGTCTGTCCCTCCACGGTCCGGCTCACCCCTCTCTACGCGCTTTTCGCAAGACAACTCCCACCTCGCGCAGCAGGCTGGGCTTGGTGGGCTTGGGCGGTCCGGGCAGTACGTCGAACCCGGCGGCCGTGATCGCGGTGAGGGCGGCGCGCCCCCCTCCCACGAATCCGGCGAGAAGGAGCTTGAGCCTGCCGGGGACGCTACCCACCAGGGGGGTGCCTTCATTCAGCAGTTCCCGAGCGCGTTCCGCTTCGTACGCAACCAGCGAACGCAGCGATGCGCCCCCCGAGCGGGCGGCGAGATCGGCCTCGGCGACATGGAACCGGGCCATGTCGTCGGCGGGGAGATAGATCCGGTCGCGGCCGAGGTCCTCGGTGATGTCCTGGAGGTGCTCGACGATCTGCAGGGCGGTGCAGACTGCGTCGGAGCGGCGGATGCGTTCGGGGCTGGCGGTTCCGGTGATCTGCAGGACCAGTCGGCCCACGGGGTTGGCGGAGAGCTCGCAGTAGGCCAGGAGCTCCTCGTACGTCCCGTATCGGCGGACCTTCTGGTCCTGCCGGTTGGCCTCGATGAGGCCGAGGAAGGGTTCCGGGGTGAGCGCGCAGCGCCGCACGGTGGGGCGCAGGGCGCGCAGCAGGGGGTGGCGGGGGCCGTCGCCCGAGGTGTCGAAGACCCGGCGCAGATCGGCCTCGAAGGCGTCGAGCATGGCGAGCCGGTCGTCGCTCTGCGCGGGATCGAGGCCGAGGTGACGGGCGTCCGCACCGCCGGGGGCGAGATCCCCGTCGCCGATGTCGTCGACGAGGCGGGCGTAGCCGTAGACGGCCATCAGGTCGTCGCGCCAGGCGCGGGGCAGGAAGAAGGGGGCCACGGGGAAGTTCTCGTCCGCGGCCTTGTCGAGAGTGCTGGGCACGACGTCATCGGGGTGCGTCTGCCGGGTGCGGGTCACCACGGACCGCCCGGCGCTGGGACGGCGTGAGCACCTCGGCGCTGGAGATTATCCGTCATTGCCGTCACATCTCCCGTTCTACACTGCTGACCCAAAACATCCCATTCCGGACACGCCGCCCGCTCTGCCGAGTGCGGAGCGCTGCCTACGGGCCGTGCACCAGGCACTATCGCCCCACTTGCCTCGAATCAGCACCGGTACAGCTTACGTTGTACAACGCTCATCCATACGGCGGGGTGTTGGGCGCGTTGCAGGAACGCTCTCCGCCCCGCCAACCTTCCCCGTAGACAAGGGAATTGACGTCATCCGACGGGACGAGATCCTGCGCGGGACATACCGCCGGGCGTGGAGTGCGCCGGCGGTGGTCCACGATCCGGACACCGCGGCGGGGGGGGGGGGAAGGGCGGGGGAGAGAAGAAAGAAGGTAAGGGGGAGGGAAGGAGGGGGGGATAAGAAACCAATTCTATGCCCATCGGCAGGCTCCACCTCAAA
>NZ_JBHWIY010000063.1:0-15562 GCF_042731715.1 Streptomyces sp. NPDC059832 | reverse complement strand
GTTTGCGGGGGGGGTTTGGGGCGCCACGGGGGGGGGGGGGGGGGGTGGGGAGGCGGGGGGGGGAGGGGGAGGGGCAGGGGGGGGGGGGGGTGGGCGGGGGGTGGCCAACGGTCGGAAAACGGGGGTGCCCTTTGCGGGGGCACCGGAAGGGCCCGCCTGGACGTCGTGGGACCGGGAGGAGCGCTACTTCCCGGTCTCGCGCTCGTACGCCTTGAGCACCTCGTCCGTCGGGCCGTCCATCAGCAGCTCGCCCTTCTCCAGCCACAGCACCCGGTCACAGGTGTCCCTGATGGACTTGTTGCTGTGGCTGACCAGGAAGACGGTGCCGGCCTCCTTGCGGAGCTCCCTGATGCGCTTCTCGGAGCGGATCTGGAACTTGCGGTCACCGGTCGCCAGCGCCTCGTCGATCATGAGGACGTCGTGGTTCTTCGCGGCGGCGATGGAGAAGCGCAGGCGCGCGGCCATGCCGGAGGAGTACGTGCGCATCGGCAGGGTGATGAAGTCGCCCTTCTCGTTGATGCCGGAGAAGTCGACGATCCCCTGGTAGCGCTCGTGGATCTCCTCGCGGGACATGCCCATCGCGAGACCGCCGAGCACCACGTTGCGCTCGCCGGTCAGATCGCTCATCAGCGCGGCGTTCACCCCGAGCAGCGAGGGCTGCCCGTCGGTGTAGACCTTGCCGTGCTCGGTCGGCAGCAGACCGGCGATGGCCCGCAGCAGCGTCGACTTGCCGGAACCGTTGGTCCCGATGAGGCCGATCGCCTCGCCCCGGTAGGCGGTGAAGGAGACACCGCGGACGGCGTGCACCTTGCGCACGCCGCGCGATTCGCCCTTGCCGCGGCGCAGGATCCGGCTCAGTGCCGCGGTGGCACTGCCCTTGCCTCCGCCGGCGCCGTTGACGCGGTACACGATGTGCACATCGTCGGCGATGACGGTGGGGACGCGCCCCGGAGTCTTGTCGTCAGCCACGGCCGTACCGTTCCTCTGCCTTCCAGAAGTACACGAAGCCCACGAGGCCTACGAGGACCGCCCAGGCGAGCGCCACGATCCAGACGTGCGCCGGCAGGTTCCCCGCGCCGTACCCGTCGATCAGCGCGAAGCGGATCAGGTCCATGTAGATGGCCGCCGGGTTGTACTGCAGCACGTCGGCGATCCAGTCCGGCTTGCTCTTGAGCATCACCGGGATCGAGAACATGACGCCCGACGCGTACATCCAGGTCCGCATGACGAACGGCATCAGCTGAGCGAGGTCGGGGGTCTTGCTGCCGAGCCTGGCCATGATCAGCGCCAGGCCGGTGTTGAAGACGAACTGCATGACCAGCGCCGGGACGATCAGCAGCCACGAGAGGCTCGGGTAGCTGCCGAAGGCGATGGCCACGGCCGCGAGCACGATCATCGAGAACAGCAGCTGCTGGAGCTGCTGGAGCGAGAACGAGATGGGCAGCGAGGCGCGCGGGAAGTGCAGCGCCCGGACCAGCCCCAGATTGCCGGAGATGGCCCGCACGCCCGCCATCACCGAACTCTGGGTGAAGGTGAAGACGAAGACCCCGGTCACCAGGAACGGGATGAAGACCTCCTGGGTCATTCCCTTCCGGGTGCCCAGGATCAGCCCGAAGATCAAGTAGTAGACCAGGGCGTTCAGCAGCGGTGTGGCCACCTGCCACACCTGGCCGAGCTTCGCCTGGCTGTACTGGGCGGTCAGCTTCGCCCTGGAGAACGCCATGATGAAGTGGCGCCGGCCCCAGAGCTGCCGGATGTACTCGAAGAGCCCTGGCCGGGCGCCGCTCACCGTCAGGCCGTACTTGGCGGCCATCTCGGCCGAGCCCAGGCCGTCGTCGGCGGATGGCGGGGTGCTCAATGCGACCGCACCATCATGGGTTGTGTCACTCACCAGATGAAACTCTCGTATTCAAGATGCGCAGCCAGTCGCGGGCGCGGTTCGGAGCGGACAGGTCCCGTGGAGAAAACGTACGTCCCATGCTCTCAGAGGTGAGCCTCTCAGATCACGGGAGGTCGGCCGAGTCGGGTCAGCCGCCACACCGTGCGCCATTTCATCGGACGGCGCGTTCCGCACGGCGTGGACCAGCCTTCCCGGAAGCCGCCGAGCCATGCCTTCAGCGCCGGGCCCGAGGGTTTGCGGAGCAGGGTCAGCAGCAGCCACACCCCGAGATAGACGGGCACCAGGGGCGCGGGCAGATTGCGCCGGGCCAGCCAGACCCGGTTGCGGGCCACCATGCGGTGGTACACCGCGTGCCGCGAGGGGGCGGTCGTCGGGTGGTTGAGCACCATGTCCGCGCGGTAGTCGATCATCCAGCCGGCGTCCAGTGCCCGCCAGGCGAGATCGGTCTCCTCGTGCGCGTAGAAGAACCGGCCGGGCAGCGGCCCGACCTCGGCGATGACCTTGGTACGCACGGCGTTGGCACCGCCGAGGAAAGTCGTCACTCGGGAGGAGCGCATCGGATCGGAGGCGCGCAGCCGCGGTACGTGGCGGCGCTGCGTGACACCGGTGTCCGGGTCGGCGATGCGGAAGCTGATGATGCCCAGCTCGGGATCGGCCTCGAAGGCCTGCCGGCACAGCTCGGCGGTGTCGGTGAGCGGCAGCAGTCCGTCGTCGTCGAGGAAGAGCAGGGCGTCGACGTCGGCGCCGGACGGGCCGAAGGCCTCGATCCCGACGTTGCGGCCGCCGGGGATGCCCAGGTTCTCGGGCAGCTCGACGGACCGCACCCCCGCGGGGACGTCCGGTACCGGGGCGCCGTTGCCCACGACCACCACCTCGATCCGGTCGCCGTCCTGCACGGCGACCGAATCGAGGAGGGCGCGGAGCTCTTCGGGGCGGTTGCCCATCGTGATGACGACAGCGCCGAGTTTCATGGGCGTGCTCACTTCAGCCTGCTCGACGCCAGGATCGACACCAGGTGCAGGAGCGTCTGCAACAGCGCGATGCCGGCCAGCACCGCGACCATGAGACGGCTGAAGAACAGGTCGTCACGGACCGCGTCGAGGACGGCGGCCGCCAGGATGACCAGCGACGCCTCGACCCCGAGGATCAGCCGGTGGAACTTGAGCGCGCCGGCGGCCCGGCGGGCGAGCGCCATCCCGGACGAGCGCGGCTCCGACGCGGCCTCCTTGACCGGCGGCAGTCCGCCCTGGTGCCGGGCGACCCCGACCAGGTCGGTCTCGGCCTTGATCAGGATGGCGCCGAGGGCCGCGAGCGTGCCCAGGAAGGCCCAGAGCCAGTCGATCCGTCCGGTGCCCCACAGGTCCGCGGCGCGCAGGCCGAAGCCGACCAGCACGGCCGCGTCGCAGAGGTACGCGCCGACCCGGTCCAGGTAGACCCCGCCCAGCGAGAACTGCTTCTTCCAGCGGGCCACCTCGCCGTCGACACAGTCGAGCAGCAGGTAGAGCTGGACCGCGAGCACCCCGAGCAGCGCGCCGGGAATGCCGGGAACGAGCAGGGCCGGTGCGGAGAGCACGCCCGCGACCGTCATCACGTAGGTCAGCTGGTTGGGCGTGACCCTGGTGTTCACCAGGTGCCGGTCGATGCGCAGCGAGATCTCGCGCATGTAGAGCCGACCCGCCCAGTGCTCACCGCTGCGCCGGTCCTTCACACCCGGGGGGTGCACGACCGGACGGAGTTCAGCTATGGATGGCTTTTGCATAGTCGGCGTACGCGTCCCTGATCTGGTCGGTGGACAGGTTGAGGTGTTCCAGGATCGTGAAGCGCCCCGGACGGGTCTGCGGGGCGTAGTCGACGGCCTGGACGAACTCGTCGGCGGTGAAGCCGATCTCTTCGGGCACGACCGGCAGCCCGTGGCGGCGCAGGGTGGCCGCCATGTGCAGCGACTCCTCGCGGGCGCCGCGCAGATGCATGGCGAAGCAGGCGCCGAGGCCGACCTGTTCGCCGTGGCTGGCCGCGCGCTTGGGGTACAGCAGGTCGAAGGCGTGGTTGATCTCGTGGCAGGCGCCCGAGGCCGGCCGGGAGTCCCCGGCGACGGACATCGAGATGCCGGTCAGTACGAGACCCTCGGCCAGCACCTTGAGGAAGGCGTCGTCGCCGATCCCGCCGGGGTGGCGCAGCACGGCCTCGCCGGCCTGGCGGGCCATGGCCGCGGCGAGACCGTCGATCTCCTCGCCCTTGACCTCGTGGGCGAGTTCCCAGTCGGCCACGCAGGAGATGTTGGAGACCGCGTCGCCGATGCCGGAGCGCACGAAGCGGGCCGGTGCCTGGCGGACGATGTCGAGGTCGATGACCACGGCGATCGGGGTGGGGACTCCGTAGGAGCCCCGGCCGTTGTCGTTGTCGAGCGTCGCGACGGGTGAGCAGAGGCCGTCGTGGGCGAGGTTCGTCGCGACCGCGACCATGGGCAGCCCGACCCGCGCCGCCGCGTACTTCGCCACGTCGACGATCTTGCCGCCGCCGAGGCCGACCACGGCGTCGTACCGGTTGCCCTTGATGTCGTCGGCCAGCTTGACCGCCGAGTCGAGGGTGCCGTCGGTCACGGGGTACCAGTGGGCGCCGGGCAGCGCGGGGGTCAGCCGCTCGCGCAGGGCGCGCCCCGAGCCGTCGCTGATCGCGACGGCGAGCTTGCCCGAGGCGGAGATCCGCTGGTCGGCGAGGAGACCGGCCAGATCGTCCAGGGCGCCGCGACGGATGTCGACGACGACCGGGGACGGGATGAGCCGGGTCAGTACTGGCACGCGATCTCACGGCCCTTCGCGAGGTCGTCGTGGTTGTCGATCTCCACCCACGTCACTTCGCCGATGGGGGCCACGTCGATGGTGAAGCCGCGGTTCACGAGCTCCTGGTAGCCGTCCTCGTAGTAGAGGTCGGGGTCGCGCTCGAAGGTCGCCCGCAGGGCGTCCGCGAGCTCCTCGGCGGCCTCGGGCTCGATGAGGGTGACGCCGATGTACTCACCGGTCGCGGTGGCCGGGTCCATCAGCTTGGTGATGCGCCGCACACCCTTGCCGTCCTCGGTGATGACCTTCATCTCCTCGTCGGCGAGGTGCTTCACCGTGTCGAGGGCGAGGACGATCCGCCAGCCGTCGCCGCGGGCGGCGAGCAGGGTCTTCTCGACGGAGACCGGGTGGACGGTGTCGCCGTTGGCCAGGATGACGCCGCGCTTGAGGACCTCGCGGGCGCACCACAGGGAGTAGGCGTTGTTCCACTCCTCGGCCTTGTCGTTGTCGATCAGGGTGAGGGTCACGCCGTACTTCGCCTCGAACTCGGCCTTGCGGTCGTACACGGCTTCCTTGCGGTAGCCGACGACGACGGCGACCTCGGTGAGACCGATCTCGGCGAAGTTGGCCAGCGTGAGATCCAGGACCGTCTTCTCGCCGTCGACAGGCACGAGCGCCTTCGGAAGCGTGTCGGTGTAGGGGCGCAGACGCCGTCCTGCACCGGCTGCCAGTACGAGGCCGATCATGCGGGTTCTCCTTCGTCGTGAACGGCGGGTGCTCCGGAGGACACCCAGAAGCGGATGGACTCCACGAGCACCACCAGTGCCACCGCCACAGCGAGCGTGGTGAGTGCCACGGTGAAAGCCGGATGCTGAGTGAATACGGCGGCGAGTACGGCCACCACCAGGGTGCGGCCCTCGTGCCCACCGATCGTGCGGACCAGCCACTGGGGCGGCGCGCCGGTGCCGCCGCGAATGCGGTACACCGTGTCGTAGTGATGGTAGGCGACGGCCGATACCAGCCCGAAGGCTGCGGGCAGGGCTCCCGGGACGTCGCTGCGGGCTGCGAGAACGAGGATGGTGCAGTACTCCGCCGCCCTGAATATCGGGGGTACGAGCCAGTCGAGGGCACCCTTGAGGGGGCGGGCCACCGCCACACCGGAGCAGATCGCGTAGAAGACCGCGGCGAAGATCATCTGCTTGCTGCCGAAGGGCTGCTGGAGCGCGGCGGCGATCAGCGCCCCCGCTCCGACGAGCGCGATCACCGGGGCGCTCCAGGCGCCGCCGATCCTGGGACCGTGTGCCGCGACGAACTGGGCGACCGGTCCGGAGTCGGCCAGCTCGGCGAGCGCCCGCGCGGCGCGGTCGGTGCGCTCGGCCTTGCGGGTCAGCGAGCGCAGCAGCCGTCCCGCGGTGGTGTAGCAGGCGGCGAAGGCGCAGCCGATGAGCAGGGCGTAGAAGACGATCCGGGGCGTGGTCACCGCGGTCAGTACCGCGATCATCGCCCAGCGCTCGCCGATCGGCAGCACTATCATCCGGCGCAGCCAGACGGTCCAGCCGACGCTGTCGAGCCGGTCGGAGAGTGCTGCCGTGGGGCTCGAATTGGCCACCGCGTCGTGGTTGGCCTCGTTGAACGAGAAGTCGATGACGTGCCGGCAGGCCTGGAGCACCATCGCGCCGAGGGCGAGCGCCCATACGTCGTCACCGCCGCGGGCGGCGCCGAGCGCGAGGCCGGCGTAGTACGCGTACTCCTTGGCCCGGTCGAAGGTCGCGTCCAGCCAGGCGCCCATCGTCGAGTACTGGAGCGAGTAGCGGGCGAGCTGCCCGTCGGTGCAGTCCAGGACGAAGGAGAAGAGCAGCAGCAGCCCGGCGGCGATGTAGCCGCCGCGGGTGCCGGTCGCCGCGCTGCCGGCCGCGATCAGCGCGGTCAGCAGGGACGCGGTGGTGACCTGGTTCGGTGTGAGGCCGCGGCGGGCGCACCAGCGGGCGATGTAGCGGGAGTACGGGCTGATGAAGAACGTGGTGAAGAAGCCGTCGTGGGCCTTCACGGCGCTGCGCAGCCGCACCGCCTCGTCGTCGACCGCGGCTCGGGCGGTCTCCGCCGCTTCGCGCGCGGGCCCGTCGACCGGGACGGCCGCGACCAGCGAGCCCAGTTCGGGGCGCTGCACGGCGGTGCCCCCGGTGTCCATGGTGACGGCGAGGCGGCCCGGCACGGTGCGGTCGGTGACCGGTGCGTCGGGCGTGCCCGTGGGCACTCCGGCGCCGACGGCCTCGGCGGTGGTGTCCAGGGCCCGGACGAGCGCGGGGCGCGCCTCCGGCTGCGCGGTGAGCGCGCCGGGCACGGTGGCGGCGGGGAAGCGCGGGTCGGTCAGTCCGAGCCGGAGGGCGTGGACATGGCCGACGAAACGGGGGTCGACCAGTGCGACGCGGTGGTCGGCGGGGACGGCCGAGAGCAGCCGTGCGGCCTCGGTCACATCGGCGGCGGCCTGTACGTCGAAGCCCAGTGACCGCAGATCGTCCGCGAGCGACGATCCGGGTACCGGTGCACCGGTGAGGATGGCGGTCGACAGACGAACTCACTCCTTGGTGCTGACGGGATCGGCGCGCGACAGTGCGGCCCGGATGCGGGCCGGCGACACGTCGGCAGAGGCTATCGGATGAACGGAAGCGCGAGTTCACTGACCGTTTGCGCTCTGTTCGGGGTGGACCGGCATCATGCGACGCCGCCCGCGATCATCATCGTCGATCGCCACCTCGCCTGACAAAACGCGAGGGCGGGGTCCCGCTCAGGGACATCGCGCCGCCGCCCTGACCTGCAAGCATTTCCGCAGGTCAGAGCATATGACAACGGTGTTCAGTACCGTGTTGCCGGATACCCCCCACCCGTAGTTGACTGGCAGTACCCGGGGCGACCGCGCCCGGGACCGCGAGAGCACCGGGAGGCGTTCCCCATGGGGGCAGGGCACGACCACGGACACACGCACGGCGGGCCGCCGCCCACCGGCACGGCAGCCGCCGCGTACAAGGGACGGCTGCGGATCGCGCTCTGCATCACACTCACCGTGATGGTCGTGGAGATCGTCGGCGGGGTGCTCGCCGACTCCCTCGCGCTGATCGCCGACGCGGCCCACATGGCGACCGACGCCCTCGGCCTGGGCATGGCGCTGCTGGCGATCCACTTCGCCAACCGGCCGGCCGGGCTGAACCGCACCTTCGGCTACGCCCGCGCCGAGATCCTCGCCGCGCTCGCCAACTGTCTGCTGCTGCTCGGCGTGGGCGGCTTCCTGCTCTTCGAGGCCGTCGAGCGCTTCATCACCCCGGCCGAGACCAGGGGCGGGCTGACGATCGCCTTCGCCCTGGTCGGCATGGTCGCCAACATGGTCTCCCTGTCGTTGCTGATGCGCGGACAGAAGGACAGTCTCAATGTGCGCGGCGCCTATCTGGAGGTGCTCGCGGACACGCTCGGCTCGTTCGCGGTGCTGGTCTCGGCGGGGATCATCCTGGCCACCGGCTGGCAGGCCGCCGACCCGATCGCCTCGCTGGTCATCGGCCTGATGATCGTCCCCCGCACCGTGAAACTGCTCAGGGAGACGCTCAACGTGCTGCTGGAGTCGGCGCCCAAGGGGGTCGACATGGGTGAGGTACGGGCCCACATCACCGCCCTGCCCGGAGTGCTGGACGTCCATGACCTGCACGCCTGGACGATCACGTCGGGAATGCCGGTGCTCTCCGCCCATGTGGTGGTGCGCCAGGACATGCTCGACTCGATCGGGCACGAGAAGCTCCTCCACGAGCTGCAGGGCTGCCTCGGTGTCCACTTCGACGTGGAGCACTGCACCTTCCAGCTGGAGCCGAGCGGTCATGCCGAGCACGAGGCCAGGCTCTGCCACTGAAGTCCCCGCCCGGCGGGGCCGTGTAGGGTATTCGCAGAGGCGTTCGGCCTCCCCATGTGCGAGAGAGGAGCTGAGGTTGATGACCGTCGCGACGGTGCCTGCCCGGCGCAGCATCCGGTCCTTCCTCATCTCCCGGGTTCTCGGCTGACCCCCGACTCGCACCGGGTCGACACGTTGGCCTGAGCCCTCGTACCCAAGGGTTCCCACGTTGACCGACAACGATCACGCCGTCCGTACCGAGGCGTTCTTCTCCCTGCACCACGGCCTGCCCCGGCAGAGCCCCGGCTCCGATGCCACCACCCGGCGACTGCTGGAACTCACCGGCCCGTTGCCGAGCCGTCCGCGCGTCCTGGATCTGGGCTGCGGACCCGGCCGCGCCGCGCTGCTCCTCGTCGCCGAGGCCGGCGCCGAGGTGACCGCCGTCGACCTCCACCAGCCGTTCCTCGACGAACTGCGCGAGGCGGCCGACGCCCGCGGGCTCGGCGACCGGGTCCGTACGGTCCGGGCCGACATGGCCGAGCTGTCCGGTCCCGACTTCCCCGACGGGTCGTTCGACCTCGTCTGGGCCGAGGGGTCCGCGTACATCATCGGTTTCGACACCGCGCTGCGTGACTGGAAGCGACTGCTCGCCCCGGGCGGCTCCCTCGTCGTCAGCGAGTGCGTCTGGACGACGGACGCGCCGACGGCCGAGGCGCGCGCCTTCTGGGAGCAGGAGACGTCGATGCGCCCCGTGGCGGGCAACACCGCCGCGGCCGTGGCGGCCGGCTACCACGTCCTCGCCGTGGGACTGCAGCCCGACAGCGACTGGGACGAGTACTACGTCCCGCTCGCCGAGCGCGTCGGGGCCGCCGACGCCTCGGCTGCCGGCATGGCGTGGGCGCTCGCGGCGACCCGCGAGGAGCTGGTCATGCGGCGCGACCACGGCACGGAGTACGGCTACGCCTGCTTCGTGCTGCGCCCCGTCGACCCCCGCTGGACGACCCGGCCGGAGACGGCGGCCGACGCGGCGGCGGTGCACGCGGTCAACGCCGCCGCGTTCCCGACGCCGGACGAGGCCGCTCTCGTCGACGCGCTGCGCGCCGATCCGGCGGCCTGGCTGCCCGGTCTCGGCCAGGTCGCCACGGACGGTCCGGACGGGGACGTCGCGGCGTACGCCCTGCTGACCCGGTGCCGGGTCGGGGACGCGCCGGCTCTCGCGCTGGCCCCGGTGGCGACGGCGCCGGAGCACCAGCGCCGGGGTGCGGGTCGGGCCGTGGTGCGGGCGGTGCTCGACGCGGCCAGGCTGCGCGGCGAGTCACTCGTCCTGGTGCTCGGCCATCCCGGGTACTACCCGAGGTTCGGTTTCGTGCCGGCGTCGCGGTACGGGATCCGGCCGGGCTTCGACGTCCCGGACGAGGCGATGATGGCCCTGGTGCTCGACGACTCCGCGCCGGTGCCGCAGGGCACGATCCACTACCCGGCCGCCTTCGGCGTCTGACGTACCGTCCGGCCCCGCCGCGCGTCGTGGTGCGGCGGGACCGGACATGCCAGACCCCGAGGTGCGGACAAGCGGCTTTTGTACGGCAGACTTGAGCGGACTCGACGGGACCGGCGCACCGGGCCGGGACCATAGCGAAGGATGGGTATGCCGACCACACCAGCCACCGCGGCGCACAGCTCGTCGAACGGCACAGCAGAAGTGATCATGCTCGAACTGGTCGATGAGGACGGCACCACCATCGGTACGGCGGAGAAGCTCGCCGCCCATCAGCCGCCCGGTCAGCTGCACCGCGCCTTCTCGGTCTTCCTCTTCGACGAGCAGGGCAGGCTGCTGCTCCAGCGCCGTGCGCTCGGCAAGTACCACTCCCCCGGTGTCTGGTCGAACACCTGCTGCGGCCACCCCTATCCCGGTGAGGCGCCCTTCGCCGCCGCCGCCCGGCGTACGTACGAGGAGCTGGGGGTCTCGCCCTCCCTGCTGGCCGAGGCGGGCACGGTCCGCTACAACCACCCCGACCCGGCTTCCGGTCTGGTGGAGCAGGAGTTCAACCATCTCTTCGTGGGAATGGCGCAGGACCGGCTGGACCCGGACCCGGAGGAGGTGGGCGAGACCGCGTTCGTGACGGCCGAGGAGCTCGCCGAGCGGCATGCCCGGTCGCCGTTCTCGGCCTGGTTCATGACGGTGCTGGACGCCGCGCGTCCGGCGATCAGGGAGCTGACCGGACCGTCCGCCGGCTGGTGACGGGCGGACGGCACCGGGTGCGGGCGGTCAGGGTCGCAAACTCAGCGGCAGCGCCGCCCAGATGATCTTTCCGCCGCCTGCGGTGTGCTCCACATCGCAGGCCCCGCCCGCTTCCCGGGTGATCTCCCGGACCAGCAGCAGACCGCGCCCGCCGGTCTGCGCGTGGTCCGTCTCCAGGGCCGTCGGACGGTAGGGATGGTTGTCCTCGACGGACACCCTGATCCATTCCTGGCCGACGGCCACCTCGACGGCGAGCTCCGGCGAGAGCAGCGCGGCGTGCTTCACCGCGTTGGTGACCAGCTCGGAGACTATGAGCAGCAGGCCCTCGGCGATGTCGTCGTCCAGCGGCACGCCCTGGCGTTTCAGCAGATCGCGCACCGCGTGCCGGGCCTGCGGTACGGAGACGTCCACGGCCGGGGCGGTGAACCGCCAGACTCCCTCGTACGACACGGGCCGGGCGGGGACACTCCCGCGGCTCTCCATAGTCCGGTACCCGCTCTCACTCGATGGTGACTGCACGTCGAGTACAGAGTGCGGGGCGTAGTCGGTCCGGGCCGTGCCACTGAACAGAAGTCGACTCCTATCGACATGTTTTGACCGGACAGCACCCCAAAGACTCAATCATTGGACCGCTTCTGCTCGTCTCGCGGGGGTGAGTCGGGCAGCTCTCCGGTCACCCTCTGTTCCGAGACCATGGAGACGATGCGGCGTCCGCCCACCCCCATCGCGATCAGGCCGAGCCCGTCGAAGAGCAGCGCCAGCGAGAAGAAGAGGCCCAGCACGTAGAGGCTGCTGTGCGGCCAGTCGAAGAGCACCAGCAGCCCCAGCAGCAGGCCGAAGGCTCCTTGCAGCAGCGTCCAGCCGAACTGCGGGCCGCGCACCACGACGCTGCCGACGAGGCGGAACACCCCTCCGGTCAGGAAGAGCAGCGCGGCGAACATGGTCAGCGCCTCCGCGGTGCCGTGCGGGTGGCGGATGACGACGACTCCGGCGGCGATGTTCAGCGCGGCCACCACGACGCCCAGCCAGAAGTAGTCGGTGCCGCGGGAATCGATGGCGTGCAGCAGTCCGACGAGGCCGCCGATCAGCAGCAGCCAGCCGAACAGGATCATCGAGGTCAGCGTCGCGACGCCGGTGTAGACGAGACCGACGAGGCCGGCCACGACGAGAAGGGTGCCGAGCAGGGCGAGCCAGCCGAAGCTGCGGCTCAGCCTCCTGCCCTCGGTTGCGGGATCGGCCACGAGAAGCTCCTCACGGTGCGTGCCTGGTGCGACCCCTTCTTGATCATAGGTTCGAACCGTACGGATAGCATCCGGCGCATGGACCGTACCGAACCCGGGCTGGAGCACGCCGTCGTGGACGGCGTCGCCACCGTCGTCATCAGCAACCCCGCCAAACGCAATGCGATGACGGCCGCGATGTGGAGCGCGCTGCCCGGTCTGCTGGAGCGGCTGGCGGCCGATCCCGCGGTCGGGGTGCTGGTACTGACGGGTGCCGGGGACACCTTCTGCGCCGGTGCGGACATCGCCTCGCTCCGGGACCCGGCGGACGATCCGCAGGCGCTCGCCGTGGCGGCCGAGGAGGCGCTGGCGGCGTTCCCCCGGCCGACACTCGCGGTGATCCGGGGCTACTGCGTGGGCGGCGGCAGCCAGTTGGCGGCCGCCTGCGATCTGCGGTTCGCCGAGGAGGGCGCGTCCTTCGGTGTCACGCCGGCCAAGCTCGGTGTCGTGTACGCCGCGTCCTCGACCCGGCGGCTGGTGGCGCTGACCGGACCGGCCACGGCGAAGCATCTGCTGTTCTCCGGCGAGCTGATCGACACCGCGCGGGCGCTGCGTACCGGTCTGGTCGACGAGGTGCTGCCGGCCGGCAAGCTGGACAAGCGGGTCGAGGCGTACGTACGAACCCTGGTGGCCCGCTCGCGGCTGACGCAGGCGGCGGCCAAGGAGTTCGCCGCCGGGCGCGAGGACCGGGACGCGTACTGGGCGGAGCAGGCGCGCCGCGGCGGCGACACCGCGGAGGGTGTCGCCGCCTTTCTGGAGCGTCGCGCGCCGCGCTTCACCTGGACGGATTGACGGACCGCGCCCTACTGGAGGAGGTAGTGGCGCTGGGCGCGGAACTTCTCGACCATGGCCGCCGGGGCCTTCTCCGGCGAGCCCGCGTCGTACGGCGGCTGCGGGTCGTACTCGGTCAGCAGCTGTACGGCCAGGGCGTGCTCGTCGCCCGAGATCCGGCCTGCCAGGGTGAGACCCATGTCGATGCCGGACGAGACGCCCGCCGCGGTGACGTACTTGCCGTCGATGACGACACGCTCGCCGGTCGGCTCGGCACCGAGCTCCTTCAGCACGTCCAGCAGGAGCCAGTGCGAGGTGGCGCGCCGGCCGGTCAGCAGTCCGGCCGCGGCGAGCAGCAGCGAGCCGGTGCAGACGGAGGTGGTCCAGGTGCTGGTGGCATCGGCGGTGCGCAGCCAGCCGAGCAGCGCCTCGTTCTCCATCTGGTCGCGCTGGCCGGGGCCGCCGGGCACGATCACCACGTCCGGGGCGGGCACGTCGGCGAGGGTCTTTTCGGCGACGAGCGCGAGGGTGCCGGTGTCGTTGCGCACGGGGCCGGTCCGCTCGGCCACGAACACGGTCTCGGCGCCGGGGGTGCGGGCGAGCATCTCGTGGGGGCCCACCGCGTCGAGTGCGGTGAAACGGTCGAAGAGGACGATGGCGATCTGCATGGGGTTCCCTTTCGCGGTCGAGCGGTCAGGCGGTCGGTCGGTCGGTGGCGGGATGGGTACGGAAGCGTCGGCGGTATTCGGTGGGCGCGGTGCCCAGGGCCTTGATGAACGCGCGGCGCATGGCCTCCGGGGTGCCGTAGCCGCAGGCGCGTGAGATGCCGGTGACACCGTCGGTGGTGTCCTCCAACAGCCTGCGGGCCTGTTCGAGGCGTACGCGGTCGACGTAGCGGCCCGGCGTGAGGCCCGTCTCGGACTGGAAGGCGCGCGCGAAATGGCGGGGCGAGAGGCGGGCCCGCGCGGCGAGCGCCTCGACGCAGAGGTCCTCGCCGGGGTTCTCGGTGATCCAGTGCTGGACCTCGCGCAGTGGTTCGCGCCGGGCGGTCTGGGCGGTGAGCTGGGCGCTGAACTGGGCCTGGTTGCCGGGCCTGCGCAGAAAGACCACGAGGTGCCGGGCGATGCCGAGCGCGATGTCCCTGCCGTGGTCCTCCTCGACGAGTGCGAGGGCCAGGTCGATACCGGCGGTGACTCCGGCGGAGGTGGCCAGCCTGCCGTCGCGTACGAAGATCGGGTCCGGGTCGACCTCGACGGCCGGGTGACTGCGGGCGAGGTGCTCGCAGACGGTCCAGTGCGTGGTCACCCGGTGCCCGTCCAGCAGTCCGGCCTCGGCGAGCAGCAGTGCGCCCGTGCAGACGGAGACGAGCCGTTCGGCGTGCGGCGCGTGCGCCCGCAGCCAGTCGACGAGTGCCGGGTCGGGGTTGCGGGTGCCCTCGCCGCCGGGGACGAGGAGGGTATGGGGCCGTTCGGCGTCGGCGAGGCCGCCGTCCGGGACGAGGGCGAGGCCGCTGCTCGTACGGACCTGGGCGCCGTCGAGCGAGGCGGTGCGCAGTACGTACCCGGCCCCGGGGAAGCGGGAGGCCCCGGCGAAGACCTCCACCGGCCCGGTGACATCGAGGCTCTGGACGCCGTCGTAGAGGACGACGAGTACGGATCGCTGCGTCATGACTGCCATCCTGGTCGAGCCGGAGTATGGCCGCAATGACGAAGAACCCACCTTTTCTGCCATGCCACGATCACCGTGAAGTACGACGCCGCCCGGGGTTACCAGGCGTACCGACCGGTCGGTAATGTGCCCTCATGAGTACTCTGCCGCCTCGCGCCGGACGCCGCTGTCACAACGCCATCAACCCGCTGCACTCGACGGTCTACTTCTCCCCCGACCTCGGCAAGGAGCTCGGGGAGCTCGGCATCGACGACTCGAACGCCGTCTACTTCGCCGCGCGTTCGGCGGCGATGGGCGCCGTCGGTCCGGGCACGGTCACCGCCGCGTTCTACAACTTCAACCACGACCTCGTGGCCCGGCACCTGCCCGCCGTATGGTCCGTCGCCTCGCCGCAGGCGGTCCTGGACGCCCGGCTGCGCGCCGCCGACACCACCCTGCGGCGGCTGCTGGGCGAGGAGATCATCGCCTCCCCGGAACTGGCCGAGGCGGCCGAACTGGCGCTGCGCGCGACCGAGGGGTGCACCCGACACGCCCGGCCGCTCTACGCCGCGCATGCCGATCTCCCGGTGCCCGAGCAGCCGCATCTGGCGTACTGGCACGCCGGCACGCTGCTGCGCGAACACCGCGGCGACGGCCACCTCGCCGCGCTCCTGACCGCCGGGCTCGACCCGCTGGAGGCACTGGTCAGCCACACGGCGTCCGGCAAGGGGATGTCCTCGCGCTGGGTGCTCGCCACCCGCGGCTGGCACCGCGACGACTGGGACGAGGCCTGCGAGCGGCTGCTCGGGCGCGGACTCCTGGACGCCGAGGGCGAGTTGACGGAGGCGGGCGTCGCGCTCCGCTCGGAGCTGGAGGAGGCCACGGACCGGCTGGACGCGGCTCCGTACGAGCACCTGGGCGCGGAGGGTGTGGAGCGGATGACCGAGCTGGGGCGCGGGTTCCTGTTCACTGCGGCGTCGGCGGGCGCGTTCCCGCCCGATCTGATGGGCAAGGGCTGAGAACCGGGTCGGGCCGACAACGGGGGTGGGGGGGGGGGGAGAGGGACGGACGCACACA
>NZ_JBHWIY010000062.1:0-26389 GCF_042731715.1 Streptomyces sp. NPDC059832 | reverse complement strand
CCGCTACGAGAAACGCGCCTACATCTACCTCGGCACCGTCACCCTCGCGGCCCTCGCGATCTGGCTCCGAACATGATCCAAGAAACAGACCCTAGGTCGCCGGCCTCCGCCGCGAGTTGGCGCAGGCTTTGCCACCGCCACACATGGGGTACGGCGCGTGAGCGCGGACTGGCCGGCATGAGGTCGCCGATCTCGGTCCACAGCGGGACCAGCAGCTCCTGCTCGAAGCCGCGGTAGAGGTCCTTGAGCGCGGGGGTGACATCGGGCTGGCCAGGGGCATCGACCGCCTGGATGCGGACGGGTGAGGTGATGGTCATGAGTGCCTCTCGATCGGTGGGTCAGCGCGCCGTGGCCATGACCACGCCGGAGGCGGGCCGAGCGACGATTTACGTGACGAGGAGCAGGACGGCGGACACGGCGGCGAATACCACACCGATCAGCGCGGCGTGGCGGGACAGTGATGGCGTGGACAATGAGGTTGTAACCGTCGTGGACGGCGATGAGCCGGCAGAGCACCGGCGGCACCCGGCCGGACGGGCTGCGCCGCACGGTCTCCATCGGCTGTGGGGTGCGCTGCGTGGTCATGGCCACAGGATGTCGTCCGTGCTGCGGAATGGGACACAAGATTCTGCTTTGCAGAATGTGAAGCCGGAAGGACAAGCTGCCGAAGGCGGCCTCGGTCACAGCTCAAGGCCGCCTTGGTCTTGAACGGGTACGAGTGGGTTGAACCAGGCGTTTCGAAGTGGTGGTGCTTGCGCAGTCACCTTTCCAGCCTCTTGGGCTGATCCGGCGGAGGGCAGCCGGCGTTTGGCCGCCGGTCAGGCGACTATGGGGCCAGTTCGCGCAGGACGGCGGAGGCGAGTGCCGCGTCGAGTGCGCCGAGTCCGGTGAAGTCCGCGACCTTGATCGCACCCTCCGGCCGCTCGACGGGCCTGTCGAGGAGAAGACCGACTGGTGTGTCGCCGGTGTCGGTCGTGGATCCGGCGCGCACGGCGTGGCCGAAGTCGGCGTGGTCCAGGCACTGTTGGTGGTCGTCGGTTGCGATCAGTGCCGCACGGGCGAAAAGTGCTGGCGGCAGTTCGTTCTTGTGGGGCATGTCGGTGCCGATGCCGGTGACGTGCGCGCCCGCGCGGACGTCACCGGCCTGCAGGACCGGAGCCGTGGCCGGTGTGGTAGTGACGACCATGTCGGCTGCTGCCGCCTCGTCGGCCAACGCGGGCCGGGCTTGATGGCCGAGGGCGTTGAGCTCCTCGCACAGCGACCAGGCCTTGTCCTGGCTGCGGCCGTGGACGAGCACCGTGTCGATCGGGCGGAGCCGGGCCAGCCACTCGACCTGGAGGCGGGCCTGTTCTCCGGTGCCGAACACGGCCACGGGGCCAGCGGCGGGCCGGGCCATGGCGTGGGTTGCCAGAGCGCCGGCGGCGGCGGTGCGCCAGGCGGTGAGCAGGCCCTGGTCGGCGAGGATCGTGCGGATCTGGCCGGTGCGGGCGCTGACGACGCAGACCAGGCCGTGGTTCGTGGGCAGGCCGGCGGCGGGGTTGCGGTAGAAGTCGGTGGCGATTTTGACGGTGAAGTCGGGCGTGTCGGTGATCCACTCCGGACCATGCCTCTGACCAGGCAACGTCTGTATATCGCGCCATGAACTGTACCGGTGACGTCCTTGTCACATCCACCGCTCAGCGCTCGCCTTTCGGTCTCAGTACAGGGACACGCTTCCAGAAGAGCCCGATACTGCACACTCGGCCCAGATCGTCTTGCCTGCTGTGGTGTGACGAGTGCCCCAGCGTTCGGAGAGCTGAGCGACCAGGAACAGGCCACGACCGCCCTCGTCAAAGGTGCGCGCCCGGCGGAGGTGCGGAGCGGTGGTGCTGGCGTCGGATACCTCGCAGATGAGGGCCTGGTCATGGATCAGCCGCAGCACGATGGGCGTGTGTGCGTACCGGATGGCGTTGGTGACCAGTTCACTGACGACCAGCTCCATGACGAAGACAGCGTCGTCCAGTCCCCATGCGGCCAGCCGGGCGGCTGCTTCCTTGCGGGCCTCGCCGACGACAGCGGGGTCGGCGGGCAGCTCCCAGGTGGCCACCCGGTCGGCATCGAGCGTATGGGTACGGGCGATCAGCAGTGCGACGTCGTCGATGTGGCGCTCAGGGAGCATGCTGTCGAGCACATTGTCGCAGATGGTCTCCAGCGGCCCGGCAGACGCCACCAGGGCCTGGCGCAGCCTGTCAAGCCCGAGATCGATGTCCCGGTCGTAGGATTCGATCAAGCCGTCGGTGAACAGGACGAGCAGACTTCCTTCCGGAAGTTCCAGCTCGGTGGTCTCGAACGGTAGACCGCCCAGGCCCAGCGGAGGACCGGCGGGCAGGTCGAGGAAATTGACGGAGCCATCCGGTGTGACAATCGCCGGCTGTGGATGTCCGGCGCGGGCGAGGGTGCAGCGGCGAGAGATCGGGTCGTACACCGCGTACAGGCAGGTGGCACCGATCTCGCTGGAGATGTCGCCGCCCTCGTCCAGTTCCGGGTCTGTGGACCAGCTGATGACCAAGTCGTCGAGCTGGGTGAGGAGTTCGTCGGGGGAAAGGTCGACGTCGGCAAGCGTACGGACCGCAGTGCGCAACCCCGCCATCGTGGCAGAAGCATGGATACCGTGCCCAACGACGTCCCCGACGACCAGGGCGACTCGGGCGCCGGACAGGGGAATGACGTCGAACCAGTCACCGCCCACGCCGACCCG
This sequence comes from Streptomyces sp. NPDC059832, assembly GCF_042731715.1. Lineage (NCBI taxonomy): Bacteria > Bacillati > Actinomycetota > Actinomycetes > Kitasatosporales > Streptomycetaceae > Streptomyces > Streptomyces sp. NPDC059832. Next base: position 23,652 of record NZ_JBHWIY010000062.1, on the reverse strand, counting down.
GGAGCCTGCGGGCAGGTAGCGGCTGGCGGCTTCCACCGCCGACCGGCTGGGCAGTCGGCGTGGCAGCAGACTCCGTTGGAGGGCGACCGCCGTCGCGCGCTCGCGGGTGTACCGGCGCGCGTTGTCCACGCAGACCGCCGCTCTGGCCACGAGTTCCCCAGCAAGGACCAGATCGTCCTTGGTGAAAGGATCCGGGCGTCCCCGGCGTGCGAAGACGGCCACGCCGAGAGGGTGCCCGCGGGCTCGCAGAGGCACAGCCATCACCGAGTCGATGTCGCGGTCGCGGGGCTGTTCTGCCGGAGACTGGAGCTGTGCGACCCAGTGATCGAAGTCGGCGTTCCCCGGCCTCACCAGGAGAGGAACACCGGAGGCCAGGCAGCTGCCCGAGGGAGCGGGATTCGGGTAGGCCTTCACCTTTCCCGGCGTCATGGCAGACGGGGCGGCATCTTCGCGGGTGGCCTCGCGCGCGACCCGTCGCAGCACCACTTCCCCAGGAGTCAGGCCGGAGGCCGGCTCCTCACTGCGAAGCACGGATTCCAGAAGATCGATGCAGGCGACATCGGCGAACCGCGGTACGGTCACCTCGGCCAGTTCCCGAGCGGTACGTTCCACATTCAGTGTGGTCCCGATCCGAGCACCGGCCTCGTCCAACAGGGCGAGCCTCTCCCGTGCCTCGTACTCAACGGTGATGTCGAGCGCGCAGACCCATGCGCCTTGTACGCGGCCGGATACCTCCTTGAGCGGGCAGACGGAGAGAGCCCATGCGTGAGGGCGGGACTCGCCCGGCGTCTGCCAAAATGTCTGCAGGCTCGCCGGGTCACCGGTCTTCAACGCTACGAAGATCATTTTTTCGACCTCCGTATAGGGGGGACCCGGCAGGAACTCCGTGAGACGCAGTCCGCGCGCCTCGTCCTCGCTGACGCCGATCACACTGGCACATGCATCGCTCATCCGGAGCAGTCGGCCGTCCCCGTCGTAGATGCCCATGACGAAAGCCGCCTGCTTGAACGCCAACTCCGTGAGTTCTTCGTCCGCGCGCGGGCGGCGCCCGGTTCCCGATTCGGCCACCAGGAACCACTGCGGGGCTCCGTCGTGCCCTGTCGTGGGAACGGCCAGTAGCTCCACGGTGACACTGTTGGCGTTCCGGTGTCGAAGTTCGGTCTCGCCGCTCCAGGGCGAGCGCGTCGTCAGTTCACGCCTGGCCGCTTCGGACAACGGTCCAAGGAGCAGGCCTGTTGCGGAATGCCCCACGACTTCGGAGGACGAGTAGCCGAGCAGCCGCTCGGCGCCGGTGCTCCACTCCGTGACAGTGCCGTGCTCATCCACCACGGCCGTATTCAGGCCGAACAACACCGGCCCCCGATCCACCGGGGGCTCAGCCGGTATAGCGTCGTACCCGTCCATGGCCACTCGTTCGTTCTCAGGTATCCCTGCCCGCATCAGCATGGCGCTATGACCTAGCTTAGTTCCGCCGATTGATTGCAGCCGGGTCGGCTTTCTGACGCTGGCCACATTCCTGCATGGCGCAGCAAGCTGGGCTCGTGCCCGCGTCCGCCATCCGGAAGGTAGTACGTCGCGGCGGAGGCTCTGGAGCCCACACCACCCCGCCTGCGGAGTGTAACGGCGCGCGCACATCCTGTTCCAGGCTGGCGGGGCTCCGAAACCCCCTGCCCCGCCCCTGAAGCACGACGGGCTCCGTTGGGAGCCACCGCTCTCCACCGTTCGCGACGCACGGCCCGCAGTCCACATCGCATCCGGCACCGTCTCCGGGCGAGCCGGCGCGAACGCGGCTGATCTCCATGGCGGAGATGGCCAGAGTACCTGCGATCACGGCTTTCACGCGGCTTTGGGATCTCGACCTTCCGATGCGAAAGGCAAATGTGGCGGCAAGCCGTCGTGCACGTTTCCAGTGCCGTCCGGAGCAGAGTGTTGATCATCTCGCATGGTTCGTCCTGCGAGATATCCGCAAAATGCGACTCAAACGCCGCGACCACGCCCTGACTTTCTCACCGGCCGAGCCAGTCACACGCGATGCCGGATCGCATGCTCCAGCGGTGCCGGTGCCTCAGACCCCCATGAACCACTCGACCCGAGATTCACCAGCGACACGGCCAAGTGGCGTCCGACCATGTTGTCATGGCTGAGTTTTACTCAGCCATGACAACACATGCTGGACCTCGTGGTGAGGGTCGGCCGTCCCGGGCGTCGAGCGGCCTGACAGAGGTCGGCGGCGGTCAAGATCTCGACAGGCAGTCCGGCCAGCAGCAGGTGGGCGATGCGGGGCGCGTCGTACCCGGCGTCGAGCACGACCAGAACCTCCGGGTCACCTTCCTGTCACCGGCCGACGGCCACCAGCCGCTCGACGACTTCGCGGATCTGCGCCGTGGCAACGTCGGCTCCGGGCTCCAGACGGACTGCGTCCAGCACCGTCCAGGAGGTGTTGCCGCTCTCTTCAGTGCGGCCACCACCGAGTACGGCCAGCCGGGCACCATTTGGTGCTTGCCCTCGACCCGGCCGAACGTGTGACAAATGGCCCAGTCAGCACAGGTGTTGGCATCGGGCCGCAGCTACTGAGGTTTTCAGGGTGGAGTCGGTGGTACGAGGGTCAGACCGGTGGCGGTGAGGCAGCCGTTGATCAGGTAGGGCCGGAGCTGGATCCTGCGTAACTCGCGGCGGAGGACACGGTCGAGGTCGTCAGGTGCGTCAAAGGCGGTGTTGGCCATCGCTCTGCGCACGAGTGACCAGATGGCCTCGACGGGGTTCAGGTCAGGCGCATAGGGCGGGCGGCGGAAGGTGGTGAGCCAGTCGTGCTCGGCCTCATACTGCTTCAGCCCGGCGGCCAGGCGGGTGTTGAGATTCTCCCAGACCACCACGATTGGGTCGCCGAGCTGGATATGCGCCCGCACCAACAGGTCGCGGTAGTCCTTCCAGGAGAAGCTCTTGCGTGCGCCTTTGAGGAGGAGGTGGGTGCGGGGCCGGTGGATGAGACGGCTTTTCTCGCCGGGTTTGTAGCAGCACAGCGCGGCGACCGAGGCCCGGCGGCGGGACCTGCCACGGACGCGGATGACGGGGGTGTGCCCGCGTCGGCCCCAGGTGCGGGCCCGGGGCGGCGTCATCGAGAAGCCGGCTTCGTCCTCGAAGACGATCCAGGCGCCACATGCCGCCGCGAGGCTTTTACCCGCGGCCACACCTCCTTCTTCCACAGCTCCACCGCGTCCTCGTCACGCTCGAGTGCTCTGCGGGCTGGTGCCTGCCAGGACCAGCCGCGCCGCCGAACCCGCCGGGTGCGGGACCTTCGCGATTCCGTCGAGCAGGGCAACGGCACGGGCCGCCGAGAACTCGCCGGAGGGGGCGGAGACCGGCCGGGGTTCGGAGGGGCGCAATGGCTGCGTGGCCGCGAAAGCGGTGAGGAGCAGCAGCAGGAGAGCGGCCAGGGCCGATATCCGTCCGCGTATGTTGGTCGGGGGCTGCACAGATATACCTCATAGCTGGAGTGGAAGTACGGGTGTGGGGCCGGTGCGCGCAGGGATGCCGCGCAGCACCGGCCCGATGCGGGAGAGTGTCTCGGCAACGGTGAAGCCGCCCAGCAACGGTCTCGGTGGCCCTGCGCGATCAGAGTTGGGGCTGCAGATCCCCGGGGCGGGCTGTGGAAGTCCACGGCTTTTTCCCGGCGTTCGGTCGGCATCCGGGCGAACCCACGTCCGAGGAGTGGGGGCCTGCGGGCCGGGCCGGTACCCGCGTCGTCCCTGTACCCGCCCGGTTCCCTTGACACCCGGTTCTTTCGTCCGGCCCGGGCCCGCTCCCGCGCAGGCTCGCCCGGGTGTGGCCCGTCGTCCGGGCCACACCCATTTCGCAGATGTGCCGTTGCCAGGCTTTCGCTCTGACGGTTCGTAGGTTCCCGGGGTTCGCTCCGACCTCGTGTACGCGGACGTCGCTCCGTGCCCGGGAGCGGCGGGCGGTGCTACGCGGCGGAATCCGGTGAGACGACGTCCCAGGTTCCGAACAGGGTCAGGCCCGCCGATCCGGCTGCCGCCACCGAGGCGTGGTTGTCGAGCTGACAGCGGTACTGGGGCTCGTGGCCCCGTGCCAGGGCGTGCCGGGAGATCGCGCGTACGAGGCGCCGGGCGTGTCCCCTGCCCCGGTACGACGGGAGCGTCAGCACTCCGAGATCGGCCAGCGGCGCGTCGTTCCACGGGTACATACTCGCCACGCACACCAACTGGCCGTCCTCGAACGCCCCGTAGACCGCCCAGTGGTCCAGCTCGACGGACGCGTCGTCGAGATCCTGCTCGGACGCCGCTTCCTCGAACTGTCCGAACACGTCCGCGTCGGCATCAGTGAGTGGACGGATCGAGGGGGCGTCCGGTTCGCCGAGCAGATTCTCCCGGGCCTCATGGGTGAAGTAGAACAGGTTGTCGGCGCCGTGCAGTGAGATTCCGGACTTCTCCATCCGCTGCCGGAAGCCGGTTTCGTCGACCGGCTGCCCCTCTTCCAGGCACACGGCCTCGGCGACCGCAGGCGTGAGCAGGACGCGTGTCCTTCCCTCCGTCGTCGTGAGGATGGTGAGCCGTTCGTCCTCGTCGAGCGCGGTGTCGACGGTGACACTGAAGGCGCTGTCGTCGTGGACGAGTCGACTCGTGGGAGAAGGAACCAGCCAGAAGTCGGTGATGACGGAGGGGAACATATCGGGTGCTACCTGCTCGTCGTGGTCGGGTGGCGGGCGATGTACCGCACGTTGATCGGGGGTTGCCTCGGTGAGGAGTTGCCTACTGCGGCTCGTCAACAGCCGCTGGATGCAGGCCTGATGGGATGGGTGCGGGGTAGGTCAGAAGCGTTTGACGAGACTGATCGAGCGGTCGGTGACGGTGAAGCCGAGGCTCTGGTAGAGGCCGAGGGCACCGGTGGGGCTATCGGCGTCGGCGTCGAGTACCGCGTGCTCAAGACCGGCTTCCCGCAGCGCCCGCAGCACGTGGGCCAGCAGGGTGCGGGCCAGTCCTTGTCCCCGCGCGTCCCGCCGTACACCGAAGGCCGTGATGTAACCGAACGGGCCGCCGCGCAGCGGCCAATCGTCCGGCTCCGCATCAACGAAGACGAACCCGACGACGCCTTTCGCCTTCGTGTGTGCCGGGGGTGACGGCGAGCAGGGACAGGTCCGGGCGGAACGCTTCCAGCCGGTGACCGGAGACCCATTTGGCGGAGGTCACCGGCTGGCTGGCCCAATGGTCGCGGAAGGAGTCGTTCATCGCGGATTTGGCCCGCTCCGTCCACTCCTCGCCGTAGGGCACGAGCCGTACTCCCTGGGCGGGCGGCGGCTCGGCCACCGGCGCCCTGAGATCGAGCTCCAGCTCCAGGCACCACCGGGCACGCTCGTAGCCGTGCTCCTCCAGGAGCCGGATCGTGGGAGTGGCGTGGTCCTGTGCGCCAGCGGTGAGCCATTCGGGCAGGGGCGCGTCGCTCGCCGCGAGATGCTGAAGCCCCCCGGGCCTCCTGCCATGCCAGCAGCGCTGTGCCGATGCCGTCACCACGGCGGTCCGGAGCCACCGTTCCGTCGAGTTCGACCCAGACGATCGTCTCCTGGGTCGCCGGGGCCGCGGCCGAGCCGAAGGCGACGGCCCGACCGGCGGCGTCGACGGCGATCAACGCGTCGCGCTCGGGGTCGAAGACTTCGCTGCTGAATTCCTCCTCCAGCGCGTCCCTTGTCACCAGCGAGCGCGGATGGTCGATCTTTCCGGCGGCATGCGCCAGGTCGAGGATCAGGTCGATGTCACCGGGGGTGGCAGGTCTCCAGATGAGCCCGTCGCCGGCCGTGGGCAGCTCGACAGTTGACGGAGCGGTCACCCGGTCGCGCAGTGCACTGAGTTCGGGGTGATGATGTGCGGTCCCACTCACAGAGAGATCCTCCAGTTTCAGCAGGGCGGGGTGTGCACCTTTTGCTTGGCCCGGGCGCCGCTGCGCCGAACAGGAGGTGCACGCCGGGGGCTCAGCGAAGGAAGGGGCCGAGACTCCGTTCCAGCAGAGGCTTCGGGGCGGCGCCCGTCCACGCCTTGGCAGGAGCGCCGTCGGCGTAGACGACGAAAGCGGGGATCGAGGAGATCCCGTGCCGGTCCGCCAGTCCGGGCTCCTCATCGGCATTGACCTTGACGACGTCCAGGACACCCGCATACTCGGCGGCGACCTGCTCGACGATGGGAGTGACCCTGCTGCACGGCCCGCACCACTCGGCCCAAAACTGGACCAGGACGGGGCGCTGCGCCTGCAGCACGCGGGCGGGAAAAGTCTGCTCGGTGACGCTGTCCCCGGAACCTGCGGGCTCTACCGCCATGGTGAAACTCTCCCTTGTTGGTGTGTTCGTGATGCATGTGCACGGTTCCCGGCCGGCCGGGAACCGCATCCGCCGGGAGCCGACCGGCTCAATGACCGGTGATCAGTCGGACGCGGCGCCTCGTGGGGCCGGCCGCGGCACGTGCCGCGGCTCCCGGGACGAAGAGCCGGCGTCCTTCATCGCACGCTCGACGTCCTCCGCGACCAGGTCATGATTGAGGGCGAACGCGGCCGCCGCCCCCTGCCCCGCAGCGGTGATCACGAGCGCCTTCGCATCGGACACATTGCCGACCGCCCACACCCCGAACACGCTGGTCCGGCCCGCATCATCGGTGGTCACCCAGCCGCTGTCGTCCCGCTCGCACCCCAGAGCCGTGAGAAGGGCGTCATGAGGAACCACCCGGGGGAAGACGAACACCGCGGAGCGCGGCACGACATGCCCCTCGACCAGCTCGACACCGCGCAACCGGTCGCCTTCGGTCACCAGACGCTTGACAGTCCCCCCGACGACGACGACCCCGCGCGCGGCCAACAACTCCCGCTCCTCCGCACCGAGGTCCAGGGTGTGTGGGAAGAAGACGACGTCGTGCGACCACTGCCGCAACAGCAGCGCGTGCCGCACCGCGCCCGGGTGCGTACCCAGCACCCCTATGGGCTGGTCACGTACCTCGTACGCGTGGCAGTAGGGGCAGAACAGCAGGTCCCTGCCCCACCGTTCCCGAACGCCGGGGATCGCGGGAAGCTCGTCCCGCAGCCCGGTGGCCACCACCACCCGGCGGGCACCGAGCACTGCACCACCCTCCAGACGGACGAGGAAGCCGGGATCGATCTGATCCACACGGCCCTCGAACAGATCCACCCCGTAACCGGCGACCTCGGCCCGGCCCACCGCCAGCAGGTCGGCCGGGGACATCCCGTCCCGGGACAGGAATCCGTGCATATGCGCGGCGGGAGCGCTGCGCGGCCCGCCCGCATCCACCACCGCAACCCGACGACGCGCCCTGGCCAGAACCAGAGCCGCACTCAACCCCGCCGCACCCCCACCCACCACCACCACGTCATACACGCCATCATCAGAAACGGCGCACCCCGAATTGTTCTTCACACTGTCCGTCGTACCGCTCACGGCGATCACCTCCACCCCGAGCGTGTACCACCGATCAACAGGCCAACAAAAAAGTTTGCCATTTCCGCAAACTGAACCGTTCCGGGTTTGGTCTAGACTCTAGAACTGACTGTGACCTGGGGTTTCGTGATCTTGCTGTAGTAGTTGGTCTCGTATTCGACGGGTGGGATGTGTCTATCTCACCATGCGGGTGGCGGTGGCAGTACCAGTCGACCCACTCGGCGGTGGCCAGCTCGACCTCGGAGAGCGTCCTCCAGGGGCGGCGGCGCTTGATCAGCTAGGTTTTGAACAGGCCGATCGTCGACTCCATCAGGGGCGTTGTCACGTTGGTAGGGTGTTGATCGGTTGAGGGCACGTCAGGGTGTGTCGGGGCCGGGTGGGGGCCTGGGTCACGCTGCGGTGGGCTGGTCGGTGGCGCCGGTGATCTCGTCCCAGATGGCGAAGCGGGTGGTCATCTCGGTGGGGTATTCGGTGGCGGTCATCAGGTGGCGGCGTGGTCGGAAGTGCGGTGAGATGCCGCTGAACGCGGACAGGAACCGCTGGGCCTCGCCGGTACTGCGGAAGCCCTTCATCGCGTGTTCGCGCTGCCTCGTCGGCTGATGACTGTTCTCGGCCTGGTTGTTCAGACTCTTGTGGGTGCGGTGTTCTACGGAGGGCATGACCTTGCGGTGGGCCGCGCCGCAGGAGCACAGCTTGTCGGTGACGACCACCCTTGGCACCGAGCAGGTCTTCTTGAGCAGTTTGCGGAAGAACCGCCTGGCCGCAGCGGCGTCCTGCCGATTCTGGGACAAAATGTCGAGCACGTTGCCATCGGCGTCGACGGCCCGCCACAGGTACTTCAGCTCACCGTTGATCCTGAGTGGCTGTTGTCGTTCCGAACCTGAGGGCGGCGTTTTCGCTGGTCAGGCATAGGGTCGGTGTTTCGGTGGGAGTGGTGGCGTGTCATGTCGTCGCTCCCCAGGAGGTTGCGGATGCCGTCGGTTGTCGGACTGTTGGAACAGCACGAGCCCGCTGCTCGCCGTCGAGTCGACGGGTTGCGTGAGGAAGCCGATCGTGTCCAGGCCGAGCTGGCCGCCGCCGAGGAGGAGTGGCAGGAGTGGGCGATCGCCCGCAGGAGAGTGGGCACGGTCCTGGGTTCGGACGGCGGCAACATCGCTGGTGAGAAGGGTGCTCCCAGCCCACGGGACGTGGACGTGTGTTCGGCGCCCGGGCAGGCGGCGAAGCCGAAGTCGCAGGTGCCGGTGTGGCGTGAGGGGCCGTCCCGGTCGGTGATGTCGGTGGACTATCAGCGCATCATCGAGGCCCTCGCGGACCGGCACCGGCTCCATCAAGGGCCGCTGACCTGCCAGGAATTGGCCGTGAAGTTCGGCCTGGACGCGGTGCCGGCCAAGGTGGAGGCGCTGCGGTCGAAGGCGAAACGCCTGGTCGCGCGGGGCTGGCTGGCCGAGCGGCAGCCGGGCCAGTTCACCCTCGCCCAGGGCCCGGCCGGGCAAGGCGGCGCGTCATGAGCAGGGTCATCGACCAGTAGACCATCGCCTCGGCGCTGGCGGTGCGGCGCTCGAAGTCTCGCACCAGACGGCGGGTGCGCATCAGATGGGCGAAAAGGCGCTCGACAATCCACCGCTTGGGCAGCACCACGAAACCTCGCATGCCGTCGCTGCGCTTGACGATCGCGAGGACCAGTGCGAGCGTGGCCAGGCAGTGCTCGACGAGGCTGCCGGTGTAGCCGCCGTCGGCCCAGAGCAGGGCGAGGCGGTGGTGCGCATCGGTCACCTGCTCAAGCAGGACCTGGGCGGCGGCGCGGTCGCCGACATCCGCGGCGGTGACCATCACCCCCAGCAGCAGACCGGGGGTGTCGACCACGACGTGCCGCTTGCGTCCGTTGATCAGCTTCCCGCCGTCGAAGCCGCGGCTGTCCGTCCCGACAACGGCGTCCGCCGTGACCGACTGCGAGTCGATCACGCCGGCCGTCGGCTCCGTATCCCGCCCCTCGCTCTCCCGAATCCTCGATCGCAACCGGTCGTGGAACTCCTTGACCAGGGCGTGGTCGCGCCAGCGGCGGAAGAACGCGTATACCCGGTCCCATGGCGGGAAGTCAGCAGGCATGGCCCGCCACTTGATGCCGTTGTCGACCAGGTAGCGCACCACGTCCAGTATCGCCCGGTGGCAATTCGCCTCCGGCTGCCCACCCCGGCCGCGCAGCCGGCCCGGCACCGGCAGTAGCGACCGGACCACGGCCCACTCCGCGTCCGTCATGTCCCAGGGATACCGCCGAACACGCTCCGGGCGATCGGCCTCATTCCCGAATCGGTGAGCGACACAATCACACGACAGAGCAGCCGAGTTGAACTCCACCGGCGCGAGCACATACAACTGCGGCAACAGGGTCTCCTGGATCTCGGCTGGCTTTGCAACCCCGAGCTACCAAAAGGCCCTGCCTTCATGCCCGCAGCTGGCGGCAACCACCCAATCGAGACTCCTGTTCAAGACACACACCTCAAGATCGGAACGACAACAGCTACTGAACGGTCTGGCTATGAGGCGTGATCAGGCCGCGAAGCCCTGAACCAGTTCTTCCAGCGAGGCGCTGACCTCTTCCGGTTCAGCGAGTATGGCCAGATGATGGGCCCTGCGGCGCCTGACGCGCCATCCTTCGCGCTCGGCCTGGCTGGCTTCAGCTGAGTACGCATCGCTCAGTTGCAGGTAGGCGCTTTGAGCGGGAGGAGGGGCTGGGCATTCAGGGGCAGGCTCGTCGAAGTAGGACAGGGGGACGCGGGGGAGTTCTTCGCAAAAGCGCCCCCGGAGAGTGGGGTCGGGCAGGAGTTCCTCGATGGTGCCTGGCGGGAACCATTCGTTCCAGGGCGGCAACATTCCCTGTCTGGCAAGCCCCCGCAGCTGATCCCGCATTTCGGTAGGCACTGTGTCGAACCAGGCGCGGCCCGGATGCGGCAGCAATGCGTCGACGAAGACCATGCCGACGACCGTGGCCGCCGTCGCATGAGCGACCGCGGGCAGTAGAGCGCCGGCGCCGCTGTGACCGACGAGAACGATCCGCCCGTCGGCTCGCCGAGCGATGTCATCGGCGGCGGTGACGGCGAGCCTCGCGTAGTACGGTCCAGCATCCGCTAACACCCTTGTCAGGGAGGGCACGACCGTCATGTGTCCGCGCGCGCGTAGCAGCCGCGCGACTGATTGCCATGTCGAAGCGCCTGCGAGTGGGCTGTGTACCAAGACCAGGTTGGGATGTCCTCGCATGACACCTCATTCTCGATCACCAGGGAGCCGTTCGGGGCTCACGGGCAAGACAAGCACCTTGGTTCGCCACCGGCCGTGGCGCTGTGCGGCGATGAGATCCTCCGAATGTGTCGACATGAGCCCAATGTCCCCATGGGGAGTTGTGACCGCAAGGGTTGGGAATTACGTGACGTTCAACCCGCTTGAGGTGGGGAAGTCCATGACCGTCGACAGGCGGACGGTAGCACTAGCACGCCAGCCGGACTTCGGTGTATGCCCTGGTCAGCGGCTTGGGTGTGGGGAGTGTAGCGGGCTGGAATGGGGGTGGGGCGGTCTTTGCGGGGTCGCCCCACGAACGTGTGGCCGCGCTGCTTGTAGTGGCAACGTTCCGGGCAGCCCGCTCGCATGAGCGATGTACCAACGGGCCTGTGGGAAGAGGGACTTGCTGAGCTGCTCTTGCGGATCGGAGGACGTTTTGCCCGAGTGGAATCCCGGCGACGGATGCGAGACTACGTCCGTGGGCTTCTTGGCCCGGTGGGCCGCAAGAACGGCTGGCAGCTCGCCGAATACGCCGGCCACGCCACCCCCGACGGACTGCAGCACCTGCTCTCCCGAAGCCGCTGGGAGGCCGACGAGGTCCGCGACGACCTGCACGCCTACGTCGCCGAGCACCTCGGCGCGAACAACGGCGTGCTGATCATCGACGACACAGGCTTCGTGAAGAAGGGCACCACTTCCGCCGGTGTCCAGCGCCAGTACTCCGGCACCGCAGGCCGCACCGAGAATTGCCAGATCGGGGTCTTCGCCGCCTACGCCACCACCCGCGGCCACACCCTGGTCGACCGCGAGCTCTACCTGCCCAAGTCCTGGACCGAGGACCGCGAACGCTGTCGGGCCGCCCGCGTCCCCGACGACCGCGTCTTCGCCACCAAGGGCGAACTGGCGCGGACCATCATCCTGCGGGCCCTCGCCTCGCCCCTGCCCATCGGCTGGGTCACCGCGGACTCCGCCTACGGCCAGGACTCCCACTTCCGCCGCTTCCTCGAAGACCACCAGCTCTCCTACGTCGTGGCCGTCCCCAAGTCCCAGCAGGTCCACGGCCCGCGCATCGACCACCTCATCGGCCAGGCCCCGCCCGAAGCCTGGCAGCGGCTGTCCGCAGGAAGCGGCGCGAAGGGCGAGCGCTTCTACTTGGTTGTACCCGCTCTCCGGTCACGGCGCCGCGCCGCCAGATTGACCTCCTCGGCGAGGCCGCTCTGGGTCAGGCCGCGGAGGGACCGGGCGATGGCGAGCGGGTGCTGGGGTCGCGAGTCCACGTGTCCATCTCAGCACCTGAGCGGCTGGGCCGGGGCAGGAACGGGGTATCCGCATGACCGCCGCATGACCCTCGAACACTGGTGCCCACGGCGGGTGTTGGGTCTACTTGCTTCCCGGGCCTGCTGGCACCGGGCAGGCGGAGAACCTATCGGAGACCCGTATGGGCGACGCGTGGCGGTGGCCGCGCTGAGCGGTGCGGACAACACCGGCACGACCAAACAACTCGACATTCCGCCCCACCGAATAACCGCCGCCATGAAGACCGGGCCGCTGGGCGCATGACGCCCGCAATTACGGAGACCAGGCAGTCCGGCATGGGCTGCTGGTGGCTTCAGACCGTGAACGTCGCGGGTATTTCCGGCGTGCTCGCGGTCTTCAACCTGAGTCGCTCCCGACATGACGCGAGGACGCGGGGCTGCGGCACTCGGACGCCTGATCGACGAGGTGGTCCACCTGACTTGCATTGACAAGGAGAATCCTGTGCAGGGAATCATCGTGCTCAACCCCGACGAGCTGGGGCAGGACCCGGCTGTCGGAATGGATGCGGCTCTCGCGCTGGGCGTGGGCCACCTGGAGATCCGTACGGCCTACGGCTCGAACGCCCTCGTCCTGGACGACGAGCGCCTTCGTCAGGTCCGGCGGCTGGCTGACGAACGGGGCCTGCGGGTGGCGGCGCTGGCGTCCCCGCTGTGGAAGTGGTGCCGCCCCGAGGCCGTTCCCGGCAAGGTCGACAGCTTCGGCTTCCCCACTCGGGTACCGGCCGAGGAGCGGGAACGCTGGGTGGACCGCGCGCTCGCCGTTGCCGGCATTCTGGGCACCGACCGCGTTCGTGTCTTCTCCCACCTTTCCGTGGGTGAGCAGACGGAGACCTTCCAGGGAGATTCCCTGCTGACGTACGCCCTCAAGGCCGCGGAACAGGCCGGGGTCCGGCTGCTGCTGGAGAACGAGCCGGTGTGCACGGTTGCCGAGCCCGAGCTCCTCTTGGCAGTTCTGCGTGAGCACCCCGGCCTGGGCCTGTGGCTCGACCTGGGGAACCTGTTCGAGGTCGGCCACGGCACGGCGGACGCCGTCGATGCCCTCGCCCCGTACGTCGAGTACGTCCACATCAAGGACTACGTGCCGCGCGATGACGGCATGAAGCACTTCGTGGCGGCGGGAGCCGGCGACGTGCCGTACACGGACCTGCTTCCCATCCTGCACCGGGCACGGCCGGTGCTGCCCTACGCACTGGAGACACACGTGCGGGAGAATCCGGGCGACGCTCTGACGTGCGGCGCGGCGTTCCTGCGCGGTGCCGTCCCGGGCGGCCTGGCATGAGGCGGGTGCTGCTCATCGGCTCGGGGGAGGTCGGAGCCAAGCACGCCGAGGCACTGAACCGAACCGACGGAATGGACCTGGTCGGCGTCGCCGACCCCTCGCCGGCCGTTTCCCCGCCCGCCGGGGTGCCGTCGTTCGCCCGGTGGGAGGGCGCACTGGACAGCCTCTCACCGGATGTGGTGGTAGTGGCGACGCCGCCCGGCACCGCCCTGGTGGCCGCCCGCGCCTCAGCGCGGGGCGGCGCGGCCGTCCTGGTGGAGAAACCGGCCACGCTCGATCCCAGTGATCTGACAACAGCGCCGGAAGACGAGCGGATCTTCGTCGCCTTCCAACCGCACTTCGCCCCCGGACTCGCCGGGCTGCTCGACCAGGCCCCGGCGGTACGACAGGCCGAAGTGACGCTGGTGTGCCGCCGGGACCGCGCCTACTACCGGACCTGGCGTACCCGGTACGCCACCGCCGGCGGCGTCCTGCACCAGCAGGCCATTCACGGCCTGGCCCTTGCCCTGCGGCTTCTGCCGCCCTCGTCCGTCGCATCCTGCACAGCCGAAATCCACCGCGAACGGCGGTGGGCCGAATCCGAGGACCGCATCACCGCAGCCGTGGCGTTCGACAACGGCGCGTGCCTGACGGTGGACGCCCGGGTCGACAGCGTCGACCAGCCGCGCCGCCACGAGGTCGTGCTGAACCTGGACGACGGACAACAGGTGCATGTGCGCGGCCGGAACCTCGAAGCCGGCCTCGGCGATCCACTGTCCGCGCCCGACGACCTGGCGTTGCGCCAGGCCATGTACCGGGCCCTGCCCACCGGTGACACCGGACCGCGCCACCCCTCCCTGTTCCCGCTCGCCCAGCTCCGCCGCACCCTGGAGGTCATCGATCATGCCTACCGCACCGCACGCAACGCTTCCGAGGCCGGTACTGCCGCATGACCTCGGTGTCGAGGTCGTCGAGCGCAAAGGCGTCGGGCACCCGGACACCCTCGCCGACTCCATCGCCGAGCTGGCCTCGATCCGCTACAGCGAGTACTGCCTGCGCGAGTTCGGCGCCGTCCTGCACCACAACCTCGACAAGGTCGCCGTCCTCGGGGGGCGCGCCCGCTTCGGGGACACCGACGGCGTCTACGACCGCCCCGTCCGAGTGATCTTCGGCGGCCGGATATCCACCTCCTTCGCCGGCCGTGCGATCCCCGTGCGCGAGATCCTCGAAGCCGCTGCCGACGAGCAACTGCGCACCGCGCTGCCGGGGTTCGAGCACGTCACCTGGCGGGCCCAGCACGAGACGACCGACTCCTCCAAGTTCGAGCGCTGGTTCGCCCCCCAGAGCCTTGAGGACCTTCCGGAGCACCTCACCGCATTCTCGAACGACACAGCGTTCCTCGTCGGCACCGCACCGCAGACCACCGCCGAGACCGTCGCGCTGCTGACCGAATCGTGGTTCCGCCAGCAGCCGTGGGCGGGCAGCGACATCAAGGCCCTGGTCATCCGTGACGGGCACGCGCTGAACGTCACCGTGTGCGTCCCGGCCCTGGCCGGACACCTGTCCAGCAGCGCGGAGTTCGAGGACGCCGTCAGCCACACCGCCCAGGAACTCACCAACCAGCTCCTGGGGCGCCTGCCCGGACCGGTCACGGTCGTGTGCAACACCCGCAACAGCCGTACAGGCCCTCTGTCGGGCCAGTACTTCACCGTCTCCGGATCGGCGATCGATTACGGCGAAGACGGGCTGGTCGGCCGGGGCAACGCCCGCTCCGGGCTGATCACCCCCGGCCAGCAGGCCGGAAACGAAGCCCTGTTCGGGAAGAATCCCACCTACCACGTGGGCAAGGTCGGCGGGTGGCTCGTCGACGAGGCGAGCCGAACGCTCGCCGAACAGGCCGGGCCTTGCCGCATCGCAGTGATGTGGCGCAACGGGAGCGCCTACCCCGAGCCCGCTTCCCTCGACATCACCACCACACACCCCGACCCGGCGAACACACGGCTCGTACGGGACGCGCTGCGCCGCACCGACTGGGTGTCCGACCTCGTGGACAACCAGCGCTACCTGCCCACCGTTGTGCCGGCTGCCGAGCTTCTGGCAGAACTCGACCCGACCACGATGCCGTGAACCAGGCCGCCGTGGCGACCGGCCACGTCACTGCTGCTCTGGAGCTCCCTGCGGGGCTGGACACGGGCCCGGCCATCACGGCGGCCAATCAGCTTCCCGGGGGCTGGCGCCTCCTTGTCCCGGGCCCCGACAGCCGGGACCGCACGGCCGTGACGGTTACCTACGCCGACGCAGAGCCGACGGTCACGGTGGACGGGCAGAGGGTCTGTTTGAGCCTTCCCCCTGCCGCGGCCCGATCCGCGACGCTGGCCTACACGACGTACACCCGTGCTGGAGCGGGCCCGCCAGCAGCAGCGGATGCTCACCCTCCACGCCAACGCCGCCGTCACGCCGAGCGGATGCGGTGTTCTGCTGCTGGGCAACAAGGGCGCGGGCAAGACCAGCGTGACCCTGGCCCTCGGCGCACGCGGATGGGCCTACGCCGGTGACGACCTGGCCGTCCTGGCCGAGGACGAGAACCAGCTGCTGATCATGCCGGGCAAGGGCACGGCCGCCGTCCGCCCGCAGGACCCGGAGTTGTGGCAGGCCCCGAAGCCCGTCGTCGACCTCACCCCGTTCCTCCGCGCCCCCGTTCCCCTGGCCGCGGTCGTCCGCCTCACCGTCCATCCCGCCGTTCCACGCCCCGTACTGGTGCCGGTCACACCGTTCTCCGTGAACGAGCAGCTCCGTCTCCACGAGGCCCTCGCCCGGTACATCAGCGGACTGCCCACCCCGCTGACCGGTCCCACCGGGGCGCCGTACGGAACGGTGTGGCCGCTGGACGACCTCCCGCTTGCCCGTTGGCGGACCCACCTGATCGCCCGGCTCGAACAGCACCCCTACACCTATCTGTACGCGCCCGATCCGCAGTCCGCCGCCGACCTCATCAGCAAGGAGTACGTGTGACGCCGAAACCTGCCGCCGCGATCCTGCCCAGCCGGAACGAAGCCGCCACCATCGCTGCCGTCACCGCCGCAGTGGACACCGCGCTTGACGATGCGCGGTCGGTCATCGTGCACGCCGACTCCTCCGACGACCCCGGCACCGCCGCACACTTCGCCGCCACCCCCACCCGGGCCGGGAAGGTCGGATTGACCGGGCTGGAACGGGGCAAGGGCGCCCAGATCCTTGCTTCGGCCCGGCGCCCGGAGATCGCCACCGCCGAGGTTGTGCTGATAGCCGACACCGACACCCGCAACCCTGACCCGGCCGTCTACCGCGCACTGCTGGACCGGGTACGCGACGGGGCTGCCCTGGCAATCGCCGACTACCCGCGCCACTGGGACGAGGCCAACCTCACCAACCACCTCGCCCGTCCGCTCATCGCCGCGGTCACCGGACACGACGTGCCGCAGCCCCTGGCCGGAGACCTCGCCGTATCCCGCGAAGCCCTGGCCGCCGCCGTGCGAGCCGCCGCAGCGCTGCCCGGCGCACTGGCGTCATGCACGAACGGGTACGGCATCGACGCCTTCCTGCTGCTGACAGCCGCCGCGATCGGCCCCGTCACCTCCGAACAGATCAGCGAGCCCAAACAGCATGCCGGGTCCTTCCCACATCTCCCGGCCATCTTCCATCAGGCCGTCCCGGTCCTGCTGCACCTGACTGCCGCCTGGAGCCCGCCGCCCATACCACCCGTCAGCGAACCGGCCATCTACCGGGCCGCCGACCGTGCGCTCGCGCCCGACAGCCTCCGGGCCATGCTGACCACACTGGAGAGCCTCGCCCCACTCCCGGACGGATACGATGACGGGCCCTGGCCACTGCCCGTCGCAGACGCCTGGCGTGCCGTCAACTCCGGTACGCCGGCCGTTGATGCGGCCCACCAGCTGTGGCCGCACTATCTGCACCGTGTCCGCGACTGGCTTGCCAGCCTGCAGCACGCCACCCCACGGCAGCGGGCCCAGAACCTCACCGCCGCCCACGCCCGCCTGCACACCGTTCTCATCCCAGCAGCAGGAGCTTCGTGATGACCGCCCCCTCCACCTCCGGCTTCTCCGCCTTCGCCCTGGAGCCCTTCCCCACGCTCCACCCCGGCAACGATCTCGCCGCCGCCATTGCCGACGTCCTCTCAAGCACCAGCACCGTTCTTCGCGACGGGGACATCGTGGTGGCAGCCAGCAAGGTCGTGTCCATCGCGGAGCAGCGCTACGTCGACCTGGCCACCATCACCCCCTCACCCCAGGCCGAGGAACTGTCTGCCAGGACAGGCAAGCCCGCCTCGGTAGTCCAGCTCATCCTGGACAACTCCACCGAGCACTTCCTGGCCACCGAACGCGGCCCGATCATCGCCCGGCACACCCTCGGCTACCAGCTCACCTCGGCCGGCATCGACCGCGCCGGCGCAGACGGCGCATGGCTGCTGCCGGTGGACCCGGACGCCTCCGCCCGCGCCCTGCGCGACGCCCTGATCACCCACACCGGCGCGCACGTGGCTGTCGTCATCGCCGACTCCGACGGCCGAGCCGACCGGCGCGGGGCGACCTGCATCTCCATCGGCGCCGCCGGGGTGGCACCCCTGCGGATCACCGAGCACGGCGACAAACGGCAGGAGGAGACCCTCACCGACATGATCGCCGCCGCTGCCGGGATCATCCTCGGCCAGCGAGGCCGCGGCGCCCCCGTAGCAGTCCTGCGCGGCATCGCGATCGAGCACAATGACGCAGGAGTCGCCACGATGCTCCACCACGCCCCCCGCTCATGAACTGCCCTTCCTGATCACCGGCGCCCGGCGAGGCCATCGGCACGCCTGGCCGCCGAAGAGCGCCCACGGCATACCGCTGCGGCTGCTCGACCGGCGACCACCGGCCACTCCGAACGCCAATAGCAGGGCGCTGGCCGGAAGGTCCTGAGCCATCACCCCGCCGGCCAGCGACCCCAGGGTGGGACCGCTCACTGACCGCCGGGCAGGCGCCCGCATTCCGCGACCACGAACACCCATACAGGAGAGCGCGATGAAGCAGCTCGCCGTCCTCGGATCACCCATCGGCCAGGCACTCTCCCCGGCCCTGCACCTCGCCGCGTACCAGGCCCTCGGCCTGGACTGGACCTACCGTGCCATCGACTGCACCTCCGACCGGCTGGCCTCCTTCCTCGCCTCCCTCGACGGAACGTGGGCCGGGCTGTCCCTGACCATGCCGCTCAAGCGCACCGCCGTCCCGCTCCTCGACCGGGTGACGGACACCGTCGTGCGAATCGGCGCGGCGAACACCGTCGTCGTGGCGGACGGCCAGCTCATCGGGGAGAACACCGACCTGTACGGCATGACGCAGGCGCTCCGCGAAGCGGGCGTGACCACAGCAGCAGACGTCACAGTCCTCGGCGCCGGAGCGACCGCCTGCACAGCACTGGCCGCCGCCCGGGAACTGGGCTGCGATCAAGCACGAGTCATCGCCCGCGACGTCGGCCGAGCCCGCCCAACGCTTGAGACCACAGCCGAGCGGATCGGCATCACGGTCAGAGTCGAACCCTGGGCAGCGGCCGGGACGTACCTGACCGCCGAACTGGTCGTTTCCGCACTGCCACCCGGAGTCACCGACGGTCTCGCACCGCTCTGGACACCCGCCGCCGGCACCTTCATGGACGTCGTCTACCAGCCATGGCCAACCCGCTTCGCGTACGCGGCGAAAGCAGCCGGGCGGCGCGTGGTCGGAGGACTGCCAATGCTCGTGCACCAAGCCGCACAGCAAGTGGTTCTGCAGACGCAGTGCCCCCAGGCGCCTTACGCGGAGATGCTGAAGGCCTGCCGCTCAAGGGCCAGCACGCTTTGATCCGCCGACGATCTCGGACGGCCGTCCGCAGAGCGGGCGACCCTGGCGCACCACCACAGATCCGAACGACGCTCCGGACGGTCACCCGTCCGTGCCGACGGCGACGATGGCTCGTCTCGGAGGCGCTGGTGCAGCTGGTCGGTGTCTGCCGTCCTGCACGGTATCCACCTCGCACGCACCGGATTCCTCACCGGGACATTCAGACCCTCGCAGCGTGCCCCGACTCCTCCGATCCGCCGGGCGAAGCGATGTCCTGGACACCGCGGACCGGGCACTATCAGATACATGACACACGCCACCGGTCCAGGCCTCCAGTCCGCGTGGACGATGACTCCCGCTCCGTACGACGACCCGGAAGTCCAACAGCTGCTGTTGGGCCTGTACGACGAACAGCGCTCGATGTACGGCTTCGCTGACGACCCCGCCGACACACCCATCTCCCAGTTCGTGCCCCCGCACGGGTTGTTCCTGCTGGTACAAGACGAACAGGGGAACGCGCTCGGTTGCGGCGGATGGTGGTTCCTGGATACCCGGACCGCAGAGATCAAACGGATGTACGTCCGCCCCGAAGCCCGTGCCCAGTCCTTGGGGCGGGAGATCCTGCTGCGTCTGGAAGCCGACGCGAAACGCAGGGGTGCCACGTGCACGCAACTGGAGACCGGCGTCGCCAACATCGCGGCCCTTGCGCTCTACCGCGCTCAGGGTTACACGCCGATCACCTCATACCGGCCCGGCAGGAATCCCGACGTCAACCGAGCACTTCGCAAAGATCTGTGACGTGCTGCTGTGTTTGCCGGGCCGGCTCTGGCCGTCTCTCCCGCAGACAACAGCGGCGTCATCGGCGAAGTGGTTCTGGACTGCGGGTAAGCCGAAGTTCTCTCCCAGGGCACCCACGACGCCAGCAACTGGACCCAGGTCACCACAGGTCCAGCGCTTCCAGGACGTGCGCGGCCCTCGGCAGCGGGCCGGTGTACGCAGCGGTGAGCAGGTTGTCGGGAAGGTCTGTCTTCGTGTCGAGTTTGATCACCTCGCGCCAGCGCAGGACCTGCGGCCACTGTTCGGCCCAGGAGGGGCGCAGTTCGTCGGCGGGGATGTTCAAGAGCCGGCGGCCGTCGGCCAGCAGGCGGGCGGCGGTCTTGGGACCGATGCCTCGGACGCCGGCGATGTTGTCGGCGGGGTCGCCCATCAGCGCGCGGAAGTCCGGCCACTGCTCGGCGAGAACACTGTAGCGGGGGAGGATGTGCTCACCGGCGGTGTAGCGACGGTCCTGGGCGAGGCCGGTGTTCAGCAGCCGCACGCTCGGGTCGGCCAGGAGCTGGATGTAGTCCTTGTCGGTGGTCATGATGTCGACCGCGCGGCCGTCGTCGCGAGCGCGGGTGGCCAGGGTCGCGATGACGTCGTCCGCCTCGCAGCCCTCCTGTTCGATCCACCGGACGCCGCTGTGGTCGAGGGCGTGCTTGACCAGGGCGAGGGACTCGATCAGGCCGGGCTCCGGCGCGGGTCGCTGTGCCTTGTAGGTGCTGTCCTGTCCGGCGCGTGCCTGTGAGCCGTCCTCGGCGTCGAAGACCACGAAGATCTCGTAGTCCGTGGCGTGCTGGGCCTGGGCCTTGCGCAGGAGTGCGGTGAACCCGAAGACGCCCGTACGGTCGACGGACTTGTCGCGGCTGGTGATGCGGGCGGCGAAGCCGTACCAGGCTCGGTGCAGGAGGTAGTGGCCGTCGACGAGCAGCAGAGCGGTCATGGCGGGGTGGCCTCCAGGGGCGGTGTGCGTGCTGGTTGGTGCCTGTGACCGCGGGGTCCGGGCATCTGGTGCGGATGGTTGGGGAGTGCGCTGACGGCACTGAGCGCGCGGACGGGACGTCCGTTCACGGAGGCGGCGCCACAGAGGTCAGCTGGTCGGACCGGGGAGTTCGGTGACGGGCTGGGGAGCGGCCCTGGGCAGGCCGAGGCGCCGACGGGCCTGGTGGACGGCGGCGAGCTGGGTGGTGGTCTGCTCGCCCCAGTTGAAGAGTTGGCTGGCCAGTTTCGGGGTGGCCAGGATGCGGGTGTGGCTGCGACCTGTGCCCGGACCGGCCGGTGGGGCACCGGTGTCGGTGAACATCGCGGCGTAGCGCAGGTGGGTGTGTCGCGTTCGGGGATCGGTGAGGTGTCCGAGAAGCAGCGGTGTTCTGAGCAGGGCCGCAGCGTGCTTCGCGGCCTCACGGCACAGTGTTGACGCCGGGTCGCCCTGGTCCTGGGGCTCGGGTACACCTCCAGGCAGATGGGCGGTGCCGGTTTCGGGTTCGAGGAGGACGAGGACGCGTCCGTCCGGTGCGAACAGCCATCCCTGGACCTTGGTCACCGTCCGCTCGTGCGGGGATGGGCCCTCGTGCCACAGGTAGTGGAGCTTGGCGCGGGCGGTGTGCAGGACGGCGAGGCGGTCCAGGACGGTGGGGGCGATCGGGAGGCCGTTCTCCAGGAGCACGGTCCCGGCGGCGTTGATCCGGGCGCGCAGCGCGGACAGAGCCCGGCGTGCATCGCTGGGGGAGAGCTTGTCGGGGAGCTGGGACGGCTCGACGAACTCGATACCGGTGATCTCGTAATCGGGCAGGCAGATCTTCGCAATCCGGGTCTCGTCCCAGGTACCGCCGTCAAAGACGTGCACGATCTCACCAGGAAACCGCACAGACGGGCGCGCGCCGAAGCCCTCGGCGGAGACCCAGTCGACGGCAAGGCCCCGATCGGCCATGGTGACGATGCCAAGTTCCTCCATCACTTCGCGCGCGGCGGCGTGGGCCGGTGACTCGCCCTCGTCGACGCCCCCACCTGGCAAGAGGCACGTGTCGCGGTAGTCGACATGCTGGATGAGCACTTTCCCCAGCCGATTGGTGATCAGCACGGACGCACCAACCCACAGCGCAGCCCTCGCCCGCAGAGCCGCGTACTCCTCGTCGCTCATCGGCCTGCGGGGCTGCTCGCCCGGAGGGGTGGTCGGCGTCATGTGTCTCCGATCAGAAGCGGCCGCTCGGGTCAGGGGAGGGGTGGCGTCAGGTGAGTTGATGCGGCACGCCTGGAACGGGGCCGGGCGTGAGTCGGGTGAAGTACTCGGTCGCGGTGATCGTTCGGCGAGCGTCTTCCCGGAGGCGGGCGAGGAGCCCGGGCAGCGACCGCTCACGGGCGACCTCCCCGCGGTGCGCGAAGATTGCAGCTTCCTTCTGCTTAAGCCAGGGGGTGACGTCGATCGCGGTGGTGGCGTACGTGTCCGGGACTGCGAGTACATGCTTGCCTACACTCTTCAGCAGCGGCCCCAGGGCGTCGACCCCCGACTCCGGGTGCGTGGCGCAGTAGACGGCGCTCGGCTGCCAGGGGTCACCGGCGTCCGGGTACAGGCATGCGAGTCCCGCCGCGTGGACGGCGAGGAGGGTGGCCTGGTGGGTGCGGCGGTGGTCCGGATGACCGGTCAGCTGGCCCACGGCGTCATGCGTTACGACGATATCGGGACGAAAAGACCGGATCTGGCGTACCAGGGCGGCGGTCACCTCTTCCAACGGTGCGTCGACGAGCCGGGGCCGGCCGGGCGCCGCATGCGGGTTGCGGGCGTCGCCGTATCCGAGCATGCGCGGTACGCCCGCGCCGAGCACGCGTAGCGCGTCGGCGAGTTCGGTGGCCCGCGGGCTCTCGGGCGCCCACGTCATGGTGACCACAGCGGTACGCGCATGTCCGGCGGCGTGCTGGGCGAGCACGCCGCCGGCGAGAAGGCTCTCGTCGTCGGGATGACCGAACACACCGAGCAGGGACGGCACAACAGGGGGTGGGGATGTCACGGGCGGGCTCTCTCTCGTCAGGGTGGTTCAGATAACAGGCGGGCGCCCGGCTCTGGTGAGCCGGCCCACGGTCCGCCAGGACATCGGGCGGCGCACCTGGTCGCGGCGGCGGGCCCAGCCCTCCCGCATGCCGGCGAGGGACTCGCGCGTTCCGCCGCCGCTCACGGCGCGCACCAGGGTGATGGCGGTCCAGACGGCCAGGTACAGGGGGATCAGGGGGCGGGGGAGGCTGCGGTAGGCGACCGAGATGCGGTTGCGGGAGGCGAGCCGGTAGAACTGCGGGTGCCGGGCCGGGCTGCTCACGGGATGGTGCATGCGGATCTCGGCGGCGTACCAGCCGGTGTATCCCGCGGACCAGAACCGGTACGCGAGGTCGAGCCCCTCGTGGTACAGGAAAATACTGCTCTCCCACCTGCCGACTTCTTCGAAGACGCGTCTGCGGACGAGGACGACGCCCTCGGTCATGGTGGTGATGATCCCGGGCCTGCCCGGATCACCCGCCCGGAGGCGCGGCACCCAGCGGCGCGGCGTGGTCGCATCGTCCGGTCCAGTCAACCTCGGCTGCACATACTGACTTCGGCTCGTCAGGGTGAACTTTCCCGAAGTCCCTGACGGGCTTGGTGTGGTGGCTGTATTCGATGGTGTGTGAGGTATTCGGATGGGGGCGGGCTGACCGTTGCGG
>NZ_JBHWIY010000061.1:0-27097 GCF_042731715.1 Streptomyces sp. NPDC059832 | reverse complement strand
TGTCCCCGATGGAGTTCGAACAGCAGCACCACAAGACAGCTAAACTCTCACTCGCCGCATGAACCCCGTGTCCACGCTCCGGGGGTCACCTCAATCATGCCGTTGGGATCGGCTCGGTCAGAGTTCCGGCCAGGGCGTGGGAATACTGTTGCCTCGGTAGCGGTAACGGGTGACTGGCACCGTGGCGAGGTTGAACAGTTCGATTCCGTCCATGCGGATCGCTTCCCATCCTTGCGGAGTGTGGAGCCATCGCCGGATGGCCTTCCACGTCATGCGGTTGCGGTGCATCACCCAGTGCACGACCCTCCACCAGACGAAGGTGGCAAGGCGCGACAGGGTGTGCTTGGCGACCGCATGCTTGAAGTAGTTGGCCCAGCCACGCTGGATCTGGTTGATTCTGATCAGCGCGACCCTGTAATCGAGATGCGACAACCTGAGGGTCAGTGACTTGATCTTCCGTTTCAGCGCCTCGACCGGCTTGTCGGCGATGAACGTGTAGACGTACCACTTGTCCGTTCCCCGCTTGCGATTCCACACGACGCGGAACCCGAGGAAGTCGAACCCGTCGGCCAGATGAACGATCCGGGTCTTCGACGGCGACAAGACAAGGCCCATCGTCGCCAAGACCTCACTCACCTGTCCGCGAAGCTCCTCGACGTGTTCTCTGGTCCCGTGAACCATGACGACGAAGTCGTCCGCGTAGCGGACAAGTCGCCAGGTGCCCAGGCCATGTTTCCGTCGACGTTCGCGATCCCGCCGGGTCGCCATCGTGTTCGTCCACTGCTCGGCGGCGAAGTCGTCGAGCGCGGACAGCGCGATGTTGGCCAGCAGGGGTGAGAGGATCCCTCCCTGGGGCGTCCCGGAGGTGGTTTCGTTCCGTTCGCCGAGCTCGGTCATGATCCCGGCCTTGAGGAACGCCTTCACCAGCGCAAGCACCCGCTTGTCCTTCAGCCGCATCCGCACCCGGCCCAGCAGGGCAGCGTGGTCGATCCGGTCGAAGCACGCCTCGATGTCAGCGTCCAGCACCCATCGGTAACCCTGGGTGCCGAACAGATGGATCTCGGCGATCGCGTCGTGCGCGCGTCGGTTGGGCCGGAACCCGTACGAGCACGGACGAAAGTCCGCCTCGAAGAAGGGCTCCATAACCAGCTTCAGCGCTGCCTGAACCACCCGATCCGCGATGGTCGGAATCCCCAGACGACGCAGTTTCCCGGCCGCCTTGGGGATCATCCGCTCACGCACCGGCATTGGCCGAAAGACCCCTGCCCTCAACTGCGAACGGATTTGTTCCAAGTGCGCTTCCGCCCCGAATGCCTGCACGTGGTCGGCACGAAGGCCGTCCACGCCCGCAGTTCGGGCTCCGGTGTTGCCTGCGACCCGCTCGAACGCCACTACCAAAGTGGCCGGGTCACACACGAAGTTGAACACATCGTCGAACCGGAATCCGTGATCGGCTACCGCCCAACGGTGCAGCTTGATCTGCATCTTCCGTACCCGTAGCTCGGCGTACTCAGCCACCGGCCACGCGACCGGGGCATCCACCCCGGTGTCTCCGGACATTGCAGTACCTCCCTTGCAATCTCGCTGCCGCCCTTCGCCATGTGGCCGGCTTTCCCGGCCTCGGACTACTACGGCGGCTCCGCCCCTTGCCCAGCCCGTTCGGCAGACGATGTGCCCAGCCCGTCCCGGCCACGCTGGCAGCGCGGACGAGGGGCGAGACCGGGAAGGTTCCCGTGTTCACCGATCGATCGCTCGACGAAGGAGGCACCCGGCTATACCCCCGCGGCATCGCCACAGCTAACCCGCAACACTTCGCTGTGGCCTCCCGAGCCGTCCAGCACAAACCACCGGAAGTTCCCCGACACCAACAACCACGGTGCGGGTGCGCGCCGCTACCAGCCCAGATCCGCCAGGTTCGAGCTGGTGGCACCTTAGGAGGCTTCACACACCGGTTCCTCGCGTATACCTCTCCGTCTCGCTCGCCGGACCCGCACCATCTGGCAGTGCTGATACGTCCCGGCTTTGTAGGGGCCGCTTGCCACCCTCCCCGGCATCTCCCGGATCAGGCTGCCCCCAGCTTCACCGCCCTGCTGCGACAGGACAGCGGCGAAGGTCTCCCACCTCCACTCGATCAATCGGCGCCTCACGGCGCACGTGCCAGAGGTGCCACCTGTCCGCCACCTGCACCGCCTGGGGTGCCCCGGAGGTGGCGCCTTCGGCGAAGAACGGTGCCCGGTCGCGGCATACGACCTCTACCCCGGGCCGCTTCGCGAGCCAAGCGGCCAGGCTGGAGGCCTCCCGGTCGGGCAGCAGGTCCACCGGACGCCGGGTTTCGACGTCGACCAGGACAGTCCCGTAGTGACGCCCCTTGCGGGTCGCGTACTCATCGACCCCGACCACGCGCGGGGCGGGAACTTCCGGGTCGGGCAAGGCTTCGATCAGCCGCAGCACCGTACTGCGACTGACGGACACGCCGAAGACTCTCGCCATGCGGGCCCCGGCCCGACCGGCGAGCGCGAGGCCGACCGCGGCCAGCGTCGACCGCAGGCGCTCGGTCCGCCGGCCGTACCGACGGGTCAGCCCCGGCATCTGCTCGACGAAGGTCCGCCGCCCGCACGAGATGACCGGGCAGAGGAACCTGCGGACCCGCAGGCATAGGACGACCCGTCTGCCACCGCTGGGCACATCAGCGGGAAACCGTAGGTAGGAGCTGTGAATACGCAGCGACCAGCTTCCACAGCCAGGGCAATCGGACCCGGCCACTGTGCTCTGGGCCTCGATGCGTACCGCTTCGTCGGTCACGTCGACCGACAGCACAGCCACGTCCGAGATCGACGGGAACAGCAACTCTTCCAGCCGGAGCACTACTTCTTCCACGGGCCGAACTGTCAGCCACACCGCACTGAGGACGAATCATTTTCAGGCAGCTTTCCGAGGTCCCGCCCGCCGCCCGACAAACGTCACTCCGCGTGGTTATTCACGGAAAGTGAGCCAGAACCGGAACTCATGCACAAATGCTGCCGCCAGACGTGAACGAAGCCAGACCATCAACGCCCACCGCAAGGCCATGTGCGCGAAGGTGCACAACCCCGACCCCAAGAAGTACGACTGCGACGAGTACCCGTTCGCTGCGAGCAAGGAGGGCGGCAACCCGGCCCGCGGCAGCACCCGCATCATCTCCGCCGGTGACAATCGCAGCGCCGGCGCCCGCCTCGGCGGCTTCTACAAGGCCCAGCGTGTCCTCAACGGCGACGGCTACTACGTCCGCATCAAGTAAGACACGCAACGCGCCTGCCACAGGTCCCGTCTACTCTTCCAGGACGGGACCGGCAGGCACAGTAAGCACGATGGGGGTTCTCCATGAAGCGTTCCAGCTGGCCGCTCCTTGACGGCCGCACCCGGCCGCTCAAGATGAAGGAGTGGGGCGACTTGGCCGTCATGGACCCCGACGCTGGCAAGCGGCCGCGCGGCCGCGGGTTCCTGGCGGCCGAGAAGGACTGGCTGCACATCGACGCCGGAAGCGCCCTGGAGAACCCCATCGTCACCCTCTACACCGGAGATGACCCGGGAGCGGAGAGCGGCTGGGACGAGGTAGAAGAGATCACCGTGATCTCCACGACCGGCTTCCTCGCCCTGTGCGACAGCGGTTACGAGCCACTGCGCAAAGAGAACCTGGCCACCGCGGGAGTCGGCCCCTACCTGATCCGCGTCCACGCCAGTGACCGGTCGTCGGACGGCAAGAAGCCCCGCTTCCTCATCCAGGTCATCCCCGGCGAGCGTACGGGGGCCGAGTCCGAGCCGGCCTCCTCCACCATCGAGGAGTCCACCGGTCCGCTCCTGGTGCGGACATCCTTCGAGCAGCCAGATGAGTGGGCACGCTTGCTCCAGGTCCTCGAAGGAGGCTCGGAGCACTACGACTCGATCACCGTCATTGACAACCCCGCCTACGCGGGCTTCACAGCGGATCAGATCCAGGCACGGATCGGGCGGGATGACGAGGACTGGCCCAACAGTACCGTCGTCCTCATCGCCGACGAGCGGACGCTGGCCTCCGCGGACTTCCCGCTGCTGGCCGTGAACAACCTGCCCGACGAAGACGACGATCCGTTCAGGATCACCCTCGTAGCGGCCGGATCCTTCGTCGTCAACTTGGAGCTGGCGAACACGAGCTTTGGTGAGTGGGGCCGTGGTGTCGACACCGACGGCGTCTACCGGGAAGAGCACTACTGACAGTGCTGACCCGGTGGTGTCCGTACCCGTTCCGCACGGGCACGGACACCACCATCAGGCAGCCGCCGTCACCGAAGACCCCGGCGGGACACCGGTCTCATGGCACTCGCATCGAGGATCGGAGCACAGCTGCTCGTGGGCGAGCACGGCCAGCACCGCGACCTGAAGCCGCGTCTGCTGTTCCAGCTTCTCCACGATCCGCGCAATGTGCGCCTTCACCGTGCGCTCCGTGATCCCCAGCTCCCGCGCAAGATGCCGGTTTCCTGCCCCCGTGCTCACCAGAAGGAACACTTCCCGTTCGCGGTCCGTCAGCCTTCTGAGCTTCCATAGACCCCGTACCGGATCGGCGCCCATCCGGCGGTAGGCGCAGGCGTGACCGCCCGCAATGGACCGTTCAGTCATTCCGGTCCTTCCTGGCCACCGTATTTCCCCCGGAAGACCCCCGTGGCTCCGGGTGCGGCGGTAACCATTCACAACCTAGCCTCGGGCTTTCACGCGGCTGGGTGTCCGATGCGTGATCGAAAACGCGAAGAGTGCTCTTGACCTGCAACGATGGGACTTGTCTAGGGTCCGGGTCGTCGCATGAAAGAAGCACTCCTCAGGTGAAGAAGCGTATCGGGTCCTATCCGCGTGTCCGCATCGAGGGCGGCGGGAGCGGGGTGGTCTCGCAGGCCGGCGGGGTGCTGCTGGTCGAGACCGCCCGTAAGACCGGCCTGGATAGCGCGATATCGGCGGCGCTGACGCCGTGGCGGCGGCCTCGGGCGGTGCACGATCCGGGCAAGATCCTGCTGGATGTGGCTCTCGCGGTCGCGCTGGGCGGGGACTGCCTGGCCGGTGCAGGAATGTTGCGGGCCGAGCCGGCTGTGTTCGGGCCGGTGGCCTCCGACCCAACGGTCTCCCGGCTGATCGACGCCCTCGCCGCGGCCGGGGACAAGGCCCTGACCGCGATCCGCTCGGCGCGGGCCGAAGTACGCGAGTACGTCTGGGCGTTGGCCAAGGACGCTTCTCCGGATGCGGGCGGCCAGGTGATCGTGGACCTGGACGGAGTGCTGGTCCTGGCCCACTCCGACAAGCAGGACGCGGCCGCGACCTGGAAGAAGTCGTTTGGACATCACCCACTGATGGGCTTCGTCGACCACGGAAGTGGTGGCACCGGGGAGCCGGTGGCAGCCCTGCTACGACCCGGGAACGCGGGATCCAACACCGCCGCCGACCACATCACCGCCACCCAAATCGCCCTGGCCCAGCTCCCCAAACGCCACCGGCGCGGCCGGTCCACACTGATCCGTACCGACTCCGCGGGCGGCACCCATGGGTTCCTCGCCTGGCTCACAAAACGGGGCCGGTGGCTGTCGTACTCGGTCGGGATGACCATCACTGAGCAGATTCATCAGGCCGTGTTGAAGGTCCCGGCCTCCGCCTGGAGTCCGGCGGTCGAGCCGGGCGGTGAGATCCGCGACGGCGCTTGGACCGCCGAACTCGGCGGCGACGTGCTCAAGGGCTGGCCGAAGGGGATCCGGCTGATCGTCCGCAAGGAACGACCCCACCCCGGCGCCCAGTTGCGGTTCACAGACGCTGACGGACTACGACTCACCTGCTTCGCCACCAATACGACTGGCGGGAAGATCACAGACCTGGAACTGAGGCACCGCCGACGGGCCAGGGCAGAGGACCGCATTCGCAACGCGCGGGCCACCGGTCTGCGGAACCTGCCCCTGCACGAGACCGCGCAGAACCGGATCTGGCTGGAGATCGTCCAGCTCGCCCTCGACTCGCTCGCCTGGATGCCGATGCTCGCCCTGACCGGCAAACCCCGACTCTGGGAGCCCCGCCGTCTGCGGTTGCGGCTGTTCTCTGCCGCTGCCCAAATCATCACCACCGCCCGCCAACGACACCTGCGATTCGCCGGACACTGGCCATGGACCGACGTGATCACAGACGCGATCAGACGGCTCGACACCCTCCCGAACCCAGGCTGACCAGCAACGACCCGCCCCGACGAGCAGAAGAGCCACCGACCGGAACCGTGGAACCCGGCGCCCACCCGATGCGACGATCGGGCCACCTGTATGCCCGCACACGCTCCACAACGACGCATTGGCCGCCAGCCGAAGCTGACGACCAATCACGAAAGATCGAGGCTAACGGCCCGGTTGGACCGCCCACCCCGGCATCCCAGGCTCCTCGTTGTCTCCCTGGCTGCCCTTCAGGTCTGCCGCGCCCATGACTGAATCACCAGAAACACCCCGACTCGTTGGGGTGTTTTGTGTGTGCTCAGTTCAGCGCAGGCCATCCGTCTCGTCGTACTCTTCGCCGACCGGGAATGGCCGACGGTCCTCTCCGGGATCCTCGTTGTAGATGATCGCGGAGACCGCGTTGGCGCCGTCTCCCGCAAGAAGTCCGACCCCGGCGATGCTCTCGTGCTCGCCAACATCCTCCGCACCGACATGCACGCCCATCGGCCCCTGCCGCAGGACAGCGACCTGGGCCGCGCCGTCGCCGTGCTCGCACGAGCTCAGCAAGATGCCACCTGGAATCGCCAGCAGATTTCCAACCAGCTCCGATCCCTCCTGCGCGAGTACTACGCCTCCGCCCTGGCCGCCTTCGACTCCTGGCGCAACGGGCTCTGCCGACGCGAGGCCCACGAGCTCCTCAAAGCAGCCCCGACACCGGCCAAGGCCGAGCGGCTGACCCGCACGCAGCTGCAGTCCGCCCTCAAGCGGGCCGGCCGCCAGCGCGGCATCGACGCCGAGACCGAGCGGCTTCGGGATGTCTTCCGGGTCGACTGGGCCCACCAGCCGCCGTTGGTCGAAGACGCGCTCGGCAAGCAGATGCTCGCCCTCCTGGTCCAGCTGGAAGCCGCCTCGACACCCGGACGCTGAGATCATCCTCAGCTTCCGCGGCCTCGGCATCCAGCTCGGCGCCCGGGTGCTCGCCGAGATCGGCGACGACCGCAAGCGGTTCGCCGATGCCCGCGGCCTGAAGGCATACGCCGGAGCCTCGCCCATCACCAGGGCCTCCGGGAAGAAATCCAGCATTACCCGCAGGTGGGTCAAGAACGACCGCCTCAACCACGCCGGCTACCTCTGGGCCTTCGCCTCCCTCACCTCTTCGCCCGGCGCCAAAGCCCATTACCGAAGGTGTCGCGACGACCACGGAGACTGGCACGCCGCCGCCCAGCGCAACCTGTTCAACCGCCAATGCCACGAAGTTAACGCTGCGGCCGCCAAGTCAAGTCCAGCTCCGAGATGGATGGTTCTGGCACTGCAGGCCGCGGTTCCCTGATAGGAGAAGGTCGATCAAGACCTTCTTGACCAGGGGATCCGTTGTCGAGTCAGTTCTCCACTTGCACCTTGACACGTACCACCACCGTCGCGGCAGGCGCCTTCGCGCCGGGCCACCTTGGCGGGCTGACTCAGCACATACCCTTCGAGCTCGTCGATGACGTCCTCGAAGAGACCAAGACCGTTCAGGTCCGCGTGCGTACGCTCC
The DNA here is from genome assembly GCF_042731715.1 of Streptomyces sp. NPDC059832. Classification (NCBI taxonomy): domain Bacteria; kingdom Bacillati; phylum Actinomycetota; class Actinomycetes; order Kitasatosporales; family Streptomycetaceae; genus Streptomyces; species Streptomyces sp. NPDC059832. The sequence goes on along the minus strand of NZ_JBHWIY010000061.1, from coordinate 19,375 downwards.
CCTCCAGGGTCGGGATCTACTTCGTCCTGGCCCTGGGCCTTTTCCCGTCTCTGGGATACCGACGTGTGTGGGACAAGCTCGTGGCCGGCCTGTCGGGCATCGACCATTGTCTTCCTTCAGAAGCTGCACTGCGGCAGCTGCGCCGGCGTCTTGGGCCGGAGCCCGTAGAGGCTCTGTTCGACACTCTGGCGGTGCCGCTGGCTCGGCCGACGACGCCTGGTGTCCGCTACCGGCGCTGGCGGACCGTAGCGTTCGACGGCTGCAGTTCTTTGAAGGCTCCTGACCTGCCACGTATCCGAGCTCTGCTGGGCAAAGTCCGGCACCACTGGGGGATGCCGGGCTATCCCGCTTTGAGGCTGACCGTCCTGTGTGAGACCGGGACACGAGGGCTGCTCGGAGCAGTCTTCGGACCGTCCGAAAACGGGGAGACCGTCCAGGCGGCCGGGCTACTGCCCCGGCTGACACCGCAGATGCTCCTGCTGGCAGACCGGGCTTTCGACGGCGACGGCTTCCTGCGCGCTGTCGCCGACACCGGCTCTCAGTTCCTGGTCCGGCTGTGCGCACACCGGCGCCCCGCGGTGCTGGCAGTCCTCCCCGACGGCTCCTACCTCACCCGCTTCCGCGGCCTGCGCGTCCGCATCATCGAAGCCGACATCACTCTCACCACCAGCAGCGGACAACGCATCACGGGCCGTTACCGGCTCGCGACAACCCTCCTGGACCACCGTTACGACCACGCCGAGGACCTCATACGCCTCTACCACGAGCGCTGGGGTGCGACACGAAGTCGCACGAGATTGAGTGAATTACCTGATCGGAGGATCGACTTGATGTCGACAGCGTAGTTCCGGGCCGGTGCTCAAAGCCCGTCCCCACTTCGACGTGCGTCGCCGGTAACGGCGGGGTGCGAAGCTCGAAGGAGAAGCCCAAGAACCCCCGTGCCATCCGGGGGTCACAGGCAAGGGGAAGACCGGACGGGTGAACGCGAGTGAACCCCTGATGATGCTTCGTGATCGTGGGCCCCGCCGATGGACTGCTCCAGCGGGGTGCAGGACTGGCCGCTGAGAAGCGGCAGGCGCCGGCTGAAGACCCAACGTCAGCCGGGAGAGCATCGCCGTCCCGGAGTTTAGGGGGCACCCACCCCGATCGTATCTCACTCGTGTGGAACGTGGAAACCCCGCTGGGGTCCGGACGCGCAAGCGTCCGGTCAGCCGACCGCAAGGAAGGCCCAACTCCCCAGCGGGCACAGGATGACCCAAGAAGCCAATGCCGGTCGCCGAAAGGCAGCGGGAAACCAGGGCAGACGGCCAGCACTTCCGCTGGCCGCCCCGCATAACCGGCCGGATACGGGCTCTGCCCGGACCCGCAAGGGTGCTGACGTGGGTCAGGTGGGCCTGTGAGGACTCGATGACCATCAACGCTGGAACCGAAGGGCAAGTTGGACACCGTGGCGACAACATCTTCCGTGGCGGCCATCGTCCAGGACGACAGTGCCGTCACCGCGAACGGACCTGAGGACGACTTCACCGACTGGCAGTCGATCGACTGGCAGGGCGCGGAGGACGAAGTACGGCGGCTGAGACAGCGGATCTTCACGGCATCACAGGCAGGGGACCTCAAGAAGGTCCGCAATCTCCAGAAACTGATGCTCCGCTCCCGCTCCAACACGCTGGTGAGCGTGCGACGGGTGACGGAGATCAACGCTGGCCGCAAGACGGCAGGGATCGACGGACGGGTTGTCCTGCTGCCCCAGGGGAAGGTCGAACTGGCCGACTGGATGCAGAACCGGGCAGCTCTATGGAGGCCCTTGCCCGTCAGGCGGGTCTATATCCCCAAGGCCAACGGCCGTCAGCGCGGCCTCGGAATTCCCGTGATCATCGACCGGTGTCTTCAAGCCGTGACGCTGAACGCGCTGGAACCCGAGTGGGAAGCACGGTTCGAGCCGAGATCCTACGGATTTCGTCCCGGCCGTGGCTGCCACGACGCGATCGGAGCGATCTTCCTGGCCGCCAAGGGCAAGAGCCCGAAGCGCCAGTGGGTCCTTGACGCGGACCTGGCAGCGGCGTTCGACCGTATCGACCACGACCGCCTCATGGCCTCCATCGGACAGTTCCCCGCTCGGGGTCTGATCGAGCAGTGGCTCAAGGCAGGAGTGATCGACCGCGGCGCCTTCGCCCCGACCGAGGAGGGGGTTCCGCAAGGCGGGATCATCTCCCCGGCGCTGATGAACGTGGCCTTGCACGGGACGGAAGAGGCTGCCGGAGTCCGCTACCGGCTCACAGGCCCACGGGCTGGTGAACTGGCAGTCGGCTCGCCGACTCTGATCAGATATGCCGACGACCTGGTGGTGCTCTGTCACAGCCGTGACGAGGCCCAGCAGGTCAAGGAGCGGCTCGCCCGGTGGCTCAAGCCCCGAGGTCTGGCCTTCAACGAGGACAAGACGCGCATCGCGCACCTCGACGAGGGCTGCGATTTCCTGGGCTTCACCGTCCGCCGCTACCACGGCATGCTCCTGATCAAGCCGAGCAAGGCATCCGTACGACGGATCCGGGCACGGCTCACCGCCGAAGTGCTGGCCCTTCGGGGACAGAACGCGGCAGCGGTGATCGCCAAGCTCAACCCGATCATCAGGGGCTGGGCTGCCTACTTTCGGGGAGTGGGCGAGGTGTTCACCTCGCTGGACGACCATATGTGGAGGCTGGTCTACAAATGGGCCAGACACACGCACCCGAACAAGCCGAACGGCTGGGTGACATCCCGGTACTTCGGCCGGTTCAACGAGTCCCGGCAGGACCGGTGGATGTTCGGCGACCGCGGGAGCGGCCGCTATCTCACCAAGTTCGCCTGGACCAGGATCGTCAGACATCAACTCGTCATCAAAGGGGCGTCCGTGGACGACCCGGCGCTGACCGAGTACTGGGCCTCACGGCGACGCAGGAACAAGCCCCCGCTCAGCCCGCTCCTGCTACGGCTGCTCCAGGGGCAGCACGGCCGGTGCCCGCTCTGCGGAACCCTTCTCCTGCACGCCGACCAGCAGCCGCAGAGCCCCCAGGAATGGGAGCAGTGGCTGCGGGCGATCCGGACGGCGGTACGCGCGAACGCGCTCACTGTCGAACCGGACGGAAGCCAGTCCGACGATCCCGTCGCCTTCCGACTCACCCACGTTCACTGCCACCGCCGCTACCTGCCTGAGGTGTCTACCTGAGCGTCGGCGGCGGGAAGTTCTGCTATCTCGCGACGGTCATCGATCTGTGTTCACGGCGTCTGGCCGGGTGGGTGATCGCCGACCATATGCGTTCCGAACTCGTCACTGACGCCCTCGCCACCGCGATCCGGACCCGCGGCAGCCTCGCCGGAGCCGTGATGCACACCGATCACGGAGCCCAGTACACGAGTCGGGCCTTCGCCGACGCCTGCCGCCTCGCCGGTGTCCGTCAGAGCATGAGCGCGATCGGTAGCAGCGCGGACAACGCCGCTGCGGAATCGTTCAACGCAACCTTCAAAAGAGAGACGCTGAAAGGACGAAAAGGCTGGTCAAACGAGCGCGAAGCCCGACTCGACGCCTTCCGCTGGCTCCATCGATACAACACCCGACGCCGACACTCCCGCCTCGGCCAGCGATCCCCGCTTGCCTACGAGGACGCCTTCCACACAACATCAACTACTGTCCTGCGCCGGAGATCCATCGTTAGTTCTTGTATGAGCGTTTCTGCGGGTGTGCCCGCACCGCGTCGTGGTCCGAAGCTGGAACCGTTGTTGTTGTCCGTTGACGAGCGTGCGGCGCTGGAGCGTTGGGAACGGCGGGCGACGTCTGCGCAGGCGGTGGCGTTACGGGCGCGGATCGTGCTGGCGTGTGCAGGCCCTGACGCTCCGCCGATTGTTGTGGTGGCGCGGGATCTTCGGGTAGCGGCGGATACGGTCCGCAAGTGGCGTCGGCGGTTCCTGGCCGCCCGGCTGGACGGGTTGATGGACGAGCCCCGGCCGGGTCGACCGCCCACCATCAGCGTCGACCAGGTAGAGGCCGTCGTGGTCAGCACGTTGGAGGAGATGCCGAAGAACGCCACCCACTGGTCGCGCAAGTCGATGGCCGACCGCAGCGGGTTGTCGAAGTCGACCGTGGGCCGAATCTGGCGCAAGTTCCATCTCAAGCCTCATCTGACGGACACCTTCAAACTGTCGGCGGACCCCTTGTTCGTGGAGAAGGTCCACGACGTGGTCGGGCTGTACTTCAATCCGCCCGAAGGGGCGGTGGTGCTGTCGGTGGACGAGAAGTCGCAGATCCAGGCGCTGGACCGGTCCCAGCCGGTGCTGCCGATGATGCCGGGCATGCCCGAGCGTCGCACCCACGACTACGTCCGCAACGGTCTGACCACCCTCTTCGCGGCCTTCGACGTCGCGACCGGCGAAGTCATCACCTCGCTGCACCGTCGGCACCGGGCAGCAGAGTTCAAGAAGTTCCTCATCAAGATCGAAAAGGAGGTTCCCGGGCACCTCCAGGTCCACCTGATCTGCGATAACTACGGCACCCACAAGACGCCCGCCATCAAGGCATGGCTGGCCAAACACCCCCGATTCCACCTGCACTTCACCCCTACCAGTTCGTCCTGGATCAACCAGGTCGAGAGGTGGTTCGGCTTCCTCGCCGACCAGAAGATCCGCCGCGGCTCCCACAAAAGCGTGTGTTCCCTGGAAGCCGACATCCGTGCGTGGGTCAAGGAGTGGAACGAAAACCCAACACCGTTCATCTGGACCAAGACGGCCGAGGAGATCCTCGACTCCCTCGCCCGCTTCTGCCGACGGATCTCCGGCGCAGGACACTACCCTGACCCGAGCCGCATAGACGTGTTCAAACTCCGGGGTCAAGGCCCCCTGCATCCTGACCTCATGGCCGGCACCTTTGACCACGCCCCGCAGGTGTGGAACGCGCTGTCAATGAAGATCGGCTCCCGCCGTCGGACGGGGTGAGTCCCGCCCGACGGCGACCGAGTACCGAGCGTCCAGACGCCAGCGGCACAGCGGCAAAGCCAGGACCAGCAGGGCCTGGCGGCCGGGCGCGATGCGCCGCCATCAGGTGCCGATCTCGCGACGTTGAGCAGTCAAGTGCCGGGCGAGGTACCGCAGATGAATGGTGGACAGGGTGATCTCGGTCGTGAACCCGTCCATCAGGAGCTTCATCCGTTCATATAGTTCACCGACTGCGCGCCAACGCAGTCAGGTTGGAAACAGCTCACCCGGGCCCTCAATCCGCCCCGTCGCACACAGCCGTAAAGAAATGGGTCGCCGACGGAGTCGGCGGCCCATTTCGAGACATCGAGGTTAGATCGTGTTGCCCTTACTCTCTTTTCCACTGGCCAGAATCAAAAACGAAATACATTTCGTCCATCTCTGGTGCGCTTCGGAGATAAACTTGCACGTTCCAACTTCCGGATCGCGGAAGATGAAGTGACTCTACGTTAGGGCTCTCCGGGTCTGAAATGCTGAGTATGCCCGAGTGGAAGGTCATCACTCCTTCGAACACTCGCTGCGCGCCCGGAATATTACCGCCACCTACGTGCACCTCGACCTGAATGTCTTTATCCGAGTTCCCCATGACGACTAGGCATCCAGGGAGGAAGAGGAAATCTTCTAGGCCGGTCTGCGCCCTAGGGTAATCTGATGTATCGAAGTCGCAAAATACGACCATGCCCGTTGGCACGATGTCCCGGAATATGCACACGCTCACGGTTGCCCCTATTTCATCCCGCCGAGTAAATTCCATACTTGACTTGCACGTTGATTACTGTAACGAGGAAAGGGTCACCCTTACCCATCTTATTGGCTCTATAGAAGCTCCCGAGGTCATTTCTTTGTATGATTTGCTCAGGTTTGAATGGAACCGCCATGGTCTGTGCTCCTATGCCCCCTTCCTGTGTACTGGCAAAAGGGTACTCGTCGCAACTCTGCGGGCCTCCCCATGCCGCTTTGCACCCGGCGAACTCGCGATTCCGATCCGCCCCTTTTGAGCTTGCCAGGTAGTGCAGGTAGAAGGGGTGGCCGCTATCTATGGCGGACTTATCGTTGATCGCTATCTTAGGGGTTCGCTTTCCGTCAACAACGAATACGGGAAGCTTTCTGCAGCCAGCCTCGCTGAGCCCTTGAGATGCAACGCACGTATCCACAAGCTCATCCCATTGATCTTCCGACAGTTCATCCGGCTTATCGAAGAACTTTTTCCACACGTCATCCATATTGACATTAATATCCCTGGTCATTTTACCAAGAATTGCCGAAAGGAGTGGTGGAATCCGGGTCACGGGAGGAGCCACCATGCCCACCTTGTATTCTTTTTGAGTTATCCGCGTGGGGCCAGCGCGGCCGCCACTTCTCGTTGTGCCAGACGTTCCCCCCTTCCCGAGGGTGTAACTACTCGTGGCGTAAGTCGTTGACCCATCCTTGTTGTTGCTGACCGGCCTCGAGTATCCCCAGGTCCAGGAATCTCCGGACTTGGACCAGGTTTCGATGCCACCGCCGCAGGAGCTTGAGGCACCACCACACGCTCCGTCTGGGCGGAGGCCGGTGGGGTCGGCCAGGGTGACGGGGGTGTTGTTGGCGTATGCGTAGCCGTTGAGGGACTCGTGGTCGTCGGGGGCGAGGACGGGGTCGACTGCGAGGAAGCGTCCGCTGGTCGGGTCGTATTCGCGGGCGCCGATGTGGGTGAGTCCGGTGTCGGCGTCGGCGGGTTTGCCGAGGAATCCCTTGTCATCTGGCCAGGCCGATGGTGCTGTTCCGCGGCTCTCGCCGAAGGGCTTGGTGTAGCGGCGGGTGATGGCCTGGGTGGTGGCGTCCACCGTCATTGAGGCGGTGCCGTGGTGGTCGTCGACCATCCAGGACAGGCCGGTCTCGGTACGGACTGCGGTGGCGTCGCCGGCGGGGTAGTAGCGCTGGGCGGTGAACTTCTTTGCGGCCGTGTCGTAGTGGAGTTCCTGACCTCCCAGGTAGAGGACAGTCTTGACGGGGCCGCGACGTATCAGGAGTTCCCCGTTGGCGTCGTAGAGGTAGTCGGTGGTCTTGGTGCCCTCGGTGAGTCGGGTGAGTTCTCCTTCGATGTCCCAGGTGAGGTCCTGCGCGGTGCCGGTGGGGCCGTAGCGCTTGGTGGTGTTGCCCTGCTCGTCGTAGGTGTACGTCTTGGCGGTGCCGCCGTTGACGGTGACGGAAGTCAGGGTGTGGGGCTGGCCGGTGCCGGAGGCATTGACGGCGGGGTAGCCGTAGCCGGTCTTGGTGTCGCCGGTGGCCTTGTGCTCGGTCTGGGTGTCTCGCAGGCCGCCGGGCTTGTAGTTCCAGCTGGTCCAGTACGGGGCCGGCCCGCCGAGGGCGGACGCCGCACGGGCGGTGTCGCAGTCGTTGGAGGACGGGGTCCAGGCTTCGGTCAGACGGCGGTAGCCGTCGTAGGCGAAGCACTGGGTGTCCTTGCCGTTGGCGTTGTCGGTGATTGACTCGACGTTGCCAGAGGCGTAGTAGATGTAGTTGGCGTCGCTGGTGTGGCCGGTGTTGGTCTGGTCGACGGTGTGGGTGTTGGCCAGGCGGCGGGTGCCGTCCTCGTAGCGGTTGAGGATCTGGAACTGTTTGGCACCGGTGGAGGTGCCCAGGCGGGTCTCCTCGATCTCGCCGTACGGGGAGTAGCCGATGTTCTGGACGTAGTCGGTCATGCCGTCGGTGCCGGTGAGCATGCCGAGGCCGTTGTAACTGTTGGTCACGGTCTCGGCGGGAAGACCGGCTACCGCGGGGAGCGAGGTGGACTGGACGGTGCCGTCGATGTTGTAGGCGGTGGAGGTGGTGAACGTCTGCGGCGCACCGGCGACGGCGACCAGGGAGTCGCTGGCCGCGATGACGGTCTTGGTGCCCTTGGGGCGGCCGAGCGCGTCGTAGCCGGTGACGACCTGGGAGTAGATCTTGCCGGTGGTGCCTCCGACGTAGCGGATCGAGGCGGTCGGCTGCCCCTTGGCCAGGGAGTCGTAGGTGAACTTGGTCAGCTGATGGGCGTTGTCCTTCACCCCGTCCCAGGTCCCGGTCTTGCGGCCGAGCTCGTCGTAGTCGGTGATCAGGGTGCGGGAGACGCGGTTGCGGGTGGTGGTGACCGCCAGCGGCTGATCGCCGTCGTTGTACGTGGTGTCGATCCGGCCTTGGTCGGGGTCGGTGGAGGTGGTCTTGCGGCCGCGCAGGTCGTAGCCGTACGTCCAGACCGCCCCGTCCGGGCCAGTCATCTTCTTGAGCTGACCGCCTGGGGTGTACTCATACAGAGTGCGGGTGTACTCGTTGCCGGTCGGGACGGGGTTGCCGTATTCACGACGCTCAGTGAGCCGGCCTCGGGCATCGACGATGCTCAGGGTGCCAGTGCCGCCCGCGGCCGCGGTGGTGGCGGTGCGGTCGCCCTGCTGGTCAGTTTTGGTGCGCCACTTCTCCTGGTCATAGACCCGGAAGATCGATTCGGTGGCGCGTCCCGCCGCGTCGAAGACCGTCTCGGTGGAGGCGGGGACGGAGCCGGGGTAGGTGTTGGCCAGGGTGCCCGAGGGGGCGCTTTTGTCGTGGACCTGGCTGTTGGAGATGTACGCCAGGCCGCGGTCGTCGTAGAGGGTTTCGGAGATCACCCGGCCGCCGTTGGGCGCGGGGACCTGCTTCTGGCGGGACCGCAGCAGGCTGTCGAGGATCTCGTAGGAGTTGTTGTAGGTCTTTCCATCGGCCTTGAGGGTGTCGGTGCGGACCCAGGTCTCCTTGTCGTTGTTAATGCTGTAGGTGTAGACGATGCTGGCTACGTCTCCGAGCGTGCGGGAGCGGTCCGGCTTCCAGACCGACTGGAGGCGGCCAAGTGCGTCGAAGGACCACTCGGTGACGTTGCCGTTGGCGTCGGTCGTCTTGGTGGCAGTGCCCCAGGCCGGATCCACCTCGGTGGTAGAGGTGTAGAGCTTGGGGTCGGTGGTGGTCTTGGAGGTCAGCGGGCCGTAACCGGTGTCATCGGGAACGTAGGTGGTCCCGACCGTGCGGTTGAGGGCATTGGTCGCGGTGAGCGGGCGGCCCAGCTTGTCGTAGGTGGAACTGGAGACCTGCTGGTAAACGGGCTTCTTGTCGAGCTCGCCATAGCTCGCCAGGCGGTAGGAGGCGGTGATGTCGCCCTTGACGGGTGCCACCCCGACCGCCTGGTCGTCGTAGGCCATGGTGATGTCGGAGACGACGTCATCGGGGATCGACGGGGTGGCCGTACAGGGAACCGAGTAGGTTTCGGTGCGTGAGACCGTGTTCACCAGCCAGGCGGAGGTGGAGGTGTTGCGGGCGTAGGAGGTCCGCACGCACGACTCGTCGCCGGTGGTGGCGGCGTCGCCGCTGTCCTCCACGGTGATCGGCATGCCGTACGTGGTGTCGTATGTGGTTTTCTGCTTGACCGTGCGGGTGCCGGTGGAGGTCTTGGTGCGGGTGACGGCCTCTCCGGCCTGGACGATCCAGGACGAGGTGGTGCCCCAGCCGTAGGTGTGGCTGCCGGTCTTGTGCGACCAGGGGGTGTTGATCGTGCCGCTGAGTTCGCCGGCGCCGTTGTAGGCGATGGTTTCGCGGACGAAGCCGGCGTACTGACGGGAGTCGTCGATTGCGGTGCCGGTGGAGTCGGTGACCTTTTCTACGCGTGCAGTGCCGTCGAGTTCCTTCTCACCGTTCAGGCCGCGCATGTAGAGCGTCAGTTTCTTACTGCGCGGGCCCTCGGAGTCGCCGGAGGTCTGCACGACCTTGCCGTAGCCGCGCCACTGCGACCAGGTGCGGTTGGACGGCTTGGTCAGGCCCTCGTCGTCGGCGTAGGCCCAGCCGGCGCCGTCCTTGTAGTCGTAGTACGTCTCGCCGGTGTCGCCGTGGCCGTATGGGTCGTCCTGGAAGACGGAGGTGACCACGTACTTGTGGAACCAGTCGGTGACCGGGGTCGCCCCGGACTGAGACCACTTGACCGGGAAGCAGCGGCGGGTGTTCCTGTCGATGTCCGCCGGCATGCTCGAGCCCCAGATGCAGTCGGGGTCGGAGTAGTTGGCGGTGAGGGTGGAGCCGGTCTCGGACTTGATGGTGCGCACGCGCCACTTGATATAGCGCAGGGTGTCCGGGCCGCTGCCCTCGACGTGGTTGGGCAGCTGCATGCCGCCGAAGACGACCGGCCGCATGTCGGCCGCGGTGGTGTTGGCCTTGCCGGTGTTCTGGATGGACTTCAGCCACAGGCTGGCGGAGGAGGCGTCGCCGGTGTCGGGGAAGTCCTGTTCCAGGTGCCAGGTGTCCACGTCTCTGCGGGTCGTGCCGGTGCCGGTCCACACGGAGGTGGTGATGTCAGTGAGGCGCTTGCGGGTGAAGAAGGATGGGCCGATCTGGGTGGTGCACTTGGAGTTGGCCGCGCAGATCATGTCGAAGGGCACATCGGGCCAGTTGGCCTTGGTGTCCTTGGTCAGGCTGGAGCAGCCGCCTGAGGTGACGCAGCGCTCGGCGTAGGTGAAGCGGACCTGCTGGGCGGCGGGCTTGGTGTAGATCAGGTCGCTGCGCAGGCCGAAGTCGATGCGGTCGAGGTGGCCACCGCGGGTGTAGCCGGTGCCGTTGACCGTGGTGTCAGCGTTCTTGGAGTAGTAGTTCGTCTCCTTGCTGTACCAGTAGGTGGAGGTGTTGCCGTGGGTGTCCTCGACGTAGTCGAGATTCCAACGCCATGCCTGGTTGCAGGAAGAGTCGGCGAAGCCGGTGGACTTGTAGCAGGGCTCCCCGGAGTCGTCGCCGAAGACCGGCACAGTCCAGACGGAGTTGGTGACCGGGTCGTCGTCGGCGGTGTCGGTGGTGCCCTTGTCGCTCCAGCCGGGCATGCGGTGCTTGCCGAAGAAGTACTGAGTGCCGGATGCGTCCGTGACCTTCCAGTACTCGGTGTTGTCGTCACCGTTTCCGGTGGCGCCGGTCAGGTGCTCAACCCGGGAGCCGTCCTCGTTCTTTGCCTTCCACGTGCCGCCGGATGCCTGTGATAGGGCTGCGGTGTCGCAGGCTGTCTTGTCCGCACAGGCGTTGACGAGTTCGACGGCCTTGCCGTTGAGAACCAGTGTGGCATTTGCGTACTTCCAGCACAGGTCCCCCTTGCCGGACTGGCCGTCGTCCTTGCAGGACCCGTACTTGCGCTCGATGTAGGACTCAGTGATCGAGAAGCCTTCGCCGATCACCGAGGTCTGGTTGTTCTCCCCGGCCGTGCGGCCGTCCACGGATGCGGAGTTGTAGGAGATGGACAGGTTCGGGGACGGGCCGGCCGTGGCCGGGGGAACCCGCAGCGGGTAGTTCCAGGTGAAGTCACCCGTGTTACCGCCGGCCTCCCAGGTGGCGGTCGGGGACAGCGGGGTGGAGGCGTAGTCACCTCCACTGCCGGAGCTGTCGGCTGCTGCGGCCAGCAGTGTCGGGGCACCGGCAGCGAGTACGCGGGCGGAGACGGTACCCGTCAGCGTCTGCGATCCGGTGTCGTTGCTCGCGCCGGCTACGGGCTGCTGAGTGCGGCAGGACTCCTTCTCAGGGGTGGTCAGTGCACATGCCGGGAGTGTCACCAGGCGCAGGCGGGGGCCGAAGTTGCCACCGTAGACGTCGTTGAAGGTGGAGTAGTCCAGAGATACCCGGAGCCTGTCGGTATCTCCGGCAGCTCCTTCGGAGGGATCAATGGTGAGCAGGATCCCGTTGACACCTGCCTTCTTCGCGGCGGCCTGGGAGTGGACCCTGAGCGCCACCTCTTCGGCGGGACCGGTAGCCTCCGCCTTCGTCTTGGCCGACTTGGCTGCCGGGGCGGTGGGCTCCTGGGCCAGGTCCACGCCGAGTCCGCCGACCGTGATGGCGGTCCCCGTGCTGGTCGCGGGGACCTTTGCGGTGGCCTTTCCAGCCTCCGGCCACGCGGCACTGTTCAGCCGCGCGCGGGTCTTGCCCGAGGCGGAGGCGGCCTTGTCCTTCGGGGCCTTGGACGCGCCGGGCTTGAGCCTGCCTACCTTGTCGATCTTCGCCTTAGGCCGGTCCTCCAGCTGCTTTCGGGCTGTCGCGGTCTGGGCCTGGGCGGCGAAGTCGTACCCCGAGGGAATCACAACTTGCGGAAGGACAGAGAGGGAGACTACGAGGGCACCGCGGCCGAGCCAGCGGCGTATGAACGCCCCTGGCAAGCGCTTACGGAAGGGTGGCGAGGACACAGTTACTTTCCGTGTTCGATGATGGGCGGGGAACGCTCCGGCACCGGCATCGGTGCCGCGAGCGCTGCTTTGGCGCGCGCCTGTCAAGGCGCGCGTGCTACGAGAGGCTTGGAGAAGTGCGAGACGGCCCGGGCGCCGGCATCAGTAGCACCCGGGCCTGAACAGGTCGGAGATCGGGGAGTAGCGCAGGCGCTCCGACCGTCCTCGCTTCTACCGCTGCTCGATGTTGTGCCGGTTGGCGATGTTGTCGGTGGAGGTGGCTCCGGCCCAGACGCGGACGCTGTCGATCTTGCCGGGGTAGTAGCGCGCGGCGGCGCCGTTGATCTTCGCCCGGCCGATCTCGAATGCCCCGGCACCCTGCCAGGGGGCCGAGTACGCCACGCCGTCCGCGTCACCCATCAGGGCACTGTCGACGTACAGCCTGAGCGCGCCGAGTTTGGAGGTGTCCTCGGGGTCGGCTGCGGTCTGGGCGTCGTAGACGACTGACAGCATGACGGGCACTCCCAGCTGAGCGGTGGTGAATGCGGTGGATTCACTCTCGGTCCAGGCGGCTCTGGTGCCGTCCTTGTCGGGACGGCCGAACGTCCACCGTCCCTGGGTGCTTCCGGCCGGCTGCTCGTACCAGACGCCCCAGGAGGACTGACTCGTCCCCGACTGGCCGAACACCTGCACCGCATAGGACTTGGTGGTGTCGGCGAGCTTGGCCGGGTCCAGCGTCACCCAGGCGGTCGCGGTGAACGAACCGGAGTCGTCGAGGAGTGGGCCGGCGGCGGTGGCATAGGCGCTGGTGCCGTTCAGGGTCATCGACTGCGTGGTCGTGACCTCTTCGCCGATATCCGGGTCTCCGGTGGTGAACTTGGTGAGCGCGGCCCCGTTGAGTGTCAGGTTCCGGCCGTAGCCGCTGGTGTCCTTCACCGTGGTGCCGGCGGCGTTGGCCATGTCAGTGGCGTCCCACTTGGCGACGAGCGCTGGGACCGGGTCGCCGGCGGTGCCGTCGCTGATGTCCTCGTCCTCCAGCCAGGCGTCGTGCGCAATCTCGGTGTCCGTGACAGCACGGGACCAGACGTGGACCTCGTCCAGGCTTCCGTTCAGGTTCTCGACGTAGCTGGTGCCGGAGTGGAATCGTCCGAACTGCATCGGGCCGCTGGCATTCCAGGCGGTCGTGCTGGTCACCGGCTGGCCCTGCGGGACTCCGTTGACGAACAGCTGGATGGTCTGGTCCGCCGCGTTGTAGACACCTGCCAGGTGTGTCCAGGTGTTCGCTACCGGCTGCGCGGTGGAGTACGAACGGACGGCGGCAGCACCCACGGCATCACTGGCGTACTTGCTGAATGCCCACTTCCCGGCCGACGCGGAGTAGTGCAGGGCGTAGCCGGACAGGTTGGTGCCCTGCTGCGAGAGGACCGTCTGGCTGCGAGAGATGTCGGCCGGACGTACCCATGCGGAGACCGCAAAGGACTTGCTGGTGTCGAGCACGGCACTGCTGGTGGCGGCGTAGTCGCTGGTTCCGTTGAGCTTCAGCGCCCCTGCACCGGACCGTGCCAGCGCGGTGTAGGCGGACGAGCCGCCCAGCGTCAGCGGGTGCTGAGTCGCAGAGGTGCTGTCAGCACCGTTGTTGTCGAGGTGCCAGACCCCCGAGGGCTTCTCGGCACCCTTCACCAAGAAGCTGTAGTAGCCGGTCTGCGAGCTGTGAGCTGCCGCGTCGTAGCCCCAGACCTGGATGGTGTTCTCACCGGCCTGGTTCGGCGTGATCGTCTGAGTGGTGGCCGCGCCCTTGGCGACGGTGATCGGAGCGGAGACCGCGCCGCTGTTCAGCTTCCACTTGTAGCTGACGACGTCCGACTGGATACCGGCCATGGTGGGATTGGTGTCCGCAGGGGTAAAGGTGAACTTGCCCGATGTGCCCACCCCGCCCGCGGCCGGATCGGTCTCGGCCGACTTGTAGACGCCGTCCGCGCTGGTCACCACCGGAGGCGGTGGCGAATCAGTGTCTACCCGCAAGTAGCACCAGGACGACCAGGCCGAGTCCAGCACACCGGTGGCGCCTCGGTCCGTCTTGTAGTACGCCTGTGTCTTGACCCGCATCCTGTAGTCCGTCTGTGCCGGCAGCGCGCTGGAGGTCGCGTCGCGGGGGGCGTTGTCGGCCACCCAGGCGCCGTCCGGCGAGGCCGCGTACCAGGCGCGGCTGGAGCCGTCCGCCTTCCATACCTCGAACAGGGCGCGGACTTGGGCGTTGGAGCCGTCAGCCGACTGCACCGTGGCCAGCATCTTCGGCGTGGTGTCACTGGTGGCGAAGGGCAGCGTGGAGGCGTTGCAGGCCCGCCCGGTGGTCCCTTGCTGGACGCCGTACGAGGTCGGCTTGTCCGGGTAGGAGACGTAGGTCACCGAAAGCTTCGCGTCGTTGCGGAACCGTGCCCAGGCGGCCGCGTCGGACTCGTCGTGTGCGGTCAGCGAGAAGGTGATCTGCGACGTCTTGTTCGTGGCGTAGGAGGCGAGGGTCGTCGTCAGGTTCTCATTCGTCTCCTCGTCCACGTTGTCGCTGAAGCGTACCCAGTTCGCCGGCTGTGCCGGCTTGCACAGGCTGCCCCTGCCGTAGGCCACGTTCCGGTCGCCCATGAGGTCTACCCCGGTGGGGCGGGACGACCAGGTAGTGCTGGAGGAGATGCCCTTGTCCACGCGGCTCAGGTCGTACCAGTGCGGATCGCAGTTGAACGTCCACAGTTGGTACACCTCCATCGTGGCGTCCAGGATCTTCTTGCCGTGGATCGAGGAGAGCGGGTACTCGAAGTAAAGGCGCTGGGTATAGGGGCTGTTGGAGCACAGGTATCCGCCGGAGTTGGAGCAGCGCCCCACGCCCTTGTCACCGTCGAACTCCCAGAATTTGTCACCGTCCGAGGAAAGCGCCGTTCAGTCGCCCAGTGCGATGCCCTTGGTCGGCGGGTCGATGTAGACAGGAAAGACAGTGTCCTTACCGTGGAGCAGGGCCTGATCAGCCGTGATCTCCAGGGAATCTTCGTTGATTTTGAGCGGGAGTTCGGCCGTCGCGTCACCGCTGCTGGGGCCCTCCGAGGGGGCGGGTTCGCCCTCGGCGTCGGGCACCGGGGCCGTATGCGTTGGTTCCGGTTCGCCCTCCGGCTCTGCTGAAACGGTGCGGTCGAGTTGCGTGGTGATACCCGCTGCCGGGGTGTCACCGGCCGAGTCCCACATCCGCCCCGCCGGGCTCTCGAAGACCGGGGAGCCGTCGCCGTCGCGCGCAACGAAACCGCCATCGGCCGTCGGGGCGATGTCCAGGCCATTGCCGGAGACGGTCATCCTGATCGTCGCGAGCGCCGGATTCTTTGCAGCCTCCGCGGTCTTGACCACGAGCACCGAGGTGTAGCCGGAGCTCAGCGCAGTCAGTTTCAGATCAACGTCCGGGAAGACTCCGGCGTACGTGACGGTGTCGCCGTCGAGTCGGGGCTCCGGGAGCTCAGTGGGCCAGCCGAGCCGCAGCTCGTGTCCCTCATCCTTCAGCGTGACCAGTCCGTCCCCGCTGCCGCCGCCCGAGAAGGTGAGACCAGCTGTCGTGTTCTTCGCCCGCACAGAGCCGTTGGTCTCGCGAACGAGGGTGGTGTCGATGGGTGCCCAGGTACCGTCGTCCCTCCGGGCACGGACCGGAGCCGCGTTCATTTCCTGCGTGAAGGTGCCGTCCGGGTTGGCGAAGACCTGGGACGATTCGGTAGTCGCCCCGTCCACGGCCACTCGCTCACCGGTCTCCCCCGCGAGACCACTAGCCTTCGACTCGGGGATCCCGTCGACCGCTGTCGAGGCCGCTCCGTCATGGGCGATTGCCGGAGTAGCTCCGACCCCGACCACTGGAATCGCACTCCCTAAAAGCGCGACGGCTATCGTCCAACTTCGCACCGCCTGACGCCAGCTGTGCCACCGCCCCTGCGTAAACACGCCGCACCCATCCCCTTAGTTTTTCTTTAAAAGAATCTGTGTGGATCATGTGTTGATCAAGTACGGTGGTCAACTGTGTTGTGCATCACATTGACTTACTTCGCCCGGCAGGGACCGCGACGAACTGGACGAGACGTCCCCGGACTTGGTGCAGGCAGGGAGGGCGGGGCCGCGGTCTCCGGGTGGAATTCGGAGCAGAATCGGGCCGTGCGGCGGGAGCGTCTCCTGCGGCGCGATCCTCGTCCACACGGCGGACGTGATCCGCGCCCGCGGCCCCGCCCGGGTGCGCACAGCGGTCCTCACCGTGAACCGGGCCAACTGGGCACATGAGGCTGAGCCCCACCGCGTCATCGACTACATCGCATCGCTGAAGGGCCCATGGATCGACTTTCCCTCGGAGGGAAAGGGTCGCGGGACGAGGGACGGACTCGATCGGAGCTCGCTGAACGAGAGGTCTCTGATGCCGACCCCATCGACACTCGAGCGAGGTGCACCAGTACGACCGCAGCGGCGGCCGCCAGGCATCCGGTCCCTTGTCCGCCTTCGCCCTGTTCGAGGCCGCGGAGACCGCGACCAGCTGGCTATGGGTCAGGTCGTTGGCGAAGGCCTTGCGCTTGTCCGTGGTCCAGGTGCCGACGCCCGACCTCCAACTCGCCGCCAACGGGCCGGCCCGGCCGGCGAGCGCGAGACCGACCGCGGCCAGCGTCGACCGCAGGCGCTCGGTCCGCCGGCCGTAGCGACGGGTCAGTCCCGGCATCTGCTCGGCGAAGGTCCGCCGCCCGCACGAGATGACCGGGCAGAGGAACCGGCGGACTCGTAGACAGAGACTGACCCGTCTGCCTCCGCTGGGCACGTCAGCGGGAAACCGCAGGTAAGAGCAGTGAACCCGCTGTGACCAGCTCCCGCAGCCGGGGCAGACGGACCCCGCGGCCGTGCTTCGGGCCTCGATGCGTACCGGCTCATCGTTCACGTCGATCGACAGCACCGCCACGTCGGCGATCGACGGGAATAGCAACTCCTCCAGTCCCACGGGCCGAACTGTCAGCCACACCGCACCCGGTACGGGTCATTTTCAGGCAGCTTCCCCAGGACCTACTCGCCCGACGAATGTCACTCAGCGTGCTGATCCACGGAAAGTGGGCCAGAACCCGTTCTCGTGAACAAAGCCAGCCACCTGATAGGCGTGGTGGCACACGGCCGGGTCCGCGGCGTACTCACCGGTCAGCGGGGCGTGGGGGCGGTTGACGACGGGCGGCCGCGGGGAGCGGCGGCGGGAGCGCGAAGTGGGCATGCCGTGCTCAACAGACCGGAGGCGGGGTTGGTCACCACCGCCGCCCGACCGTTTTGACTACTCGTGGACTGCCCCAGTGCTCGATGCGGCGCCACCAGCTGCGGTTCACGCTATGCGTGCGCTGCGTGTAGGCGCTCGAAGCTGACGTATCCGCCCCTCTCGTCCCGCCCCAGAACACCTTCCTGGAAGAAGCGGCGGAAGGAGTCGGTCAGCGCGGTGGTGGTCAGAGGCGGTTCCTCGTCCGAGCTGATAGAGGCGAGCAGTCCCTGGTGGTCCTCTGTGTAGGCCAGGGCCATAGCGGTCAGGACGTCCGCACACGGGCCGGTCACCTCGCCATGGACCACGGCGTACATGTTCGCGATGAGATCGAACTCCATCTGCTCTCCATCGACGTTCATCCGAGAGGTGGCGGGGTACGCCCGGCCGCCGGCCAGCTCAGCCTTGTCCCGGTACACCGGAACGGCGGGGGCTTTCGGCTGGTGAGGCAGGCAAGCGTGCCCAGAGGCGCGTGGGGTGTCGCTCTGCCCGCCCATGGGCCGAGGCGTGCGGTTGACGCTCCGGTGCCTGCGGCTCTTCTTCTGCTTGCTCACCGTGAACCCCTCTGTCGACGCGGCTTCCCCTGCTAACGAGCGCGAGACGGATGCCGGTCTCCGCCGAATGGACGCCACCGCAGACGCGCGTCCAGTGGGAATCGCCCACCGCCAGGGCGATGAGGCCGGACGGGAAGGCAGTCGAGGAGGGCGCTGCCGGGAGGTGCCGCCCGGCGTCGGCCCGACAGTGCCCAGCTGCGCCCGCCCGGCCCGTTCTGCGTCTCACCTGGTCGCCACCGTACGGAGCACGTCCCCGCGGTCGGCGTCGCGACCGTCGCCTGACCCGGCAGAGCGCCGCCTGGGCATCGCGGCAGCGGTGGGGCGGCAGAGCGCCATGAGGGAGCTGTCCCGTCGGGCGTTCCCCGAGCCGCCCGCCGTGCCGGTCGATGCGCCCCGATCGTAATGTCGACCACCACCTCCTTCGATCCTTCAACCGCTGCGATCACTCACATCACGCGACCTCACGTCGGACGGCTGCCCTCAGCTTCAACCCGACTGCTGCGACAGCGGGTTGGTGCGGGTCTTCCACCTCCACTCGGACCAACAGCGCCTCGCGGCGCAAACGGAAGCTGTGCCAGAACTATTCGATGTCGACGAAGCCACGGGCGGACCCGCGGGCACCTGATGCCCCAGAACGTCACCACCGACTCTCACCACCACCGACACGAAACCGAGAGATCGCATTCGCTCCATGCGAACACCCGTCCCCGTGCCCGCAGGTGTGACCGACTGCGTTTGGCCATGCCCCTTCGGACTCCGGCGATTTTGAGTCACCAACCGCGTCGCATGCGCGACACGCCAAGGTCGCCGGGCACACTGCCGCCGGGCAAACTCGTCTGCACAGCAACAGGAGTGAGATATGTTCAGCAAAATCCGCACCGCCAGGATCACCGCCGCCGCCGCTGCCGCCACCCTCGCCGTGAGCCTGGGAGTCGTGGCCGCGCCGTCTGCCTCGGCGGCCGACAACTGCTGGCCCGGAGAGAGCAACCGGTGGTACTGCCACAACGTGTCTGGCTCCCCGGTCTACGGCACGGTCGGCAACAACCACATCTACCCGGACCCCTCCACCGTGGTCGGCTACATGAACTCCGATCCCAGCTGGTTCTCCTGCAAGGAGGACAACCAGGACTGGGTCGGCGGGCCGCACCCGACCCGTTGGCTGATGACCGTCGCCGACAACGGCCAGCTCGGCTTCATGAAGGACACCGCCATCTACAGCGAGACCGATCCCGTTCCGGACTGCTACCGCTAGATCACCGGTCAGTACATCTAAGGGCTGTCCCGTAATCCCTGGCGGGCGTGCGACGACAGCTACGGCACCTCGCCGCGTTGTCGGAACGCCCGAATACATCCAGTATTCGGGC
>NZ_JBHWIY010000060.1:0-27928 GCF_042731715.1 Streptomyces sp. NPDC059832 | reverse complement strand
CATCGGGCACGAGATCAGCAGACACCCGGAAGATCCTGCCGACACAACACCCAACTGCCAAGCCAACACACCGATCTCATTATGAAACGATCAGTAACTCGTCCCGGGTCGGAGCACATGATCAGGCGAAGGCCGCCTCAGCGTCCGGCGAATGCCCAGGCCAGCGGCCCAGTTCGAAGCGCATTTCGACACCGGAGGGCAAGAACAGCTCAGCGGAAGGGACCGTCGGGTGTGAAGGCGTGGGCAGCGAAGCGCTTGCCCATTCGGCGGTACGCGGCGGCGGTGGGGTGAAGGCCGTCGGTCAGGTCGTCTGTCTCGTCCGGGCCGAGCAGTGCTCGTCCGTCGAGACAGTGGAGGTGGGGATCAGATGCCTGTCGTGCTGCGGCGATCCGGGCCAGCTCGGTGCGGACCACCGTCAGCGACAGTGCGCCGTCGGCCACATCGGCCGGGTCGCCCAGGGCGGTGATCCTCCCGTCCGGTCCGGTCCTGGTCGGGCCGGGAACCTGCTCAAGGGCCGGGCAGCTCACCGGGGAGATCAGCAGGAGTGGGGTGTCCGGGTGACCGTCCCGGATCGTGTCCAGAAATCCGTGTACCGCCGGGCCGAACGTCCGCAGCCGGAAGGCGGACAGGCTCACGATGTTGATGCCCACCTTCAGGCTGATCAGGTCAGCTGGCGTGTCGCGGATCGTCCGGGCGACGTAGGGGTCCAGCAGTGCGTTGCCCGCCTGGCTGAGGTTGATCACCTCCACCCCTCCGAGCGCGGCTGCCACCACCGGCCAGGTCCCGGTCGGACCGTCAGCCTCGATACAGTGGCTGATGGAACTGCCGTGGTGCACCCAGCGGCGCCGCCCGTCCTGCAGCGGCGCCAGCACGTCGCCGTCGGCGCGCAGTGCCACCAGTTCCGTAGGGGTCTGCTGCGGAAGCCACAGCTCGACGTTCTTCATGCCAGATGGCAGTCCGGCGAACCGTACGGTTCCGGGTTTGCCCGGGATGAGTCGCTGTGAGGCTCCGGGGCCCGCCATTCTCAGTACGTTGCCCACCGGTGCCTGCCGACGCCCGGCCAGGGCACCGTCCACCAACAACTCCAGCATCCCGGTCGGGCGAGGGTGGGGGTCGGCGGCGAGCTGGCCAGTGGAGGTGAGTATCTCCAACTCCAGTGCGCGTGCATCGGTGCGGAACACCAGCCGCACTCCCGAAGGCATCACGGTCACCCCGTAGACCGACGGGTCCTGGTACTGCTCCTTGGTCCACGCGGGCAGCCGGCGCGGCATCACCCCTGCCGCTGTGGTCTCCAGGTCCAGCGCACCCCGTAACTCCACCGGCCCGCCCACCAACGGGACCGTCCGCATCGTCACCGTCACCGTTCCTGTCCCAGGTCGATGTGTTCCGGGGGTGGCATCGGGCCGGTGCCTCCGTGGTTCATCGGCGTCCGCCGAACTCCCAGGCGTGGACCTCTATGTCCCCGTACCGGTCCGGAGTCAGGACGGCGCGTGCCGAATCCGGGTTCGGGGCCCTGAGCAGCACTGCCGTACCCAGCCATGTGTCGCCGTCGTCGGCCAGCAGTGGCCCGTACGCGATCAGTTCGTCCTGGTCGGGCGGCAGGTTGAGGTCTGCGGCCGGGCCTTCGCCGAGGCCGAGGACCAGGTACTGGCTGCCACTGCTTCGGTCACCGGGAAAGTCCCACATGGTGCGCCCCAGCATGTTGCGCCATCGGCGCAGCAGCACGTCCCGGTACGCTCCGGCCTGGTAGTTGGGTTCGTCGAAGGCGAACGCGCGGGCAGCGGCGGGGTCGGGCAGATCGATAATGTGCACGCTTCCGGTAAGCGTCTCACCATCATTGGTGAAGGTCGGGCCGCGGGCGATCAGTTCCTTCGCGTACCGGTCCATGTAGGACCAGTGCTTCTCCAGCAACTCCTCGCGCAACGCGAGGGAGCCCGGCCGGTCTCGGTGGTAGCAGAAGTACTCCATGGTCACAGAGCTTTCCTCACCAAGGATGCCATCTCAACCGGCTTTGTCGCCGAAGACCCCGCGTTCCAAACGAAACAGCATTCCGTCAAACGGCGTAGCCACCACGGCTGCACGGTCTCAGCCAAGTGGCATGCGCTGCTCTGCAGTCGAGTGACAGAGACCGCGTCCGGCGCTGACGTCCCCAGTTCGGGACGACCTACAGCCGCCGTTCCCGGGGTCCTTGTCGCCCTTCGCCCGGTTGCTGCCGATCCTTGGGGTGGAGGACCATCAAGCTGAACCATGCAGCGGTCAGCCGGCTTTGGTGGGCGCTTCGGTCCGCGCCCGGGTTGAGGCGAGCTGGTAGGAGTCGGTGCCGGTCTCGAATCATCTCCTACTGCGTGTGGCTGTATCACCGGTTCCCGCTGTCGTCCCGGGAGGTCGAGGAACTGATGCTCGAGCGCGGCGTGGTCGTCTCCTACGAAACCGTCCGGCGGCGGTGCCTGAAGTTCGGTCAGGCCTACGCCAACGCGCTGCGTCGCCGGCGTCCCCGTCCCGGCGACAAATGGCACCTGGACGAGGCCTTCAGCAAGATCAACGGTGAGCTGAAGTACCTGTGGCGCGCGGTGGACCAGGACGGCAACGTGCTGGACATCCTCGTGCAGAACAGACGCGACAAGGCCGCGGCCAGGCGTTTCTTCCGCAAGCTCCTCAAGAAGACCCGCTCGGTGGCGCGGGTGGTGGTCACGGACAAGCTCCGCAGTTACGGGGCCGCCCACCGCGAGGTGATGCCTTCCGTCGAGCACCGCTCCCACAAGGGCCTCAACAGCCGGGCCGAGAACTCCCACCAGCCGACCCGGCAACGAGAACGCGCCATAAAGGGCTTCCGCAGCGTCGGCGGAGCCCAACGGTTCCTGGCCGCGCAGCGGCATCTCACCCACTTCCGACCCCGACGCCACCTGATGACCGCCACCAACCACCGTGCCGAAATGACCGTCCGCTTCGCGATCTGGAAGCAGATCACCGGCACCGCCGGCCTGCCCGCCACGGCCTGAGCACGGAGCCGGAACCGACCCCAGCACGCCCCGACGCCCCGCCAAGCGCCAACACCCCCGACAACGTGACAACGCCGTTTCAGCAGTTCGAGCTCGTCGCTGGCGGCCCGCCGCGACAGCAGCGTCTTGCCGTCTATTGTCCAGGGCGAGGCCGTGGTGGTGGCCCTTGCCGCTGTCTATCCCCGCCCATATGCGGCTCATCGTGCTCCTGGCGTGTGTGTTCGTGCTGTTCGTGCCACGGACGACCTCGCCGGCATTGCTCTACGCAGCGACTTGTTCGCACTTCCTAATCGGCGGCCGAGTCGTCGTGGGGCGCCGGGCGGCGAAGTAAGGGAAGCCACGCCTGATAGCCACACCCAGCACCCCGGGGCGGCCCAACCCTACGAATGGCTCGATCAACCCAATCAAGACACAAGCGCTGCGTGTACAGGATGGCGATCTTTCCCCTATCCCACGGGAGTTGCACGTGATGGGCTTACATCGAACATCTGTACCCTTTAAGGGGGATCGTTGCGACGCACACGCATAACGATGGCGCTGCGCTGCATGGCAGTCGGCGCCGTCCTTACCGTTCTGGCCGGGGCGGGACCCGCTTCCGCTGCCGGCTTACCGAAGGAACCTGATCCGCTGGCAGCGCCGCCGAAGGTCCACGGACCTGAGACGACCAGTCTCGCGCTGGCCGGAGGGCGGCCCGTGTCGGGGAAGAATCTGGTGGCCGGGCCGCCGTCCACGCAGTCGGGCGGGGTGTGGCAGGTCAATCGGACCATGCCCACCTTGAGCAATACTGTGACAGACCCGGACGGTGACAAGGCCAACCTGACCTTCGCCGTCTACACGACGGACGCTTTCGGCAACCCCGACAAACAGATCATGATCAAGGACCAACCGTACGGCGTCCTCGTCTCGGGCTACGTCAACTCCGGTGGCACAGCGAAGGTCACCGTCCCGGATGGGAACCTGAAGCCGGGCACCACCTACGCGTTCCGTACATCCGCCTACGACGGAAGCCTGTACGAAACGGAGTGGTCCGCGTGGGGCAAGTTCAAGACCCGTGGCCGCGCGGTCGACATCAAGCTCCCCGAGCCTGACAAGAACGCCCCAGTGCTGAACGAGGACGACTTCCAGGAACCGCAGCCCATCGGCAAGCCCAACATGTACCCGGTCCCACCGGAGGTGCCGCCCACCGGGTACAGCGCACCCGAGAATGTCACCAGGCCGCAGGGCTACAGCGAGAAGGACGGCTGGAGTTGCGGCGAGGTGAACAAGGAGACGAACATCCAGCCGTGTTCGCGTCTGGTCCCGGACAACAGCAAGAAGACTCGCGACGCCCTCGCAAGGGAAGGGTTCGGGGTCACGGCAGGGCTTCCGCACCTGGTCGACTGGTGTGACACACGCAACCTGGACATCAAGCGCTACGAGGCGTGCATTAGCGGATTCACCTACGAGTACGAGGGAATCGTCGTCAAGGACGGCAAGCCCACCGGTGAGATCCTCAACGCATCCTGGGCCGTCGGCCAGGAAGTGAAGTTGTCGGGAACCTCTGCGACGTTCACTCAGCAACTCGTCCTCGTCCCAATCCAGGTTGATGCCAAGTTCGTATCGGTAACGCTGGACGTTCGCTTCGACTGCATGATGCCAGACCGCTGCTCCAACGGTCCGCAGTCGTGGGACGGCGCCCTGGAGTGGCTGGGAACTGACCCGTTCTCGCACACGGCCGTCGGGAAGAACGACCACACCTGGAATGCTGTGAACAAGTCCGATACCCTCGACCTGTCCACGAAGATCAGCGCCTACTCGCCCGTGACGAACCCGGCCGCTTCGCGCTGGGAGACCGCCGACGCGCAGATCCGCTGCGACAAGATCTCCTCCGCCACCCCGGGCTGCGCGTTCCACAAGTACGTCCCCACCTGGGTGATGAACTTCAAGAAGACGCCGCAGGCGGTCACGCACGCATGGCTGATCCAGTCCAAGCTGTCCAACCATCCCGGCAGCCGGTCCGCGAACAAGCCGATGTTCTTCCTGCCCTCGGCGGACAAGAACGCCCCCGGCCGCGACCCGAACAAGAACCGTGACGTCATCTGCCCGAAGAACAGCGACGGAACAAGCTGGGCGTCCAAGTACGGAAACCCGCGGACCACGACCGTCCCGGAGATCAGCGCCAGCGACAAGCCGTCGTGCGACGAGTTCGCCTATGCCTCCAGCTACAACTCCGGCGGTATGCCCGGCGGCGTCGTCGGCGGCATGAACCCGGTCGCCTCGGGCGACGCCTGCGTACAGACCTACGCCACCCGCGTCACCCAGGGCGAATGGCGCCTCTACGACGACGAGCGCCTCGCAGGCCCCACCTGGAACGAGGTCTGCGGCCGGTCCTCCATGTCCGGGTGGATCAACTCCACCTCGATGGGCGGCGCGTTCAGCTCTGGCTTCTCCGGTAAGTACCGGCTCCTCGACAAGGACCCCTACTGGGTGTCCTTCCCCGAATTCGGACCCTCACACAAAAGCAAGGTAGCGGCGCCCGGCCCCTCCCCCAGGGCGTAGGGAAATACAAAACGCCCCGGCGAACTACCCCCCCCACCGTCCCTCCCCGCATTTCCCTACGACAGGGGACCGCCGCCCAGAAGGACTCGTCCCGGCGGCGAGTGAGGCTCCTCATCAGGGACCGCCCACACCAGGCCGCCGCATTCGGTCAGCGCCGGCCAGGTGTCCTCATCAGGATTCCCATCCGGACCGACAAGGCAGCGGCCCTGCTCAAGCGCATCCGCGATCCGGGAAAGCCACGCGTGAAGCGGCCATCCCGCAACCGGATCCGTTAGAAGCTCCGGCTCACGGTCCACGAACCACCGGCCAAGACTTCCGTAAGATGGCTCCCCCAGCCGGGCGTCGACATAGAGCCCGTGCCACATATCGCCCACCACACAGGAGAATGGAATACGTCCCGGCTCGCGCTCCTGGTCCCGGATCTGCACCGTATAGGCATCCCGCAACGTCTCCAGCGGGTACCAGCCCTGAGCGCCCGGCAAAAACCCGGCAGGCCACCAACTCTTGCCGGTCCCTGGATCATCTATACCGTCGTGCAGCTTGTACCACGCCCGTAAAGCAGGCGGAAACACCACCCCGATCGCCTCTTGCACGGCATCAACGTCCGCATCACTGGCCGGCGGACGCAACAGCGCCGCCGACGCCGGAGCGCGCTCGACAAGCCACCCCTCGATACGCTCCCACGCTGCCACCGCGAAGTCTTGTTCACTCATACCCGGCAGGGTAACGCGGACGCTTCTCATCGAGCAGGTCGCTGGTCGCCGTCACCGCGAAGACCAACAGGAGCAAAGCCGACCGGGACCCGGCCGAATGGCTCCCCCCGGCCGCGTCCGCACAGTGCACATACGGTGCCGACTGGGTGGGCACCAAGCTCCGCTGGAAGCTCACCGCGGACGCCAAAGAGCGCGCGGCCCTGGAGAAGCTGGCCAAGAACTGCGCGGACACCGTCGTGAAATACGAGGTCGCTCCCTGACCATCAGTCAGGCACCACTCCCTCACCGCGTCCGGATCGCGGTGAGGGAGTGGTGCAACGGAGCGCCGGTGCGGCGGCCGGATCGTGATCCAGGAGCAGCGTGTTGGCCCTCGCCTGCGATGGTCGGGCGGTCGGCCTACGTGGCCCGTGGTCGGACCCATGGTCGAGGCGCGGCCGGGGTGCCGATCAGGGTGGTGCGTCGGGGGTCCGGCCACGACCTTTCCGCCGAGCCCGGCGGCCTGGTCGTTGATCATGTTGAGCCAGGTCGCGCCGCCCCGACGCCCGAAGTACTTCGGGTTCGGCCGCGCGTACACATCGGTCTTCCACCCGAGAATCTGATGGCCGCATACCTGGGGCCAGCCCCAGACCCCGCCAGCGCCAAGGGCGCGCTGGACCCCCTCCTCGCAACCCAGAAGAGGGTCGCGCCGCGAACGGCATCGTCTGCCGGGTCGAGATCGATGATCGATAACCGGGCTTCGTCGGTCAACTGTCTGGGAATGACGAGGGTCGTTGGGGTGAGAGTGTCTGGGACAACGGCCTCAAGTTCCCCGCCCTCGCGTTCCGCCCGGGAGCGTCGTTTCAGTCGGATACGTCCCAGTGCCTGGGCTGTCGACTCGCCGAATTGCTCACCCATTTTCTTCGCCCACTCTTCGAGGAACAGGCCGAGCACTTTGACCACCAGGAATCCCGCAAAGACTGCCTCGACACCGACGGGCACGGCTGGCGTGGACAGCGCCGGCCGGAGGCCGTGATGCCACGGTCGGTGTATGTGATGTGGAGGACCGCGAGGTCCTGTTCCAGGAGCTCGGCGGCCCGTTGCTGGACATGGGCGCGGCGTTCAGTGACCTGGAGCTGGGCAGTACGGAGGCGCTCGATGTGCGTGCAGGTCTGGCACAGTGCGTGGCCGGTGTCGCCCCACGGGGTGCAGGGCTGGTCGGGACACGCCCCGCATTCGTTGCACACGCGGTCCGTGGTCGTGCGGCGGGCGGCGGCCGCGGCGAGCTGCGCGGTGCTCGCGGAGGTCGGCTCGGACTCCTTGACGAGGTAGAGGTCGAAGACGCCCCGGCGGCCGGCTCCGTCGCGGCCCTCCACTCTGGCGCGGACCGGGCCGCCCGGCTGGCGCGGCAGGGTGAGGCGCTGGAGCTGGGACTTCGTCATGTAGGTACCGGCCGGCACCTCGCCCCAGTACGAGTAGCGGTGAACTTCCTGGGCCTGCATGACATGCCTCCCGAGTTGAACTTCCTTGCGCCAGAGGGTAGTTGGATTTAACTCACGTTAGGGCTTATCGCTAACTATATGATGGTTTCTGATATTTTTTCCTTCTCAGTAGTTATCGTCTGCCATGAGGACGTCAGTGGAGTTTGCCACCGGATGTCAGTGGTTCTGCCATGAGGCGTGTCAGTAGGCAGTGCTGTCGTCGTCGGCGTCGGTGAGGCGGAGGCCGTGCCGGACGTCGTCGGCCAGGAGGCGGTCCCGTCCTCTGACCGGACCGGGAGCCTGGCATCGAGCAGGCCGGTGGCGGTGACCGCCTACTTTTCGCCGGGCGTGTGCCGACGCGTGATCCGGCGGCGCGCCAGGAATGCGATCGCGACGACCACCAGGTACAGCGGTACGAGCAGCACCGCGTCACCGGACGCCTGCTCCACCGTCACGCCCGCGTCGCGGTCCTCGCCCTGCAGCATGATGCGGTTCACGGTCAGGACGGTCAGGTGCGTGCCGATCGCCGCCCACAGCGGGGCGTGACCCACGGCCGCACGGGCGGCGATCAGGGTCAGGCTGAAGACCGTCAGGAGGATGAGGTAGTCGACCGGGTGCTGCCCCTCCGGGGCGATGCCGATGTGGCCCGGCTTGTCACCGGCCAGCCGGGCGATGCCAACCGTCACCAGCGTCGAGGTGCCCGGTACGAGCAGGAAGACCGCCGTGGTGCCGAGCGCCGCCAGTGCGGGCCCGAACCGTCTGCGCAGCGATGTCCACGTGTAGCCGCGCAGCATCGTCTCCTCGGGCAGGGCTTCGAGCAGGAACGCGACGGCGGCGTTGGTAACGAGAAAGCCGACCAGGGTGACGAGGTCCAACTGCTGCCAGACGAGAAACCCCACGGCCGTGCCCGCGCCCAGGACCAGCGCCGCTGCCGCGGCCGTCACCCCAACGCCGGTGAGGAACGCCCGTAGGCTCGCGCCCGGACTGCCGAAGCCGACCGTCCGGGGGTGTGACAAACGCAGGACGAACGGCACGGCCACGACGGTGACGAGGGCCGCAGCGATCAGCCGGGCGGCCAAGCCACTGGCTCCGGCGGCGTCCGCCAGTACGGGCCCGAGGCCGTTGCCGACACCGAGCGCCACCGCCATGATCAGGCCGCCGGCCAACGCGCGGCCCATGGCCCCGGCGGCCGTGGGCGCGGGTGAAGGTGCGGGTTGTCGTATGTGTAGCTCGGTCATAGCGCTCCTGGTGACGGTAGGGCCGACTCCTATCGACAACCCCTTGTGCTTTCCAGGCTCGCCCGACCACCGGTCAGGGGCGTCGTGCGCGCGGACGCCCCCCCTGTACATCCTTCGGCGCAGTGGACGATAGGGGTCGACTGGTCGTTGGCCACCGGCTCCGGGAACGCCCAGAGGCTGAGTGCCCGCATTCATGCGACTGCCGCTCCACCGCCTGGGCGACCGACGGGGCAATGCGGCGCGGAGGATGGTCCACGCTCTTTAACCACGGAACCGGCAACTCGTACGTGAGGGCGGGGAGCGTGACGGCCCCCGCCCTCACCCCGTACGAGGCACTGACACTTCCCGTGGCAGAGCGACTGACGTTCTCGTGGCAGACGACAGTAGTGCTTCGTGGATCTCCCGGCATGCGGTGACGCGCCCCCGTTCAGTGTTCTCCCGGTGACGGATGAGAGATGCCGCGTGAACGGCATTCCCGACTCGCGGAGCAGTACCGGGAATGCGGCCCGGTCGGCCACCCACCGGTGTGGTGATGCCTTGGCCGTGATCGATGTCCTGCCTGCTGGGGCGGGTGCAGCACAGTGGACCGCCGGCCGAGGACGGGAGCGTCAGGGCGCCGAGTCATGCAGTGGTCCGCCATAGGTACCCGGGCCGGGGCCGCGCCGCGGCCGCCGGCGGATCGAGGTCAGTGGGGTGACGGCCCGGTCGTGGTCGCCGACGGCGGCAGTGAGGCCGCGGCGGAGCCGGGCCAGACCCCGGCAGCGGGCAACATCGGCCGGACGCGGGCACGCGCTGCCGGGGCGCCCGGCCAGTCTTCCCTACACCGCGGCGTTGCCCGCGCCGACGGGCAGCAGTTGCTCGTCGAGGTCGCGGTGCACGGCCCGGACGCGGAGTTCATCGAGGACCGGTCAGTTCTGCGGAGTCGTCCGCCTCGTCGCATCGGCAGCCCCGGACGAATGGCCCTGTACGGTGCCGGCTCGTCGTACGTGGGTCGCGCACAAGTTCCGGAGCGTCCCGGTATGGAGGCCGGGAGAACAAGGATGTGTCCGCCCCCAGCACCATCCCCTGATCTGACGATCTCTTCGAAAGGCAACCCTGTGAGCGTGCAGAACTGGAACCCTGCCCGGATGACCTCGCGCCCCGATCACCCCTGTGTGCTGCCTGCCATTCCGTCGTGGCTTCACGACGTGCACTGTCTCGACACCATGGTCCTGCCCCAGCTCGCCGACGCCGTCGAGGACGAGAACGGCACTGGCAGTTCGGCCGGACTGCCCGATGCCCCGTACCGGGCCGCGGCCGACGCCATCAACAACCTCGCCACCGCTCTCCCCCAGCCCCCGCCGGGTCCTGCCACCGGCCTCGGGGTCACTTCCGACGAGGTGTTCCTCCGGGCAGTTCCCGCATGGGAGACCGAGGCCCTGTGGCAGGTCCACATCGCCCTGCAGCGGGCACAGGACGGGGAACCGGATGCCTCCGGGCTCGGCGATCTGCTTCAGGAGGTGGGCGAGGACTGCCATCCGCCCCAGGCCGCCGCCGACATCGTCGGCCGACTCAACCGCGTGCTCGCCGTCCTGCTGCTCGACATCCCCGCCGTCCGCACGCTCGCCACCGCCCTCGTTCTCAACACACCGCAGGACGCCCATGTCCAGACCGCCTACGAACAGATCCACGCCGCCTGGGCCACAGCCGGCATCCACTGACCGTCACTGCGCGCCCCGCCCGGCCGCCGGCGGGGGGATCCGCGTGGACGGCAGGGGGCTGGAGTTCGGTCGGCGCCGGACGGACCTCGGCCAGAGGGCGAGGCGGAGTATCAGCGGCTGCCGGTGGGGTGGGAGCCGCAGTCCGGGCGGATGTCGTCGCAGCGGCCTGACCTGCTCGGCTCCGGTCGATTGTCAGTGGCGCCGTTTACGATCCGGCCGTGGCAATCGATATCCCTGAAGATCTGATCACGCTGGAACGTTCCGCCCTCGCGGAACAGAACAAGGCGCGCGCCGAGCCGTACACCGCGGATGGCTGGGCCGCGTGGCGTGAGACTGCGGCGAAGCTCCAGGCCGCGGTGACCGCGCTCGCCGAAGCTGCGGGAGTATCCCGGTCCGAGCTGGAGATGGCCGTGAAGAAGGCTGTCCTGCACCCGGAACCGGAAGGCGACGGCTGACGCACGTCCGTCCGAGCGCCCAGCGCCGCACTCTCCTGGAATGCCTGGGACTGGACGGGAAGCACTGGTCGCCACCGGCAACGGTCGTCGGGCACAGCGCGCAGGGGACCTCGCCCCTGGCGACATCGCGACGGTGGGGTGACCGATTCGTCGGCGCCTGATGTCTCACGAGGCATCAGAAGTCTGGGGCACGACGGGCAGCGGGCGATGCTCTACCTGCGCCCCTTCCGGGAGCGCACCATCCGTGCCCGGTGGCCGGCGGGGCCGGAATACCAAGATCGCGGCCCGAATTGGTGCGCTTATCGGAATTGCATGCCGATTGCCCGTCTGATGCCGACGAAACTGTCCGATCGGACCAGACTTCTATAAGGAATGGGAGCATTTGCCCGAATGGCATTGGGCAGATCGTGTCATTACGCTCACGGAGCGCGAACCCGCTCTTCTCACGGACCCGGGTTCGCGCTCCCAATGTGATGACGACCCAGGAGGTCTCTATGCCTTCGTCCCCGGATCCCTTCCGAGCCAAACGCCTCTGGCGCCGACTCGCAGGTGACAGTAACAAACAGGTCGCGGCCGAGAACATGTCTGTCAACAGCGCGGAAGCCACGGGCAACACCCCCCAGCCCGCTCCCGTCGCCGCGGGCATCGCGTTTCCGCCGCTGCTCATCGTCCCCGGATCGCCCGGTTACACGGCCATGGCCCTGATGCTGGCCCCCGTGACCCTGTGGGCGTTCGTCGTCTGGATGAGTACGCGCAGGAATTCGAAGTCCCGCTGACGGACTCTCAGCAGTGTCCCGGGCACATTTCTCCGACGAAACGGCCGGGCGGACACCGCTTTTCATCACGAATCCCGGGCGGCGGAATCCCTTTCGTCGCCCGGGGCCGGCCTGGCAGAGAGCGAAAACCATGGGGAACACATTTTCGTCGGACCACTGTAAACAGTGCGGGGGCAGGCGGACACTGCGGCATACCGGACGCCCGGGCGAGTACTGCAGCACCAAGTGCCGGCAGGCAGCCCACACCGAGCGTCACAAAGGACTGCCTCCCGACACCTCCGACTTCGACCGCCACCTCCACCGCGAGCTGGACGCCGCATGCGCAGAGATCCGCGACCTGCAGCACGCCCTGCGCACCCCGGCCCCGGCAGTCGAGCAGCCGCTGGAACTCCTCCTGCAGCTGCAGCGGCGCATCGACCAGCTGACCGCGCCCGTGGTGGGCCGCACGAAGCGCCTGGGCACGTCGTGGGAGGTGATCGGCCGGCTTCTCGGCATGAACAAGGACACCGTGCGCAAGAAGTTCAACACCTCGGTCGTCAAGCGCGCGCTGAACCGCGCACCCGTCAAGGGCCCCGCCGCCCGGTCCGCACCCCGTCACATCCCGTCGGCCGCGCCGGTGCCGCCGGGCGAGCCCTTCGGGCCGCCCCAGCCGCTCGCCATGCAGGCCGCCTCCCCAGGCCAGACCGACGCCGGCACCGGCCCCGATGGTGAGAACTCCGAACCCTCCCCAGACACCGGACCCGCCCCCGGACCCGCGGACTTCGCCTGCGTCCTGAGCAACCTCCAGCGCGCCTCCCGGCACAGCCTGCGAGCGCTGAGCAAAAAGTCCGGGCTCTCCCCCAGCTTCCTGTCACGGGCCATGAACGGCGAACGGTTCCCGAGCTGGGAAGCGACAGCGGACATCGCCCGCGCCTGCGGCGCCGACCCCGAAGTCCTGAAGAAGGTCTGGGACGACGCCGACGCCCGGCGCCTGCGCAAACCCCGCCCCGAGACACTCGCCTCCGCCCTGCGCTTCCTGCACCAGCGGGCCGGAAACCCGACACCCACATCGATGTCCGTCAGCAGCGGCTACGCCCTCACCCCGGACCACATCACCAATCTCCTCGACGGAACCACGATCGGCACCTGGGAAGACGTCCAGACACTCATCCAGACACTCGATGGCGAGTACACCTACTTCGAGCCCCTCTGGAAGCAGGCCGCCGCCGAAACAACCGCACCCGCATCAGCCCCCGCACCACACCCACCGGGCCAGGGAGCCACCACCCGGCTCGAAGAACTCATCACCACCTTCAACAACATCCTCGCCACCGGACACCCCACGACCCCACGACGCCCTCTGCCCGCCCCCATCCAGGCCGCCACCACCTGGCCCGGCAGATAACCCCACCACCCCGTCCCACACCAAACCGGCACCACCGGGGCCGCGGCGGTGCAGGAACGACTACGGGGCGGCCTCGTACTTCACGGCGGTGCCGGAGCAGTCCTTGGCGAGGGTCTCCAGCGCGGCGCGCTCCTTGTCGTCCGCGCTGAGCTTCCACCGCAGCTTCGTGGCGGTCCAGTCAGCGAGATAGGTGCACCTCGCGGACTCCGCCGGCGGCATCCACTCCGACGGGTCCTTGTCCGCCTTGGACCTGTTCGTCTTCGCGGTGACCGCGACAAGGCTGCGCCCGGCCCCGAGGTCATTGGCGTACCGCATGCGCCGGTCCGCGTCCCACTTCGACGCCCCGCTGTCCCAGGCCTCCGCCAGGGGAACCATGTGATCGATGTCGAGCTTGCCCGCAGCGGTGACCGTGACCTCGTCGTAGAACGACAGCCACTCGCCTCCCGTCAGCGCGCACCGCGCCCCCTGTTCCGGCGCCTTGACCGCCTCCGCGAGCAGGACCTCGTTGCGCGTCGAGCACGAGTCGCCGTCCTCGTCGATCCAGTGCTTGAAGCTGTCGCGCTTGTACCCGTCACGCACTTCGTCCGCGGCCGGGATCTTCGCGATGGCCTCGGACAGTGACAGACCATTTCCGCCCGCGGGAGCACCCGGGGCGGCCGAGGAGCCGGCCTCGGCCGGGTCGGTACCGGCTGAGGCGGAGGCTGCCGGCTTCGAGTCGGACTCACTCTTCGTGGCGCTGGGATTGCACGCGGCGAGTGACGCCACGAGCACTACGGCAGCGAGGGGGACGAAACGGCGCACAGGCACGGTGAGATCTCCAGCTGGTCGGGGCTGATGAGCCCTCATGATCGCAGCCGGAGACCGTCTCCTGACACCGGGTCATGTGTGCTGGTCGTAGCCCCACCGTGACAGGTGAGCTCACCGCTGGCCCGGGGCAGCCCGCGGCCTCAGCCTCATCTCAGCTGCGCCCGGGGCCGGGCCGGGCACGGATGCAGCAGCTCACCGGGCGGTGAACCACCGTGGCCCGTACGGTCGGTCATGAGTGCCCTGACAGGACGGTGCTCCTGGGATGGCCTCGCGGTCACTTCGCACGTTCCGCAGGGCCACCCCATCCGTCAGGTCAGAGCATCCAGACGTAACTGCCGGCCACCCTGGCGGCGACAGCACCGGCCAGTAGGGCAAGGCCCGTCCACGGAACCTTGTTCACACTGACGTGAAACCCGCGGGCCCTGAACTCCACGTCGGGCCGCCGCTCGTCTTCGGTCTCCCTCGCCTCTTGGGCTGTCGTGCGCTTACTCATGGAGCTCCTCCTTGCCGCACCTGGTCGCCGCCCGGCTCGTCACCGTGGTCCGCCGCGGGCGCTTCCAGCTCCACCCGATGATCGCCGCGTTCAACGACCCCCGCGAGCAACAGCGAGCCGTCAAGGCGCTGCCCCGGGACATGCGACTGGACGCCGGCGACTTCGAAGACGAGTACGAGCGCCGCTTCCAACTCCACCTGGACGAGAAGGCCCGCAAGGCCGAAGCCAAGGCCAAGGGCAACGTCACGCCCATCACCAAGACGACCCGCCTCAAGCGCGTCCACTGACCTGGCCGCCCGCGCGCCCGGCCAGGCAACACGGCGCTGCACCCCTGGTGCGGCGCCGTTCTCGTGCCCGGCGCAGTACACCGTTCCCCTCCAGGGGAAGGCCGCAGGTCGGCGGCGTGCGGCGATGCGGGGCGGTAGCACCAGGTAAACCGGTTTGTTCTGGTTCTCCAGAACAAACCGGCGACTGCTTCCGCGTGCGCGTACATCGTTCCCCTGGAGGGGAAACGTGCAGGTGAGCAGCGTGGGCATGGGTGCTGCATGCAGCAGTCGTGCATAGATCTCGCACGGAACATGGCAGAACTGCGATGTTATGCAGCCGCCAGCTCGGAGAGCCGCACAGCGCTGCTGCTCTCTGCTGCAACCGCCGGGGCCAGCCCTGCTGCACGAGCAGCACCCGTGTGCCGACTGGGTCGTGCGAATGCTGCGCTGCCTTCGGAGTCACCATGCAGCACCAGGAGCAGCACGACCAGGAGCACGAGCCAGCGGGCAGCGGCTACAGGTACGAGGCGAGGGTCTCGCAGTACCCAAGGGATGTTGCTGGCACCCCGAGATCGCGTTGAGTTGCGGTCCGCCGGGCCACATCCATCTGGCGCTTCTCAGGGTGCGCGGGCGAGGTACGGCTGCTCTGGTGGAAAGGCTGACGCCTGGGTAACCGCCCAGGTATCGAGCACCAGTTCAGCGGAGGTAAACGCGATGTCGAGCAGCGTCAGCGCTGAGAGTCAGGGAGCGGTGGCGGGCGAGCGGCCCCGGAGTCTGCAGCTGCCAGGCATCATCCTCGGAGTGGGCCTGGGCGGCTTTGTCGACGGCATTCTGCTGCACCAGCTGCTGCAGTGGCACCACATGCTGACCAGCACCAACCATGACCGGATCGGTGTGAAGTACTACCCGGCGAACACCGTCTCCGGGCTGGAGATGAACACCGTGTGGGACGGAATCTTCCACGCGATCTGCTGGGTGGCGGTCCTCGCGGGCCTGGCGATCTTGTACGCGCGGGTGACGCATCACCGTCGCCAGGTGTGGACATCGGCGGCGCTGTGGGGCTGGATCCTGGCTGGCTGGGGCCTGTTCAACCTTGTCGAGGGCATCCTCGACCACCACATCCTGGGCATCCACCACGTCTACGCCGGAGACCAGCAGATCTGGTGGGACCTCGGGTTCCTGCTGCTGGGCGCGATCCTGGTCGTGGTCGGATGGATGATCCAGCGTCGCGCGGCGCCTTTCGACCCGGAAGGTGTCGGAC
The DNA here is from genome assembly GCF_042731715.1 of Streptomyces sp. NPDC059832. Lineage (NCBI taxonomy): Bacteria > Bacillati > Actinomycetota > Actinomycetes > Kitasatosporales > Streptomycetaceae > Streptomyces > Streptomyces sp. NPDC059832. The sequence continues at coordinate 11,841 of NZ_JBHWIY010000060.1, read as the reverse complement.
CGGTGCGAGGAACGCGGCACGCATGACCGGCCATCCTGCACACCACCAGGAGCCTGGCGGCCTGCCACTGGAGGTGCTGGTACCCGCGGTGTTCGTCGTCCTGCTGGCCGGCGCCTATCTGCTGCTGGCGACCCGCGCGCGGCGGCGCAACAGACAGGCCGGGTGGAGCCGCTGGCGTACCGGGTGGTTCCTGGCCGGGTGTGGCCTGCTGGCGGCCGCTCTGCTGCCCCCTGTCGCGCAGTGGGCACACGGCGATTTCCGCGGCCACATGCTCCAGCACCTGTTGATCGGCATGTACGCACCGCTGGGGCTGGTGCTGGGAGCCCCGGTCACGCTGGTGCTGCGGAACCTGCCGTCTCACCAGGGCCGACGGCTGACCGGCCTGGTGCAGAGCAGGCCGGCTCATGCGCTGGCCCATCCGGTCACCGCGCTGGTGCTGAGCGTGGGCACACTGGCCCTGCTGTACTTCACGCCGCTGTACAACGCGATGTCGGCGAACACCGGACTGCACGGTCTGCTGCATGCGCACTTCCTGCTCGCCGGATGCCTGTTCGCCTACGTCATCGCCGGTCCCGACCCGGCCCCCGCCCGGCCTGGTGTGCCGGTGCGGCTGGTGGTTCTGGGGGCGGCCATCGCCACGCACGCGCTCATCTCACAGCTGATGTACGGCGGGTTCGGCATCAACATCCACGCACCCGTCGACCAGGTCCAGCGCGGCGCGGAAATCATGTACTACGGCGGCGACATCGCCGAGCTGCTCCTGGCCCTCGCACTGGTGGCGACCTGGCGCCCGCAGTGCACCACCCGCCGGGCTTCGGACCGGCGCCGTTCCATCGATGCGGCCCGGCCCGTGATCCCCTAGGACCGGCACTTGTCTGATCAGTGCGACTTCGATGGCAGACAGTCCAACTTCGATGTCAGAGGACACTTTCTGTCAGCGTGGCACGGCCTGGGGAGTGCGTACGCACCCTCCGCCTCCCAGGCTCCCAGCTCGCCTCCCAGGAACGCGGCTGCCTGGAGAAACGGCCTCTCAGTTTCCTAGGCATCCCGGGCGTTCCGGGGCATTTCTGGCCCCTGTCCCCCAGATGCCTGCCAGGTCTCCCCCAGGGATCTGGGAGGTCTGGGAGGTTGCACAGGGTGAGGTCAGCTCGCGTCGGAGCGGGCGCGGGCGAGGAACGCGGCGAGGGCGCCGGCGGCTTCGGGTTCGGTGGTGGCGAGCCGGGCCTCGAACGCCAGTTGGTCGACGCCGACGCCCGGGGCGAGAGGTGGGCGAGTTCGGTGAGCAGCGCGGCGTGGGCGAGCAGTGGCGGCGGCAGGAGGCCGGCGGCAGTCTCGCGGGCGGCCGGGTCGCGGTAGTGCCCGAGGTGCGCGGCCAGGGCGTAGGCGAGCCAGGTGTCGACGTCAGCCTGGACGTACCCGCCGGCGCGGCGGGTGAGTTCGTCGCGGACTGCTTTGTCGCCGTCGCGGGGCTCGGTCTGCTCCAGCGTGCCCAGCTCGCTGACCTGTCTCAGCGAAGTTTGGTGAGTCTCATCGAAGTTTGACCATCAGGGTGGAACGGTTTGTCCTGGCCGAGTACAGACGTCATGATCGCGGGATGGCTGAGGAGACGGTTGTCGAGAAGACCTGGCGGCTCATGCTGGAGGGGCATCCCACGGCGCGACGGGGAGAGCCCGTAGTCATAGAGGCCGCCTACGCCGAACCTCGGCTGCGGGCCTTGTTCCCGTTTCCGAGCCACGGGGCGCTCACCTTTCACCGCAACACGCAGTTCCCATGGAGCAACGACCTGCCGTTCATCGTCGGCGACGCGCAATCCTGCATCGTGTACGCACCACGGGGTGCGTCGCCGCGTGTCCTGGGCGAGTCACTCACACCGAACGAGGCGGCCGCGTTGGTGGTGGCCCACCTGCCGCACGACTGCGGGCCGGCCTTCGAGGGGCCGTGGCCACCAGCGGAGAGCTCCACCGACTGCTGAACCAGCCGCAGAGCAGCAGCCGCCGTTCCGGTCAAACTTTCGCTGAGACTGGTCAAGCTTCTATGAGACGGGTCAGCGGCGTACCGGCCTGGATGGGCTAGACCTCGATGTAGGCGACGACCACGACGGTGCGCAGCGCCGTGACGAAGTACAGGACGCGCACCTGCTCGACGTCGTCGGTGTACTGCCGAAGCTGGGGGCCGGCGGTGTCGCCGGGGATCGGGTCGCCGACGTCGGGGTCAACGGAGATGACGACCAGGGCGCGGTCCAGGGCGTGGATCTCCGCCTCGCTGGTCAGGTTGTCCAGATGCTTGGCGACGGAGTCGGAGAACGCGATCTGAGCACGGCGTGGGCCGTGCTGCGGGGCCATCAGGCGACGGCCGGGCGCTGGGCGGCGAGGCGGGTGAGGTGGGCCTCGCGCAGCTCCTCCCACGGGGTGCACTGCTCGGGGTCGGGCAGGCCGTTGGTGGCGATGTCCTCCAGGGCGGCGGCGAACCGGTCGGCGTCGGCGCGAGTCTTGGCCGCGTACGCGCGGACCGCGTCGGCGGCCGCGGGCTCCAGCTGCCGGGCGGCGGTGTCGGCGGGGGCCGGCTGTTCGCTCATCGAGGACTCCAGAGGGCAGAACTGGCGTGTCTCACCACGGTATCGCCGGGCAACCGGGCCCGGGACCACTCCAGCCGAACCGGCCCTCGCGACTACTGACCTGTGTCAGTGGGTGTTGATCGATTGCCAGCGAAGGCCGATCAATTGACTTCTGTGCCAGTTAGAGATGACTGCCTGCGGGTTTGTGACAGTGGAGGATGACCGCAGACGGCGACGATGACTCTGCTCGACGGGTCTGTAGTGTGCGGCAATGACAAGAAGCGAGCGGCTCGCGGAGCAGTTGGACTGGTACTGGCGCAAGAACCTGCGGCCACGGCTGGACGGTCTTACCGACGAGGAGTACTTCTGGGAGCCGGTGCGCGGCTGCTGGAGCATCCGCGCACGTGGCACGTCGGCCGCATCGATGTCGGCAGGTTCGGGGAAGTGGACGATGGACTCCGCGTCCCCTGACCCGGTGCCGGCACCGGTGACCACGATTGCCTGGCGGCTGGCGCACATCATCGTCTCGTGCCTGGGCTATCGGGTCGGGTGGCACTTCGGCGGCCAGGACGTCGACTCCCAGACATTCGCCTACGCGGGGACCGCTGACGAGGCGCTAAAACAGCTCGATGAGATGTATGGGAGATGGAACGCGGGGGTCCGCGCGCTCTCGGACGCTGACCTGGAGAATCCGCCCACGGTGGGTCCCGAGCGGTTTCCCATGGAGGGCATCGTCCTGCACGTCAACAAGGAGCTGGTCCATCACGGCGCCGAGATTTCCCTGCTGCGCGACCTCTACCGCTGGCAGGACGGAGCCGTACCGCACCGAATATGACTTTCGGTAACCGGCGATCGAGCTTCGGAAACTTACGTCGACTCCGTGACGTGCCCGGGGCCGCGTCGGCGAGCAGCTGGGCGAGGCGCTCCCACTCCGCGAGCCCCGCCGGGCCACGGACGTCGTCGGCCAGGTCCTCGTGCCGGGAAGCCCGCCGCGCGTCGAACCGCGCTTCCTCGAGAGCCGCCGCGATGGCGCCGGCGTCCATCCCCTTCGCCCGGCGCCGTACGACGCGGCGACCGATGCGGGCGGGGTCGACCGGCTCGCGGGGCGAGCGGACGGCGGGCGGTACGCCGGGGCGTGGTCAGCGTCGGCCTCGTATTCATGGTGGAGAATCAGGGCGGGCCGCCGCCAGAGCGCTGTACGGCTACCCGACCTCAGGACATGGTTTATAGCAGGCTTGGAATTTCGCGGTGTCAGAACCGAAATTCTATGGAATGGACGTGTGTGAAATCCGCGCGCAGGCCAGCGGCGCGGGTACCCCATTCCGTGAAATACGACTCCGTGATGGCCTCAGCGACGATCGGATGCAGGTCCTCCTCCGTCGCACCGGCCTCCTGCAGTTCGAGGATCTGCTTCGCGTAGGTGGGCGAGATCGCCGTGGTGATGCTGCGCTCGCGGCCGTCGTCCGAGCTGCCCCAGCCGACGAATCCGAAGTACGCCGTCACCTCCACCATCATGCCGCTGGAGGTGGACGCCTGTTCGCGCGCCTGCGCCCTAACCCTGCGGCTGCCACTCGGATTCCGTCTCCTCCACCAGGGCCGCCTGAAGGCGCTTCTGGGGCTTCGTCAGCTTCCCGGCGCGGTAGCACTCCACCGTGCGGGGTGAAACGCCCAGGCGCTCCGCCAGGGTCTTGTTGGACCCCTTCGCTCGCGTGAGAGCCGCGCCGCATTCGGGGCAGGCGATATCCGTCACCTGCCATGAAGCCGATGGTGCGGGCGTCGCTTCCCGGTTCGTCCGCGATCTCCGGTTGCCCCGCCTCCTTCCCCTAGCCGGGCGTTCATCAATGGTCGCTTCCCGATTCGTCCGTGTTTCCTGCGGGACCTGCTTGTTCGGCGTGACCCGAGCCTGGCGTTCCTCAATGGTCAGCTGAAGCCGCTCATCGTGAGGGAACGGCCTCCAGCTCCACCTTCCCTGTCCGTCGTTGTCAAGGCATTCCTTGCCTGCAGCGGAACGACAGCTCGGACAGTTTTGCTTGATCCAGTGGCGGCGCGGGACCTGCCGGTATGCAGGAGACGACGTGCCTCCTCGTTGCCGAGCGCTGCCGCTCTGTCCCTCCGGGGCTTTGGAGCCGCGGTGGTGCTTCTGTTTCCACTGCTTGATCTGGCGTGTGTGGTGAATCGTCAGGCGGTTGCCGGCGATCTCGGCGAAGTAGTCGAGAGCGTCGATCTCCCTGCCCAGGTCCTTGTACTTCCCGCGGCGCAGGTTGTTGAGAATGCTCCCGACCCGAGAGGAGGCGTCCGAGGCCGCTCTTTCGGCGGCGCTCCGCGCCACGATCCGCTCTTGGGTGGCACGGGCTGCAGCAGCAAGGTGCTCCGCTGCCCGGCCTGCGACAGCATGTTCGTCTTTCGTGCGGTCATCAACGGCCGTCGTCTCGATGCTGGTCAGTAGCTGGCGGACTCGTGCGGTGTCCTGCGCGCTGACCGCCTGGTCCAGCTGGGAGAACAGCTCACGGCGCTCCTCGGCCTTCTCTTCCAGCCAGCCGCGTGTCTTGTCCACGGCCGCGTCCAGCTGTTCCCGCACATGCTGGCTCACTCCATCCAGGCGGGCGATCTCCCAGCAGACGTGCGATGCCGCGCTTTCCCACGTGAACGTGCGCGCATCATTCAGGCGGCTCAGCAAGGCCCACGCCCTGGCATCCGGACTCACTGCCTTCCGGGCCTTCCCCGGGGACCACCGCGGGGGCGGTGTACTGCGGGATGCCACGATGCGCTCCACTGCCGGCGTGGACAAGCCGCCCTGCGTCACCTCGCATTCGTCCAGGCCGAACCATTCAGTGGGCCGCGCGAACGCCTCGGTGCCGATCTGTACCTGGCGGGTGGTGCCCTGGCTTTCCAGGCGGATGCGGTGGACGTACCAGCGACGGATCAGCGTGTCCTGGTCCACCGGCACTGACGCTCCGAGCACCGGTTCGTGTCCCTCCTCGTCCCACTCCGGTACCACCTCTCCGTCCAGGTGCACACGCAGAGCAGCGTGCTGAAACCGGATGTCCACCACGGAACCGATCGGCGCCCCGCCCGGCCGGGCGAAGTCGAAGTCAGCCCCCTCACCTCGAGCACGGAGCCAGGCGACCGCCGCAGACTTCACGTACAGGTGGTCTGCACTGCTCACCCCCCGGGAGGAGCGACCGCACAGATGAGGATGCCCCTCGGCACCGGGGTTATGGGCGAAATGGCACACGCGGTCGGTGTACAGCTTCGTCGTCAACTGGCCGCCACAGCCGCCGAGCAGCAGCCCGCACCAGAACGTGTCGTCACTGTGCCGACGCCGGAAGGCGTCCAGCTCGATCGCTTCCAGCGGCAGCATCAGCGGCTCCTCCGACTCCGCACTGCCCAGGACCGCCGTCTGGATCTGCCGCCTGTCACCCCGCAAAACAGCCCCCAGTACTGCTCACCGAGAATCCCCCTACGTGCGTGGCCTGGCACGGCATTGCTCAACCTCGCGCAGGCTGAAGACGTAAGTGGACCGAAGCTACCCGTCACCACCAGGTCACCGCTGGGTCTTCAGAGGCAGTGGCCGGAACCGACCGGGCCCCGCAGCCGGCCACCGCCTGAATCCGGCTCCTCCCCCGTCGCACGCTGGCTGATCATCCGGCTGACACGGCCTCAATCCCCCTGGAAGGGTGCGGTGATCGGATCGGCAGACGGAGGGGGCTTCCGTGGAAGCACGGATGTGGGACGCGCTGGTCGGCGTGATGAAGGATGCGTACATTGCGGGGCTGGGTGAGGGGACAGTGCCGCGTCCGGTCATCATGCCGCTGGTGCGTGGCGAGCTGGTCGGGCTGATCTGGGTCCGCCCGATCAAGGTCGGCCAGGACGCGCTCGTAGGGATCGCGGAACTCGCGAACATCGCCTCGGTGGCCGGCGCGGACGAGGTCGTGCTCGCCTGGGGGACCCATGATGTCGCCACCGCCTGCGAGCTGCCCGTCGTCGGCCCGGCGCCGTGCATGAACATGGTGCTCGCCACCCGCGACGTGCACGTGCCGCACCAGTTCCCCTACGACGAGCAGCTCCTGTCCCGCACCCCCGAAGGATGGGCATCAGTCGCCCCGGACTGGAGGCCGGCCCCCGCGCCGCAACGCGGCGGCGAATTGGTGCCGCCGGTCCAGGCCGCGGTGGACTTCTCCTTCACTGCCGTCGAGCTGAATCACCCCGACCCGTTCGGCGTCACCGTCGTGCTGATGGAAGAAGACGGCTACAGCGTACGCCTGACCGAAGCGTTCGCCCGCTGACCTGCCCATGGCACGGAACTTTGACGACGACGCGCCCCGGCGCATCCGGGACGCTGATGAACTGGTCCTCGCCCGCCAGCGGGACGCCGACGAACGGATCTACGTGGTGACCACCAACCTCGTCATCGACGCCCAGGAGAAGCTCGCCCGGCGCCGGCGGCTGGACCGCATCTGGCGTGCGGGTGGGCAGTCAGCTAGCTGTCCTTATTCACGGCCGTCATGGGCACGGGCATCGCCTGGTTCACCACGGGCAGTCCGGCAGGGTTCGTCCTGGGCGACCTGATCTGCGGCAGCCTGCTCCTGATGTCCCTGCTGGCGCTGGTCGGCGTGCACTTCGCCGGGCGGGGCCTGCCCACCCTCCAGCGCATCGAGGCGCAGCTCGCCTTCGCGCAGGAGTCGCTGTGGCAGCAGAAGGCCAGGGACAACCCGGTTCTGGACCACCGGCGCAAGCTCTACCGCGAGGAAGTCACCACCGCGATCGAGCAGTACCAGGCCGACAGCCGCAAGTACCGGCGGATCCACAACAGCCTGCAGACCCTCATCATGATCGGCTCAGCGTCCACGACTACGATCGCGGCCCTGGACACCGGAAAGGAACTGACCTGGCAGAGCGTCACCCTGACCGTCATCAGCTTCGCCATCACAGTGGCCGCGATGTTCACTGGCTACTACAAGTTCCGCGAGCGCAGTTACTTCCTCCAGCAGACTGCCGACGCCATCGAGGAGGAGGCCAACGCCGTCAGACTCGGCATCGGCCACTACAGCGAGTACGGCCGCGGCCAGGAGGACGAGGCGCTGAAACTGTTCACCCAGCGCGTCGAAGAGCACCGCAACGAGCAGCGTCGCCGCCAGCAGCAGCTGGACCAGCCCGCCGACCAGGCCGCGCCCTCCAGCCAGCCGCCGGCAGTCTGACCAGCTTCGCCGACGGCCTCCCCTGCGCTTGGACTGAACAGGCGGGCTGCCGCCGGGCTCTGTGGTCCACACCCCGGAAGACGGGCAGGGCCGGCTGTTGGACCCGACACGGTCGGCCAGTTCCCTGTCGGGGAAGCCTGGCGAGGAGTGCCCTGCACCCCGGGGCGGTTCGGTGGAGTCCCGTCATTGCGCAGGGGTCAATGCTGGGCGCGGCGTTCCAGGTAGATGGAGGTGAACACGGCGACTTTGGCGCGCAGGGCCCAGGGGTCGAAGGGTTTGCTGATGTAGTCGACGGCGCCGGCGGCGTATCCGCGGGCGGAGTGCTCGGAGTCCACGCCCATCGCGGTGAGGAAGATGATGGGGACGTCGCGGTTTCGGGGGCGGCGCTTGATGTGTGCGCACGTTTCGTAGCCGTCCATCTCCGGCATCTGCACGTCCATGATGATGACCGCGAAGTCTTCGTGGTCGAGCAGCGCTTTGAGTGCTTCGCGTCCGGAGGAGACGGTGACGAGCTCCTGGTCGAGGGATGCCAGTACCGCGGTCATCGCGAGGAGGTTGCTCGGCTGGTCGTCGACGATGAGGATCTTGGGCATGTCCTGAGGTGCGGTGGCGGGCAGCGAGGCCGGGGACTTCTCGACGGCGTCCAGCTGGCGTTCGAGCAGATTGCAGCGGTCCTCGGCCGCGACCCGCAGTGCTTGTGCCTCGCGGAGTTCCGCGCTCAGCTGCTGCACGTCGAGCTGCAGGGCGTCGCGTTCCTGCAGGAGGCCGGAGATGTCGGGGTGGGCTGCGGCGAGTTCGTCGGCCCGTTTCCGTTCGGCAATCCGGTCGGCCTCCAGCTGGCTGAGGCGTACCTCCAGGTCTGCGATGCGGTGTGTGCGGTCTAGCAGAGCGTCGCCCAGGACGTCGCCGCGGACGCTCGATCGCCGGGATGCCCGGTCGGCGTCGGCCAGTTGCTGCTCCAGGATCTCCATCGCGTGTTTGGGAGAGGCCCCGGCGTCGACGGCCGAGCCGTGCAGCCTGCGTACGAGCTCGATGGCCTCGGTGGTGACTGCGGCTCCTCGGTGCTCGGCGAGATCCGTGAAGAGGTCGGTGATCACCTGCCACGGGGGTAAGCGGGTGCCGTTCAGGTAGCGCGAGAACGTCCCCGGATCCCGCTGGCGCCGGGCCGCGTACCGGCGCACGGATACATCCATCCCCTCGAACAGGTCTCGCAGGGCCTGGGCAAGGGCGCGGGAAGCATCCGTGAGGTCGTCTCCCAGCGGTCGCAGCTCACCCATTTCCCTCTCCCTCCCCGGCGCCCGCGTGCTCGTGCTGCCGGTTCTGGCTGCCTTCGGCGTCGATAAGGCGGTTGAAGAAGGGAACCGCCAGGCCTGCGACGCCAAGGCCCGCCAGCAGGCTGTGCGGGGTGCCTTCACCCGCAAGTGCGGTCAGCCCGCCCGCTGTCACGCCGGCGAGTAAGGCGAGCAGGAACACCAAGGTCGTTCTCAGTGACAGCAGCGGCTGATCCACCCGGATCTCCATTCATCAACCCACCGCAGGGATGGGAGCTTGTCACCCGTCCAGCGGATTGCGGAAGGGGAATCACAGGATGGAGGACGCCGGAGCCGTTGCAGTCCGGATCAGTGGACAGGCCGCAACGCGGGTTCTTGTTGCCACCACCCGGAGTCACCTGACCATGGACGTTATGGCTGATCAGAGTGGTGGCAGCCCAACTCGATGCTGGACCGTTGCACTGCAACGCTGCTGGATTTTGGCAACGCACGTTCGTATTGCGCAACGGACGCCGCCATCTTGGGCGACGCGATCTGCCTCCAAAGGAACGTGCTTCGCTGGAGAAGCCCGCATCCGACTGCTCCGACACCGCTGTGAAGTACGACATCGCCACCTGACCAGCAGTCATGGCCACTCGACACTGCAGCGAGAGTGTCACCGCCCAGTGCAAAAGCGTCACCTGGGGATCGCGCCTGAGAGCCTGAAACCTGACAACCACGGCGGCGGAACAGACGCCGAAGGATCCCCCAGAGGGGGCTGCACCCTTCGGCATCACCTCAACGAGCCGTCTCGTACCGGTCGGTCGGCTCGGCCGCAAACGTGCCGTCGTAGAGCTGCACGTCAGTGAACTCGAAGCGCTCCTGCCTGTCTCCAACCGGCCACACGATGACCGCCCCGGCCGTCCGCGTGCTGGCCAGCTGTATCGGGCTGCCGTCTTCTGTCAACGTGCCGAGCAGGGTGTAGCGCCTGACCGTGGCATTGCGCTGGGCCGCAGACGTTGCCTGGTCACCGATGGACTCAGAGGGGCTGGTGGGCGCCGGCCCCGTCGCCGGGCCTCTGGCGCGCCGCCGCCAGGCGCGAAAGCACCACATCACGGTACCGACGGCTCCGGCAGAGCCCAGAGCTCCCAGGAACTCCGGCAGCGCCTCGGTGAGAATGTCCATGGTCGGTCGCCTCTCATAAGCAGGCCCTGCCTGCGGATTCGTGGTGCCCGGTACTCGGGGCAATTCGAGGATCCACCTGCGAGGAGCGTTCACGTGCGGGTTGGATGTTGTTCCGTCGACAACACAGGGTTGTTCGCGATAACCCTGAAGGGACATCAGGAGTGACTGGCGCGAAACGGCCGGGCCGCCCGTGGGGAGCGATCAAGGGGCACTGCACCGAGATCAACGACCTCGTCGGCATCGTCAGGTCATGGCTGGACGAAGCGGCCTTGAGCGTTTCCGAGCTGCACGCCCAGCTCACCCCGGACCACTTCCACGACGGAGCGGTTCCTCCGCTTCGGAAGCTGCGCGAGCGGCTCGCAGGCGAAGGCCTGACATGGGACCTGGTCGAGGCAGTCGCAGATTCCTGTTTCCAGCACGAACCCCAAGCAGCGACGACTCGCCGCCTGGAGCCGGCTCACTCCTTATGGGAGGCCGCCCAAGCCCACCCCACCGTGATTGCTTCCGATGGCGAACCGGCAGTGTCCGCCCGAGAGCTCTTCCAGGCCCAGGAACGAACTCTCAGCGCTCTGGAAGAACTCAACCGTGTGCGACAGGCCTACGAGGCCAGCGAACGCGCACGCAACCAGTCACTGCAGGTCGCCACCGTCCTCTTCAACCTCCTCGGGCAGGCTCAGGCCCAGGTCTCCCAACTCACGCGCCGTCTGGACGCCATGAATGCTGCCGTGGCCCCGGATACAACGGGCATCGGTTCCGTGCGTCACCGCCTCGGGCGTGCCACCGCGCAGCGAGGCGATCTGAGTCTCCAGCTCGCTCGCGCGGAGGCCGAACGAGAGAAGGCACAGGCTCTGGCAGACGTGGCGGCCCGCCGGATTCTGGTCCTGGAGGCCGAGCTCCAGGACCTCCGGGCCGCGGGCAGTGTGGGCGCCTCGCCCCCGCTGGATTCGGATGTGCACCTTCCTCAGCAGTTCACTGGCCCTTCTGACGAGGACAGCGCGCTCGATCAGATGGACGAGGTGCTTCAGAGGGCCCGCGTCGTGCTTGACCGAGAGCACGAGGCCGTGGAGGAGATCGCCGACGAACTGGGGTGTCGTGAGCCCCTTCGAGATACCGGCCCGGAGTCGAGGTGGGGACGCCTGATTCCTGATGGCCCCCCGGCCGACGACTGGGGCGTCACCACCAGTGGAGGGTTCTTCGGAACAACCCCGAACAACCCTCCCAGCAGGGATGAAGGGCCTGGAAGCGAGCTGGTCCTGAAGAGGCAGTCAGACCGTATTCGGTACGTCGGAGCCGCGTCCCGGCGGATCTCCCGCGGCATAGACCTCGATGAGATCACCCTTGGCCTCTGCCGGGCTGCGGTGCCAACGTTTACGGACAGGATCTTGGTCTACCTGCGTGACCCACTGCCGGTCGGGGACGAGCGCCCCGTGAGGCCGTTCGTGCTGCGCCTGCGCCGCAGCGACCAACTGCGGCCGACCGTCGAGGAAAGCGACGGCACGCCTCATGCCCTGATGCCGGTCCTGGACCCGAAGCCCGAGACCGCCTCGCCAGCCGAGCTAAGTGGTTGAGTTCGTAAGTCCTTCGGGGGTTGACTCTGGGGCCGGTCGTGGGCGCTGCTGACTCTGCGCGCCGGCCCCCGGACGACATCGAGAAC
>NZ_JBHWIY010000059.1:0-28194 GCF_042731715.1 Streptomyces sp. NPDC059832 | reverse complement strand
GTTCCGTCACAGGCGTACCGGCCTCACGGCCCGCCAAGACATCGCCGTACGGTCACCAGTGACAGCCCTCACTCCCCTGACCAGGTAATCCTCACGACTTGTCCAACACCAGCGCCCTGCCAACAACGCTCAACACCCCATGAAGCAAACCGAATCAGCCCGGTTCACCGCACCCAAGACCGGAAACCGAACCGAGAACCACCCCAGACAACGAAGCAAAGACTCCCACACGACACGGACACCATCGAGGCGCCGGCCGACCCTAGCGTCCGCAGCGGCCGGAAGGTCACCGACGACCAGGACCAGGAGCACGACGGCAAGGACGGCAAGGACGTCCTGGAGGACGGGGACGGGCCGGTGGCGCCGAGCAGGGCGCGACGGTCGAGCCCGTTGTCAGTCGACGGCCTGGTAGAGCGTGGTCCAGAAGTCGTTCATGACACGCGGCGAATCCGGCGTGGACAGCCCGACCTGGGTAAGCAGGACTCCGGTGAGCTGGTTGGCCCTGTCCGCGCAGGCGGTGGTACCGGAACCGCCGAACCAGCCGAACTGGCCGATGGGCGCATAGTCGCCGCGATAGGTACGCACCGCCATCCCGAAGCCCCAGCCGCCGTTCGGCCCCTGGCCGGACGACAGATGCGCGACGTTGCCGAACATGGCGTCCCGGGCAGCTAGCTGCCCGGGCGAGAGACGGTTGGTGGTCATCAGTTCGACGGCGGCCCGGGACAGGATCCGTTCACTCCCGTCCATCCCATGGTCCAGCAGCATCCGGAAGTAGGCATCGTAGTCATCAGCGGTGCAGACCAGCCCACCACCGGCGCCCTGGAACGCGGGAGACACACTGGACCTTCCCCCTGCCGCCTCGTCCCACACGACGAACTCACCGCAAGAGATATGGATCAGGTACTCAGCTTGTTCTTTATGGTCTGACCTTGAACGATGTCCCGAGCGCACTCGCTCGTACGAGGATTCCGGGGACGTGAACACGGCCTTCGTCTGATCCTGTGCTCCGACCAAAGAGGCGCTTGACCAGTACGAAGGCCGTGGGGGAATGAGTCTGCTGCATCACGATGTCCGGCGGGAAGCGTTCGCGGTGGCATCACACTTCCGGGACGACTTCTTCGACTGCCTGCCCGTGCGCGGGGACACACTGTTCGAGCTGACCGACGCGTTGCTGTGCGCGGACGGCCCGGTGACCACGCCGATGGACCTCACGCTGACGGCCGAGCACCGGCGCGGGCACGGCGCGATGTACGACGCACTGAATAGCGGAAACGTCGACGTGCTGCGACTGCAGCAGGCGCTGGCCGGGCTACCGCAGCCCGAGGCCGCCAACGGACACCACGACCCGCTCTCACCCGATCTGCAACACCCCAGCTCACACCACACCCAACACCTCAACTCACCCACCTGCCAACACCTGGCCGGATGGGCCGAGTACGGGTACTGCACCAGCCACAGCCGCTTCTTCTGGGGCCTTCGGCTGCTCATGGTGTGCACCCTCCAGGGCCTGCCGCCATCTTCGCCCTGACCGGAGCCAAGGCCGACGAGCGCGAGACCCTGCTGGACCTGCTCGCCGTCGAACCGGCCTTCCTCGCCAGCCGACCCGGCCGGACGCTGATCGGCGACAACGACTAATTCGGCCGTGACTTCGAACATCAACTGGCTGAGCAGGACATCCGGCTACTGCGGCCGGCCCGCAAGGGCGAGCCGGAACGGCCCGGCACACCCCTGTCCAAGCCGTTTCGGCAGGTCATCGAGTCAGTCAACGAGACCTTCAAGGGACAGCTCGACCTCGAACAGCATCGAGGACGCACGCCCGCGGGGTCATCGCCCGCGTCATGCAGCGCATCCTCGCGCCGACCGCAGTGATCCGGCACGACGACTACATGCGACAGCCCGTCCTGCGCTCACTGACCGCCTATGACCACTGACCACTTGGAATCAATCAACTAGGAAACACCACCAACCCGCTGACGAAGCAATGACGAATAACCCACCGACAAAACGCCACCGATCACCACTCCCTGTTACTCCATATGGCTGATTCATCTGCTTATGCCCTTGCCGGTTATGCGCCCGCATGGGTCACTGTCGGTATCGAACCGGTGGGTCGCCCATCAATACCGGGGAAACGTGGTAAGGGCGACGTCCGCTGGTCCTTTTTTGCGTCTGCGTGCGCAGGGTGGCCACCGTGCGGCACCGCGTGTCCCTCTGGAACTGCTCGCTCGCCTGGGCTACCGACCGGCAGGCAGCAGTGGTCGTTCGACCGGTTTGCGGCTTCTCCGTCCCTCTCATCCAGCAAGGGAGAACAACCATGCCTATCTCTCCGAACGAAGGTTCCACCGGTGGCGGAACCCTCGTGACCATCACAGGCACGAACCTGTCCAACACCAGCGCGGTGAAGTTCGGTTCCAATTCCGCGACGAGCGTCACCCAGGTCTCGCCGACCCAGGTCACTGCCGTGTCTCCCTCGGGAGCCGGCACGGTCGGGGTCACCGTGACTACCCCGGGCGGGGTCAGTAACCCGGTGTCGTTCTTCTATGTCGGCGCCCCGTTCGAGTCCTCGCTGAGTGCCACCTCCGGCCCGCTGGGCGGCGGCAACGTCATCACCATCAACGGCACCGGGCTGTCCACCGCGACCAGTGTGTCCTTCGGCACTGTCACCGCCACCCCGACGGTCGTCTCCGACAGCCAGATCAGCGTCACGGTGCCCGCGGGCACCGCGGCCGGAACCGTGTCGGTGAGCGTGACAACCGCGGGCGGCACCAACAACGGCCTGTCGTACACCTACGTCGACGTCCCGACCATCACCACCATCGCCCCCAACTCCGGCCCGGCGTCCGGCGGAACGGCGGTGACCATCACCGGCACCAGCTTCGCAACGACCGAATCGGCCACCTTCGGTGCCGTTCACGCCCCGTTCACCGTCATCAACGACACCACCCTGTCCGTGGTCGCCCCGCCCACCCCCGACGGCGGGGCTGGCCCGTCTGACGTCCGGGTCACCAACGCCGCCGGGATCGTCCTGGCAGCAGACGGATTCACCTACCTCGCGGCTCCCGGCATCTGACCGACAGTCCCAGCCGTGAGACGGTCCATCGGACCGTAGGAAGGAGGCCGCGCCAACGTAGGCGCGGCCTTCGAGCGCGAGCCGCCACCGCAACCATCGAACGCACCATGGCCTGGCTCGCCGACTACCACCGGCCCACCGCCAGCAGGGCGCACACGCCCAAGCGGCAGTCCCCCCACGGTCAAGAAGGCGATCGCGTCCCTGCGCGCCGAGGGGATCCTGACCGCGCTGGCACCGGGCACCCGGTCGAACCGGTACTACGAGATCACGGACTTCGGTCGTCTGAGGTCCCTGGCCCGCTCGGAGTCGTGAGTGTCCGTGCCCCCGGCCCGTCCGTCCGCTGGGCGCGGGAGACCAGCTCGTCGATCAGCCGGTCATCCACCGCCTGCAACGGATGCGGCCCGGCTACCTCAACAGTCTCAGGCTCGGTCACGTTCTCACTGGTCATCGGTGCATCTTCCTTGATCGGAAGTTACACCGAACGATTTCTAGTCCCTCCAGCGGGAAGAGTCGGCCGCCGACAACGTCGTTCCCTTCCGTCCCCCCCTCACCTGACGTCAGTCGAACAAGCGCCTGGGCACTTTCGGAAGGTGCGTTTAAGTAGTTGGAGCGCCGCACCAATTTGGTTCGGTGCTCCAAATGTGTCACGGTGGAGGCATGGCAACGAGAACCCGCCAGCCTCAGCGGCGTAACCAAGTGCTCTCCCAGGAGCAGATCATCGAGGCTGCGATCGAGCTGCTCGATACGGGTGGCGAGAGCGCGCTGACCACTCGAGCGCTGACCGAGCGCCTGTCCACCGGGTCCGGGGCGATCTACTACCGGGTGGGCAGCCGTGACGAGCTGCTGGACATGGCAACGGAAACGGTCGTCACCGCTGCGCTGGCAGCCAAGCCCGCCGCGGCCGCAGCCACGCCCGAGGACAAGATCCGCAGCGTCGCGCTGGCACTGTTCGACGCGATCACCGAGCACCAGTGGCTCGCGACACGGCTGACTCTGCAGATCGTCCGGAAGCCATTCGGCCCGGTGACGGTGGAGATCTTCGAGAGGATCGGCCGTCAGGTGGGCGCGCTGGGTGTGCCACAGGCTTCCTGGTTCGACGCCGCCTCGACGCTTGTGCACTACATCCTCGGGGCCGTCAGCCAGAACGCCGGCATCGACGGTGACACCTCGACCGCCCAGCCCGACCGTGCCGAGTTTTTCGGAGCGACGGCGACGGCCTGGCAGGACCTCGCTCCCGAGGACTACCCGTTCATGCACGCCATCGTCGGTCAGATAAGGGAGCACGACGATCGCGAGCAGTTCCTCACCGGCATCGCCATCGTCCTCGATGGTCTGTCCCGGCTCGGCTGACCTGTCCCATCCGGCCCGGGTCCCCAGCGTGCGTTTTCAGGAAGGTATCTCCCATGCGTGACGTAGTGATTGCAGGCGGCGGCCCGGTCGGTTTGTTCCTGGCCACCGAGCTCGCCCTGGGCGGCTGTTCCGTCCTGGTCCTGGAGCGGGACGAGGAGGTCACCTCGCCCTACAAGGCGCTCCCGCTCGGATTGCGCGGCCTGAGCGCAGGATCGGCCGAGGTGTTCCATAGCCGCGGCCTGCTCGAAGGGGTGATTGACGCTTCCGGCGCCGATGCGAAGAAGGTTGGCGCGGCCCCCGACGCGATCGAGGCTCCGGCTCCCCGGGACGTGAGCCATTTCGCGGGCATGGGCCTGGACGCGGCCGACATCGACGTGTCCGCCTTCCCGTTCCGGCTGCCCAGCCCGGCGATGGAAGGTTTCATGACCAGCCTCGAAGCAGTCAGCAAGGTCCTGGCCGAGCGTGCCATTGCGCTCGGCGTAGACATTGTCCGCGGCGCTCCCGTCACGGCTGTGACGCAGGACGACCAGTCCGTCGCCGTCACGGCAGCCGGACAGGAGTACCAGGCGCGCTACCTGGTGGGATGCGACGGCGGCCGCAGCACGGTGCGCGGCCTCGCCGGCTTCGACTTCGTCGGCACGGATCCGCTCTTCACCGGCTACGTCGCGCGCGTCACCTTCACCGACCCGCAGCAGCTGCCACTCGGCTTCAACCTGACGCCGAACGGCATGTACCTGCGTACGCCCTTCGAGGGGCACCTGGGCATGATGGACTTCGACGGCGGCACGTTCGACCGTTCCCGGCTGCTGACCCGTGAGCACCTCCAGGAAGTCCTGCGCCGCATCACCGGTACCGACCTGACGCTGACCGATGTTCATCTGGCATCGAGCTTCACGGACCGTGCGATGCAGGTGACGACCTACCGCAAGGGCCGCGTCCTGCTCGCCGGCGACGCCGCGCACATCCACTCCCCCCTCGGCGGCCAGGGGCTCAACCTCGGCATCGGTGACGCCGCCAACCTCGGCTGGAAACTTGCCGCGACCGTGCGCGGCGCCGCGCCCGAAGGGCTGCTCGACACTTACACCAGTGAGCGCCACCCCGTCGGCGCCGCCGTCCTGGACTGGTCACGCGCCCAGGTCGCCACCATGAAGCCCGGCCCCAATGCCCCCGCGCTGCGGCAGCTGGTGCACGAGCTGCTGAGCACCACGGACGGAACGACCCTCGCCTACCGGAAGACAACCGGGTTCAACCGCTACGACCTGGGCAGCGCGCAGCCGCTCGTCGGCAGTACCGCCCCCGACTTCCACTTCGAGGACGGCACTCGCCTCGGTGTCCTGTTGCGCCAAGGCCGGGGCGTGGTCCTCGACTTCACCGGCGACCTTGCGCTGCAGCGTGCGGCCAAGAGCTGGCAGGGCCGGATCCAGTACGTGACCGGCACGGCACGCAACGACCTCGGATTCAACGCCCTGCTCATCCGCCCGGACGGCGTTGTGGCCTGGGTAGACGATCAAGCTCTCGACCTCAAGGCGTTCCAGCAGGCCGCGACCCGCTGGTTCGGCAGCCCGCAGAACTAGAAGCCACGGGCCCGCTCCGGCTGGACAGATCGCTGCGCGAAACCGCTACAGGCGCCGCCGCTGCGGCGGGCCGTCGCCGGGCTCGCGCCCGGGGCAGGTAAGCCCCGGCGGCGACCTTTGGCCGACGCACACGGGGCAACTCCCCTCCGTCAAGCGCCCGTTCGCACACCACAATGCCGCCCGGATCCGGGCTCGGTCAGTCTGCCCCGCCCACGGTGAAGGACCCGGTGGTGCTCTCTTCCCACATGACAGCTCCCGCGTTCGCGAGGTCCTGCCCGTGGATGGCGACGGCACCGGACTGGGAGTAGTCGATATCGATCTGCAGGTCACCGCCGACCGCGTGGCCGGCCGCAGGTACGGCGAGGGCCAGGGAAAGCCCCGCGAACACCCAATCGGTGCGAACCCATTCCCCAGCCATCGTGTCCGCCCCCTCACCAGCCAGATCCCGTGCGCGTCCACGCGTGGCCCCAGCCTCCCAGCACAGGCAGGGAAAAAACCAGCCCGGGCCAAGCTCTCCAGGAAACGAAATCGCCGATCCACACCCCGGCCGGCCACATCGCTGCGCGACACGTCAGCGTCGGACACCCTAGACAAGTCCCATCGTTGCAGGTCAGAAGCGCGAGGCGGTAGGCAGTGGTACGTATCCACGCCCGGGGCCGGCGGACCCCACGTATCCGATGTCGAACTGCTCGAGCAGGCCCCCGGGCACAAGGGCCTTGACGACGGGGAGCCCTCAGCGCCATTCCGGGATCATCGCTTCGTTGTAGCAGGAGCCGGCCTCACCGTGCTGGAGGATCTCCTGGATGCGGGCGGGCGTCCTGGGCGGTCAGGGCGACCCGGGCGGAGGCGACGTTTTCCTCCAGGTGGTGCGGGCTGCGGGTACCCGGGATGGGGACGATATGGTCGCTGTGGGCGAGTGGCCAGGCGAGGGCCAGCTGGGTGACGGCACTGCCCCTACTCTCGGCTGGGGAGGTCAGCTCGCGGACGGCTATGGCGTTCTTCTCGTAGTTGCCGGGCTGCCAGCGGTCGTCGTGACGGCGCATGTCGTCGGCAGGGTGGTCGACGGCGGGCTTGACGATGCTGGTGAGGAAGCCGCGGCCGAGCGGCGAGTAGGGCACGAAGCCGATGCCCAGTTCCCGGACCACCGCCAACGCGGTTCAACCGCGAGTACCGCAGCGCCTACGGCCCGCCTCCCGGACAGGACGCGGCCCGGCTCCGCTCCCGGCTCATCCCGGCTTCCACAAGTCCTTGACAGGCCCAGGGCGGGCCCTGGGGAAAGCACTGCGGTCTCGTTCAAGCCCTTGGAGCTCGCAGGTGTTGACGTCGGGCCAGCTCCTCGTCGTCGACCAGAGTGAGCATGGGCTGACCGGGCGCACACAGCATGGTGACGAGGAATCGGCTCCAGGAGTCCGTCCGGTTGTTGCCGTCCTGGTAGTGGATGACATCGCCACCTGGCTCCCAGAACGTCTCCCCGGCCCTGATCACCCGCTCGGGCTCGCCTTCCAGCTCGAAGAGCATCTCCCCCTCCAGCATGTAGCCGAAGGCGGGTCCCGAGTGCCGGTGGGGAGGGGTGCCAGGATCACCGGGAGGGAATTCGACGAGAACCGTCATCGCCTCTGCCCCCTCCGGAACGAACGGCGGTTTCGCCGACTGCAGCACGGTGAGCGCCGTCTTCCACGCTTCCGAGCGTGGCCGGCTCCCGGCGCCGCCCGCCGTCGGTTCATTGTTCGCCATGGGTGAGGCCTCCTCCGGTAGGCGGGCTGGGTCAGGAGAGCCAGTCCGTGTAGGGCGTGGGGGCGATACGGGCGTCGCCTTTGGTGAGAACGTCGCCGCTGACAGCGGCGAACGGGCCGGCGGTGCCGTCGGTGACGACGCTGCGACCGTCGGGACGGGCGTTAAGGGTGATCCGTCCGAGGTCGTCGAGGGGGAAGACATCGGGCCCGCCGACGTTGAGAGTGCAGTTCAGGGGGTACCCGCGGCGACTTCGGCGACGACGTCGGAGACGTCCTGGGCGGCGATCGGCTGGATCGGGGTGGTGGGCGGACGGACGACGTCACCCTCAGTGGTCCACGACAGGACCGCGGCGACGAACTCCAGCGGCACGGCCTCGTGCCCTGCCGCGTTCGGCTTCTTCACGCCCTGCGATCCGATCAGCCCCGTACCGCCGATCACTGCGAACTTCATCGGTCACCTTTCGTCGCGTACTGCTGGGTCATGCCCCCAGCCTGCGACGGCTTGGTGTGCGGCGCACGCGGGCCGTGCCCGGCCAGTCGGCGCCCCCCCGTGACGTACCCGTGCTGCTGAGCTCTGAGGCGGCACACCAGGCGGTGCTCCGGCTCAGCAGCGCTCTGCCACCGTCAGGTCACCCAAGCCGCACGGGCCGTAGCAGCCGAAGCGGTCCGGCTCGATCGAACATACGATGGTCGGGAGCGCGTAGGGCGGAGGAGTATGGCACAGGCCACCGACGCAACGCGGACCGTCATCCTGACAGTGGACGACGACCCGGGAGTCTCCCGCGCCATCGCCCGCGACCTGCGGCGCCGCTTCGGCGGCGACTACCGGATCGTACGCGCCGAGTCCGGCGAATCCGCGCTGGAGGCGCTGCGCGAGCTGAAGCTGCGCGGCGACCTGGTGGCTGTGATCCTCGCCGACTACCGGATGCCGCAGATGAACGGCATCGAGTTCCTCGAACAGGCGCTCGGCGTGTACCCGGGGGCGCGGCGCGTGCTGCTGACCGCCTACGCCGACACCGACGCTGCCATCGACGCGATCAACGTCGTCGACCTCGACCACTATCTCCTCAAGCCTTGGGACCCGCCCGAGGAGAAGCTCTACCCAGTCCTGGACGATCTCCTCACGGCCTGGCGTTCCAGCGACTACCGGCCGGTACCCACCACCAAGCTGGTCGGGCACCGCTGGTCCGCCCCCTCCTCGCGGGCGCGCGAATTCCTGGCCCGCAACCAGGTGCCGTACCGCTGGTACTCCTCCGACGAACCGGAGGGACAGAGGCTTCTGGCGGCGGCCGGGGCCGACGGCCGACGGCTCCCCCTGGTGATCACGCCGGACGGTACCGCGCTGATCGAGCCGGAGTCGACCGAACTGGCCGCCCACGTGGGGCTCGCGACCACGCCGACCGCCGCGTTCTACGACCTCGTCATCATCGGCGGCGGCCCGGCCGGACTCGGCTCGGCGGTGTACGGGGCCTCCGAGGGGCTGCGGACCGTACTGGTCGAGCGGTCGGCGACCGGCGGACAGGCCGGCCAGAGTTCCCGTATCGAGAACTATCTCGGCTTCCCGGACGGCGTGTCCGGTGCGCAGCTGACCGATCGTGCCCGCCGCCAGGCGAGCCGCTTCGGTGCCGAGATCCTCACCGCTCGCGATGTCACGGGGCTGGAGGTGAACGGTCCGGCCCGCGTCGTACGCTTCTCCGACGGCGCAGCGGTCGCCGCGCACAGCGTCATCCTGGCGACCGGCGTGTCGTACCGGCAGCTGGGGGCGCCGGGATGCGACGAGCTGACCGGCTGCGGGGTGTACTACGGCTCGTCCCTCACCGAGGCATTGTCCTGTGAGGGCCAGGACGTGTACGTCGTCGGCGGCGCGAATTCCGCCGGGCAGGCGGCGGTGTTCCTGGCTCGGGGCGCGAAGTCGGTGACCATGCTGGTGCGCGGGGAGTCCTTGACAGCGTCGATGTCGTACTACCTGATCCAGCAGATCGACGAGGCCCCGAACATCACCGTGCGGCCCCGGACCGTCGTCAAGGAGGCGCACGGCGAGGAGCACCTGGAACGGCTGATTCTGCGGGATACCGTGACCGGCGCCACCGAAGTCGTCGATGCCCAGTGGATGTTCGTCTTCATCGGTGCAGCCCCGCTGACCGACTGGCTCGGCGGGACTGTGCTGCGCGACGAGAACGGCTTCATCCTCGCCGGACCGGATTTGACGCCGGACGGGCGCCCCCCTGCCGAATGGGCACTGGACCGGCCGCCCTACTACCTGGAGACCAGCATCCCGGGTGTGTTCGTGGCGGGCGACGCGCGTGCCCGGTCCGCGAAGCGCGTCGCGTCCGCCGTAGGAGAGGGAGCCATGGCCGTGATGCTCGTCCACCGCTTCCTGGAGCAGTCATGAGCGCACAGGTCATGGCCTGCGACCCGCGCGAGATCGGCTCGCTGTTCCTTTTCGAGAAGCTCTCCCCGGAGCAGCTCGGACGGCTGTGCTCCGAGGGACGGATGGAACGGTTCGAACCCGGCCCGGTGTACACCGAGGGCGACCCGGCGACCTATTTCTACGTGATGGTCGAGGGAACCGTCGTACTGTCCCGCCGGGTCGGCGGCGACGATGTGGAGGTCAGCCGGACCTCGCAGCGCGGCGTGTACGCGGGGGCCATGCAGGCATATCTGGGCGACCAGGTCCCGCAGACGTACATCAACTCCATGCGGGTGACCGAACCCACCCGGTTCTTCGTACTGCCCGCACAGTCGTTCGCGGACGTCATGCGGGAGTGGTTCCCGATGCCGACGCACCTGCTGGAGGGGCTCTTCTTCGGCTCCAAGAACACCCAGCGGGCCATTGGCCAGCGGGAACACCTGCTGGCGCTCGGAACATTGTCCGCCGGACTCACCCACGAGCTCAACAATCCGGCCGCGGCCGCCGTCCGCGCCACCGCGGCGCTGCGTGAGCGGGTCGGCAGGATGCGGAACAAACTGGCGGTCATCGCCCAGGGCCGCTACTCCCGAGTGGCCCTCGCCGAGCTCATCGAGATCCAGGAACGCACCGCCGAACGCGTCGCCAAGGCACCAATGCTGGCCCCTCTGGAGGCGTCCGACCGGGAGGACGAGCTCGCCGGCTGGCTGGAGGATCACGGCATCCCGGAGGGCTGGCGGATCGCGCCGGCCTTCGTCCAGGCCGGACTGGACACTGACTGGCTGGACCAGGTCGCGGCGACCGTGGGCGAAGGCATCCTGCCTGGGGCGATCGGCTGGCTCAACTACACGGTCGAGACCGAGCTGCTGATGGACGAGATCGACGACTCCACCACCCGCATCTCCCGCCTGGTGGACGCGGCCAAGCAGTACGCGCAGCTCGACCGCGCCCCTCACCAGGATGTCGACGTCCACGAACTCCTCGACAGCACGCTGCTGATGCTGTCCGGCAAGATCGGCCCTCGGGTGAGGGTGGTCAAGGACTTCGACCGCTCCCTCCCCGAGATACCCGCCTACCCGGCGGAACTCAACCAAGTGTGGACCAACCTCATCGACAACGCGGTGGCCGCCATCGGCAGCACGGGCCACGACGGCACCCTGACGGTCCGCACGGCCAGGGAGGGCGACCGACTGCTCGTGGAGTTCCGCGACACCGGCCCCGGCGTCCCCGAGGACATCCGCAGCCGCATCTTCGACCCCTTCTTCACCACCAAGTCCGTCGGGGAGGGCACCGGCCTCGGCCTCGACATCTGCTGGCGGATCGTCGTCAACAAGCACCACGGCAGCCTCCAGGTCGAGTCCGTACCGGGCGACACGCGATTCCAGGTGCTGCTGCCGCTGACCGCCCCCGAGACCGAGACCGAGGCCGAAACCACAACCACCGAGGAGTCCGTATGACCGACATCGACGGCATCGCGGCGAGCGTCCCGCCCAGCAGTACCGGCTGCGCGGACTGCGACGCAGTGGAGGGCTGGTGGTTCCACCTCCGGCGCTGCGCGCAGTGCGGCCACATCGGCTGCTGCGACTCGTCACCGGCCCAGCACGCCACCGCCCACTGGAAGTCCTCTGGGCATCCCGTGGTACAGAGCTTCGAGCCGGGTGAGGAGTGGTACTGGAACTACGCCACCGACGTCCTGTACGAGTCCGGACCCGAACTGGCCCCGCCGACCAGCCACCCGGCCGCCCAGCCGACCCCGGGACCGGCCGACCGTGTCCCGCAGAACTGGCCGGACCTGCTCCATCCCTGAGAACCAGCGGCGGTATGACCAAGATAGACATATATGCGCCCATCTGCGGCTTGAACAAGGGTGCAGGCTCTACCGGTCACCCAACAGTCCGACCGCAGCGCACCACTCTCCAGTCAGAGCATGTCTCCTTGATCTACTTGCCGGTTGATCGGAGAAATCCCTCGGCGAAGGAGTGGATACGGCGGAGTGCGATGCGGTTCTTTTCGCGGATGCGCGTGGGTCGATGGTCGACATCGTGCAAATGGTCGGGCGTGCTCCGAGGACGCGTCCCGGGCGCGGGAAACTCGCCACTTTGATCGTGCCGGTATTCCTCGGGCCGGGTGAAAGTGGCGATGAAATGGTGACGTCGGAAGCCTACAAGACCCTCTCGAAGGTCCTCGGGGCGCTGCGGGCGCACGATACGGACACCATAGAGGCGCTGGCCGATCCCCGTGTCCGCAGCGGCCGGGAGGACACCGACGGCCGCCTGGACCAGGAGCACGACGGCGACGACGCCTGGGACGTCCTGGAGGGCGGAGAGGGGGCGGGGTGCGGGTGAGCGGGGCGGCGGCCGGGGTGCTGCGGCTCAGCGAGGAGCGCGACCCCGCTGTCCTGGCCCGGTTCGTGCGGCTGCGGGCCATCGATCCGGAGGCGCCTACTGGCGGCGCGGGATCGAGGCGGCCGGACGGTGGCTGCGCGAGACCGGGAACACCGTGCTGCGGGTGCCATACACCGTCGTCACACCCAAGGACTGGGGCGCGGTCGGCGCGTATCCGCGAGCTAGAAAGGCTCGGGATGGTGTGGACGCCGCATGGGCGGACGGGATTGCCGTCGCCAAGGAGTACGCCGCCGCCCACGGGCACTTTCTCCCGCCGACCACCGCGACCTGGGACGGGCATCCGATCGGGGTGTGGGCGAAGAACGCCCGCGCTGCGGCCCGTAGGGCGCGGGAGAACGAGGAACTGCGCGCGGCCGCCCGCCCCGTGCCGTCGACGGCACGTGCGATGACCGAGACCCGGCAGGAGGAGCTGGACGCGACCGATCCGGGATGGTGCCCGGCGTGGGACACCGAGTGGCAGCGCTGCTACCGCCTCCTCCAGAACCACGTCCAGGCCGGCGGCACCCTCCCCACGGCTGCGGGCGACATCGTCGTCCAGGGCGAGGACCACGGACGCCGGGTGAACGCGCAGCGGTTCGGGTGGCAGTTGCTGCCCGTACAGCAGTGGCTGTTGGAGAACACCCTCAAGATCACACCGGCCGGGGAGGACGAGCGGCCGGTGAAGCGGACGCAGGATGCGAAGTGGGCGGTCAACCTGGCACTCGGTTCACAGCGCCGTGAGGACGAAGGTCAGCAGCGCCAGGGACAGGGCGGCGCGTCGTCGGCGCCGGCCGCCGGCCGCCGGCCCACCTGCACCGGATCACCCGCCGTCAACGGTACCGACGCCACCGCCCGCCCCTCCTGCCGCCCACGCCCCTGCCGCCTACGCCCCTGCCGGCCCGTCGTCTCGACAGGCCTTCCCTGCACGGGACTCCAGGTAACGGCCCCATGGTTCCAGCGTGCCGCAGGAGGGGCCCGCGCCGCAGGCTGTCGTGGGGTTCGCGGTTGCTGTTGGGCCTCAGTCGGAATCCGGGCGGGGACTGTGGGATCGCAGTTTCGGGTCCGTCACCCCGCCCGGGCATGCGAGCGGGTCGATCGGCCATCCGGCGCGCCGGGCACCGGCCCGGTACGCGCTCTCGTAGAAGGCGAGTACAGCGCCACGCGGGTCGGCCTCGGCGCGGGCTTCGTCGTACGGCAGTACGGCCAGGTGGCTGTCGTTCCGGGCGACCCAGTGCGCCACCGCGGGCTCGAGCGGCTCCTCGGCCAGGTGCGCCGGCTCCGGAGCGGTGTAGGAGTAGAACGCGGGCGCGGGGAAGATGTCGTCCCCGAACCAGAAGCCGAAGCTGATCACCTCCCGGGAGTATGCCTCCCGGGTGACAGGGTCCACCTGCTGAGGCTGCTCGATGTGACGCTCGGAGAACCGGGTGTGCGCGATGTCGAAGGTGTGCCAGAAGTGGTGCACCGGGCTCACCTTTCCCGAATACCCTGCGGCGAATTCCTCCAGCACCGACGCCACCTGGCTGAGGACCCGCCAGTAGCGGTTGGCCTGCGCGGGCTCGTATGTCGCATGTTCGGCGTCCTCGGCGAACGGCCGGGCGGAGTCGGGCAGGTCGAAGGGCCTGGGCACGTCCAGCCGCACCTGGATGCCCAACGCTGCCAGCGACTCCATGACCGCGTCGTGGAAGGAAGCAACGGACTGGCCGACAAGTGGAAAGGAGATCTCCCGGCCGTCCAGCGTCGAGATGACCAGCCGATGCGCGACGAAGTCGAAGTCCATCGTGAAGATCGGGTTGCCGTCGACCTGCCCCATCGGGCGCGTCGTGATACCGCGCCCCGCGAGGTGGAACGGGACATTCCACCAATGGTTGCGCCGGGTGCTGGCGGCGAGACGGATCTTCCCGACGATCTGCGCGAAGCGGTGGAGCGTCTCCTTGGTGTCCCGCCACTCGGCGAGCGGGATCGGCGGGAACAGTTCCATGGTCATCACCCTTCTCTCTGACTTTGCTGAACGGACCCGCACGGGTAGTCATGGCGCGTCCCGTCCCGTTACCGCGGTCGCTTGTCACCCTCCCCGGTGTTCCCTGGATCGGGCTGCGCCAGTTTCACCGGACCGTTGCGGCGGCCTGACGGGTGAGTGCGTCCCAAGGGCATCGCTCGGGGCCGTAGCGAGGCTCGCACCCTCCATCCAGCACGAGAACAGTACGGTGACCGCGGGCAACTCACTCGCCATGACACGGCAACCCTGGAACGTTATGCGTGGCCAATGGTGACCAGAACATCGTCGGCCAGGGCCCGCGCAGATGTATGGAGATTCCCGATGAACTTCCGTATACAAAGGCCGTCGGTCTCGGCGGTCAGGACGGATTGCCGGATCGCCGGATGGGGAACCGGCTAGAACTGCCAGCTATCGAAAGCCTGCTGGGTCACCACCCGGACGAACTCCTCATCCAACGGGCGCAGGCCTGAGCCCGACTGGCGCAGGCTGCCGTACGGGGTTCCCTTGCCGCGCCAGACGGTGCGGCCGCCCGGAGCGGCCACCAGGCAGTTGAAGCGCAGATCCCCGGCTATCCACAGCATGCCGCGACCGTCGATCATCTCGAACCACACCTCGTCCGGCACGTCCGATTTCAGCTCCCTCGCGACACTGCCGTCGGGGGCAAGCAGAAGCACCGCTCGCCCGCCGCTGGGGACCCGCTCCATCTGGGACGGCCATGCCTGGAGCGGATGGGCACGGGCGGCTTCCGGCAGTAACCACATCTGAGAGAGCAAGGCCAGCCCTCCCGCGAGGAAGAACAGCCCGCATCGGTGGTGGCAGGCGTGAGTGTTGGGCCGCGCTTCCAACTCGGGTGCGAGTCCCCGCAGCAGGTCGGCCACGTCCTCGATGCCGCTCAGGCCGGCCCTGAGGTTCCCCCGCAGCGCGGGAGTGGCTGACTGGCTGGTCAGAGCGGGTTGACGTGGTTTCAGGTTCACTTGTTCGCTCGCTGCCTGGTCGGCGTAGTGCTTTTCCTCGAACTCGATCGGGCTGAGGCAGCCCAGCTGTTTCTGGATGCGACGGGGGTTGTAGAAGCCGTCGATGACCCTGTTGCCCAATTGGGTGAAGCTGCCGTGATCGTCCGTCGCGTGACATTCCGGTCCGTGAGTGTGTGGTGCGAGGGACTGCAGCCGACCGGCGAGGGCGGACTGCTCCAGCAGCTGACGAAGCGGCTGCTGGAGTCCGCCCTGGAGGGCGAGATCACCGACCATCTCGGCTATGACAAGCACGATCCGGCCGGGAAGAACGGCGGGAACTCCCGCAACGGCTCCCGGGCGAAGACCGTGCTGACGGACGTCGGTCCGGTGGAGATGTCCGTCCCTCGCGACCGGGACGGGTCCTTCGAGCCGAAGATCGTCAAGAAGCGGCAGAAGCGCCTGTCCGGGGTGGACGAGATGGTCATCTCCCTGTCGGCGAAGGGCCTGACCACGGGCGAGGTCCAGGCCCACCTCGCGGAGGTCCATGGCGCCGACGTCTCCCGCCAGACGATCACCGACAAGGTCCTCGAGGGCATGGCCGAATGGCAGAACCGCCCGCTCGACCTGGTCTGTCCGGTCGTGTTCATCGACGCCATCCACGTGAAGATCCGCGACGGCGCCGTCGCCAACAGGCCGATCTACGTGGCCCTGGCCGTCACCGTCGAGGGCCGGCGCGAGATCCTCGGCTTGTGGGCCGGGGACGGCGGCGAGGGCGCCAAGCACTGGATGCACATCCTCACCGAGATCAAGAACCGCGGCGTCAACGACGTCCTCATGCTCGTTTGCGACGGGCTGAAGGGCCTGCCCGACGCGGTCGAGACCGTCTGGCCGAGGACGATCGTGCAGACCTGCGTGGTCCACCTGCTCCGGAACTCCTTCCGATGTGCCGCCCGCCAGGACTGGGACAAGATCGCCAGGACTCTCAAGCCGGTCTGTACGGCGCCGACCGAGGAGGCCGCGCTCGAACGATTCGCCGAGCTCGCCGACACGTGGGGCAGGAAGTATCCGGCGATCGTCAGACTCTGGGAGAACGCCTGGGAGGAGTTCACCCCGTTCCTCCGATTCGACACCGAGATCCGCCGCATCGTCTGCACGACCAACGCGATCGAATCGGTGAATGCCCGGATCCGGCGGGCGGTCAAGGCCCGCGGCCACTTCCCCAACGAGCAGGCCGCCCTGAAATGGTGTTCGAGGATGGCACGCATCTGACGTGTCCAACCGATGCGGCGTTCGAGGCGTGGCAGATCACAGGACCTGGAGGATGGCGGTTCGTGTCCCTGCCAGGAGGCGGCCCCGGCGTCTGGTCCGCCTCCGCGGCGAATGAGAATCCGCAAGGTCGGTCTGCAGAGCATTGAGAATCTGCCAGCTGGAGTGCGACGGGACACTTCCGGATCTCAGACGGGTGGCGCATCCGCCAACACCCCGCCAAGATCCACGAGATTCCGCCACGAAATGTGAGATCCTACAACAGCTCCTGTAGGTTCTCGCCGCTCGTGACACCGGCCGTACCCGCTGACCGGCGGTTCTTCCGCGGTCTCAGTTCGGGGGCGGAACCGCTCAGTCTCACGAACGTGGCAATCCCTTACGCCACCACGGCGAGCAATGAGCCTTTTCCAACCTGGCGGTGACGGCCGCAAGTTGGACAGCCCTGCGCGACGACGAAGCTCCTGGTAGACGGGTTCTCGACCAAGAGAGGTTGGAAAGGGCTCAGTTGTCCATCAGTGGTAGACCGGGCAGCACCTTCTCGATAGTGATGGGGAAGTCGCGGACGCGCACGCCGGTGGCGTTGAACACCGCGTTGGCGACCGACGCACCGGCCCCGCAGATGCCCAGCTCGCCGACGCCCTTCGCGCCCAGGACGTTGGCCTTGTCGTCGTACCCGTCAAGGACGACCGCGTCGACGTCGGGGACGTCGGCGTGGACCGGCACCAGGTATTGCGCAAAGTCCCGGTTGACGAAGGCGCCGGATCGCAGGTCGACCACGGCCTCTTCTTCGAGGGCCGCGCCGGCTCCCCAGATCATGCCGCCGATCAGCTGCGAGCGAGCCGTCTTCGCGTTGAGCACGCGGCCCACCGAGAACACGCCGAGCATCCGCCGCAGACGGATCTCGGCAGTGTCCGCGTCGACCCCCACTTCAGCAAAATGGGCCCCGTAGGTGTTGATCGAGTAGTCCGAGTAGTTCGGATCATCGCCCATGAAGCGGGTACCGCCCTCCGCCTCGAACCCTTCCGGATGGTTGCGTGCGACGATCTCGCTCAGTGCCTCGGACGCTCTGCCGACAACCACGTTGCCATCCGAGAACACGGCGTCTGCCGGGTCCAGGCCATGCAGGGGTGAGCGTGTGTCGCCGCGCGCCGCGATCAGGAGCTGCTCGCGCAGGGCCATACACGCACCATGCACCGCATTGCTCGAACTGGCGGCGCCCCACGAGCCGCCGGACCCCCAGCTGGTGGGAAACTCGGAACGCCCGAGCTCGATCCGCACCCGATCGGGCGGCAGTCCGAGCCCGTCGGACGCGACCTGAGTCAGGACGGTGTACGTGCCCGTGCCGAGATCGGTCATGTCCGTCTGGACGACGGCGGTGCCGTCAGCCTCAAACCGCACCCGCGCTGCTGCCGGCCCTTGGAAGTGCCCACGGATGGCGGCCGACATGCCGTAGCCGACCAACCACCGCCCGTCGCGCACACTCGCCGGGGTGGCGGGGCGGTGCTCCCAGCCGAACCGGCGCGCACCTTCGCGCAGGCACTCGACCAGGTGCCGGTCGCTGTACGGCACGTCTCGCTCGGGATCGACGGTGGGCTCGTTGAGGATCCGTAGCTCGACCGGGTCCATCGCTAGCGCGTGGGCCAGCTCGTCCATCGCCGACTCGACCGCCAGCATGCCCGGCGCTTCGCCCGGCGCGCGTACGTCCGTCCCAGGCGGCAGATCGAGCGGCGCAAGCCGGTGGCTGGTCAACCGGTGGGGCGCGGCGTAAAGACTGCGGGTCGTGGCGGCGGTCTGCTCGGCGTACTCCACGTCGGGGTTGGTGTGCATGGTGACGTCATGGGCGATCGCGGTCAGCCGTCCGTCCTGCTCCGCGCCCAGTCGAACCCGCTGGCTGGATGTCGGACGGTTGCCGACGAGCTGGAAGATCTGCTGCCTGGTCATCGCGACCTTGACCGGTTGGCGCAACTCGCGAGCGGCGAGCGCCGCCAGGATCGTCTCGGAATGGACGCCCAGCTTGGAGCCGAATCCCCCGCCGACGAAGGGTGTGACGATGTGGACCCGCTCCGGGTCGATCCGAAGCGTGCCGGCGACCGAGGCCCGCGCCGCATCGACGATCTGGCAGCTGACGTAGACGACCAGGTCCTCGTCGCGCGGTTCCACCAGACACGCGTGCGGTTCCATCGGCATCGAGAACTCGTACGGCGTCGTGTACTGCTGGTCGACCTTCACCGCCGCGCTGTCGAACCCTGCATCGAAATCGCCGACCGCAGTGTCGGTGGGGATACCGGCGTTGACCACTTTCGGGATGTACACCTCGTCTTCCTGCTCGGCAAAGTTGAAACGTCCGCGCCCGCCGGTGTATTTGACTTCGACCAGATCGGCCCCCGCTCGGGCCTGTTCGAGGGCCGTGGCGACGACGAGTGCCACCGGCTCGCCGTAGTAGTGGATGTCGGGGCCGGTCAGCACCGGCTGGGCGCGCCAGTATTCGGACGGAACGGACTCATCACGGACACCTTGGGCGGGGGCATTGTGATAGGTCATCACCATCTTTACGCCAGGTGCGCGTTCGGCGCTCTCGGTGTCGATCCGGGTGATGCGGCCTTTGCCGATCGTCGCGCCGACGATGAACCCGTAAAGAGGTTGGCCGGCCCCCCACTGCTCGTAGGCGTATGTGGCCCGGCCTGAGACCTTCAACGGGCCGTCGACGCGGTTCAGTGCTTGCCCGATCATCTCGTCTCCTCAGCTTGCCTGAGCCGCTTGCGCCAGCGTGCGGCACAGCGTGCGTTTGGCCAGCTCGATCTTGAAGTCGTTGTGCCCCTGCCCCACGGCGTCGCGCATCGCGGCCTCGGCGGCGGCGCGATAGGTGACCATCGTGGCGGGACGGCCGGTCAGCGCGGCCTCCGCCTCGATGGGCCGCCAGGGCTTGTGCGCCACACCGCCGAAAGCCACCCGCGCCTCACTGATCACTCCCTGATCGGTCGAGACGACAGCCGCCACGGAGACCAGCGCGAACTCGTACGACGCCCGGTCTCGCACCTTGCGGTAGGTCTGCCGGCCCGACGGGGGTGGGGGAAGGAGCACGCTCGTGATCATCTCGCGAGGACGCAGCACGGTCTCGATGTGCGGCGTATCGCCGGGCAGCCGGTAGAAGTCTGCGATGGCGACGCGGCGTACCGACCCGTCGGCGTCGAGCAGCTCGATCTCCGCCTCCAGCACGGTCATCGCGACGGCCATGTCCGAGGGGTGGGTGGCGATGCAGGAGTCGCTGACGCCGAGGAGGGCGTGAATCCGGTTGAATCCGCCGATCGCCGAGCATCCGGAACCGGGATCCCGTTTGTTGCAGCCCGCAGCTGTGTCGTAGAAGTAGGGGCAGCGAGTGCGCTGCAGCAGATTTCCCCCGGTGGACGCCTTGTTGCGCAGTTGGCCCGAGGCTCCGGCCACCAGTGCCTCCGACAGCACCGGGTAGCGGGTGCGCACTCGGGCATCGGCGGCCACATCGGAATTCGCCGCCTGGGCCCCGATACGCAGTCCGCTGTCCGGGAGCTCCTCGATGTCCCGCAACGGAAGCCGGCTGATGTCGACCAGATGGCTGGGCCTCTCGATGTCGAGCTTCATCAGGTCGAGCAGGTTGGTGCCGCCGCTGATGAACTTCGCGCCGGTTCTGGACACCGCAGCAACGGCGGCCTGTACGTCGGTTGCTCGCTCGTACGTGAAGGATCTCATTCCGGGCCTCCCACCGCGATGCCACGGATGGCCGCGACGATGTTCGGATAGGCGGCGCACCGACAGATGTTGCCGCTCATCCGCTCGCGGATCTCCTCATCGGTCAACGCGATCCGCGGCGAGGTCACGTCAGCGGTGGCGTGGCTGGGCCAGCCTGCCTCCACCTCGGCGAGCATGCCGACAGCCGAACAGATCTGGCCGGGAGTGCAGTAGCCGCATTGGAAGCCGTCACGCTCGACGAAGGCACGTTGCATGGGGTGCAGATCATCGGGATCGCCCAGGCCTTCGATCGTCACGATCTCGTCGTCCTCATGCATCACGGCGAGCGTCAAACAAGAGTTGACGCGTCGGCCGTTGATCAGCACTGTGCAGGCACCGCACTGCCCGTGATCACACCCCTTCTTGGTCCCGCTCAGGCGCAGGTGTTCGCGCAGCGCGTCTAGCAGCGAGGTCCGTGGGTCCACTTCAAGCCGTTGCACCTGATGGTTGACGTTCAACTCGATCGTCGAGAGTTGGGCCATCTCGCCCTGGCTCCGCCCCGCGGCGCCCGGATCCGAATCACTCATCGCAGCCCGCCTTCCTCGCTGGGTGCGGGTGTCACCCTGGATATACGTCGCCACTGTGGGGCGCGAAGCGTGGCCTGCCCGGGGCCATGCCCGCCCATCATCCAGCCGATGGGCGGGCCAGGACGGACGACACCGCCACGGGTTCACTCGGACGGTGCTGTACCTCAAGCCCGGAGGGGGCCGGTGAGCGGGAGGACGCGTTGGGTCAGCTGCCCGGTGAGCTGGGCATCGGTAAGGGCGGCTTCGGTGCGGCGGGACGCTCACTGATGAGTACCCCGTCGGTGACATGGGCCCATGCCTTCTGCCGGTTGCGTGCCCTGGGCACCCGCAGGGCGCGTCCGGTGCGCAGACAGGCCACCAACTCACGCTTGAGCGCACCACGCCCCTCGACGTAGAGCGCCTGATAACCGATCGCCTCGTGGCTGATCCGCATGTCTTCATCATCGGGGAACTCGACCGGCAGGCGCTGGGCAATCCGCTCCGGGCTCCACGCCGTCGCCCAGCGTCGGTCCCCGCGATGTGGTTCCGTCCCTTCCACGTCGGGCCGGCCAGACCCACTGGCTGACCGTCGGCGTCGGTGATGTCCCCGGACAGCCGTGCCTGGACATAGTCACGCAGCCGCTGATTGCGGACGAGCTTGGCGGCCTTCGGCCGCCGGGCACGGCGTTCGGCGTGCCACTGCGCAGTCGAAGCCCGGTAGTCCAACTTGTAGGTGCGGGTAGACGCGTTACGGCGCAGCTCGCGCGAGATCGTCGACGGATCCCGCCCCAGTCTGCGGGCGATCTCTCGGCCGCTGACACCCTGGGCATGCCAGATCGCGATGTCCTCCCGTTCGGCGAACGACAGGTACCGTCCAGAGACTTCGGCTGGAAGACGCGGATTCACACCGCCAGCGTTCCGGAACCAGCGGAACCCCACCGGCGCGGACACACGGGCCTCGACACACGCGTCCTCGGTCTTGACACCACGGGCAATCGCCGCCCAGAACTTTACCCTGTCCTCACGCCAGGCCACCGTCGGCCTACCCGGCGACGGAATCTGCCCGCGATACGCACGCACCCGCTTCTGGTGCTCCAAGACGCCCATCGCTTTACCTCTCGATCAAGGTGTTGCGACGATCGATTGAATCCCGCCCCGGGTGCCCCTGTCGGTGTGGAGGACGACGCCGTGGACCCGGCCGCCGCGGGCGGCAGCGGCCATCTCGATCGCGTCGGTGACCAAGGAGGTGCGTATGTGGTCGGCGATCGACCAGCCCACCGCCTTCCTCGACCAGATGTCGATGACCGGGGCGAGGTAGAGCCACGTCGCGCCGACCGCTATGCAGGTGATGTCGCCGCACCACCTGGCCGCCCGGCCGCACGGAGCTCCTCGTTCTCCCGCGCCCTACGCGCTGCCGCGCGGGCGTTCTTCGCCCACACCCCGATCGGATGCCCCTCCCACACCGCGGTGGTTGGAGGGAGGAAGCGCCCGTGGACGGCGGCGTACATGCGGGCGACGGAGACCCCGTCCGCCCAGGCCGCCTCCTGCTCCGACCACACCATCCCGAACTGCTCCAGCTCGGCGACCCGCCCGGCCGCCAGCATCCCGGCCGCGTAGGCGCGTCGCTGCTCGGCGATCCACTGCCCGAGCAGATGCCCGCTGACCCCACCCCAGTCCGCTTGCGTCGGCGGGAGGCCTGGGTGGTGGGCGCCGGCATGTGGCGGAATCCGGAGGACGACCTGCCCGCCGAATTGGTGGGGAAGCGGCGGGCGGAGGGCGAGCCGTATACGCGGGTGGAGACGGACCCGGTCGTGGAGGTGCTGACCGGGTCCGGCCGGCACGGCACCCTCACCGTGACCCGGATGAGGTAAGGGTGGTGTGCGTGGCGAAACGCCGGATGCCGAGAAGCGGCTGCGCAAGCAGGTGGTCAAGCTGAAGGAACTGCGCGCAGCCGACGCCGAGGAAAACAAACAGCTGCGGGTCGATGTCGAAGCGCTCGTTGGCGCGCTGTGCCAGTCACAGATGGAGAACCGGCAGCTTCGCAAGCAGCTCGCGGACTGGTCCTCCAACATCCGGGTCCTTCCCACTCGGCCTCAGCCATCTCCACGTGCCATCGCGTCGCCAGCACACGTAACGCCAGCCACTGACGAGTAGCCAAGCATCGCCCGCTGGTGTGGGTGTGGGATGAGCCCAGCCGTATGCGGGGATGAGTACGAAGGATGCCGATGAAGGGGGAACGTGCGGTGGAATCCATATGCGCTGAGCCGATCACGGATCGTCGGGCGGGAGAATGATCGTGGCTGTTTCCCAGATGCCGTGTGACCCTTCGTCGGGGTGGCGCTGTCCGAGGACGACGAGGGCCACGCCGAGGGTGGACACCGCGCTCGCGCCCACCCACCTCGCATGCGGCAGTGCTCTTTCCCCGATCACCTCGCAGAGTTTGGTGAACGCCGGGGGCGAGCCGACCGTGACCACGGTTCCCATCGCGATACCGGTGAGGTCCACCGACTTGTAGTAGGCCAAGGGGTACACCGCCACGGCGACGGCACCCGCCACGATGGTTCGCCACACGCGGGGTCCGCCGCGCAGCAACGGAAACACGGAACGACCGGCGGCGGCCAGGAGCACCAGGCCTCCAATGCCCATGTTGGCCGCGCCGATGGAGAAGGCGGAGGCTTCTGCCGGGGCGAAGTTCGCCGCGGTCCCGGTGCTTCGTCACAGGACTGCGGCCAGGAGGATGGGGAGCACCCCGGAGACGAATCGCCGCCTCCGGGCGTCGTCTTCCACCTCGCACGGCGACTTCGTTCAGTGCTCACCATGGAGGGATTGCCCGAGGACGTCTTTCCTGCAGATCTCCAATGTCGAGGGGCCCTGGAACAGGTACTGCGGCTGTGGCTCGGCGACGACCGTGTCGACGCCGAACGTACGGCAGTACTCCTCCGCGAAGTGACATCCGGTCACGGCGAAGATCACCAGACGGGTGTCGTGTTCCGCAGCCGCCTCAATGAGTTCCTCCAGCGTCGGCTCGCCAGCGTCTCGCCGCACACCAGTGCTACATCGCTCTCGGCCACCAACTGAGCGCTGCGTTCTCCCGGAGGGCATGGGCGATGATGTCCGGGCAGGCACGGTCTCGCTCGGTCCTCCTGGGTCTTCGACAACCACATGATCACCGGCACCGTGCCTGCTCTGCTTCCCGGGGGACATCCCGGACCAGGCCGGGACATGACGCCACGTCACGCATGAGGCAGACGAACCGGCCCGTTCACGACTGCGCAATGCCCCTGGTGCGGGGCGCGCGGCGTTTCATGTCCGCCGTGGCCGCGGGGAAAGGGGAGCTGATCGCTGTATTCGGCGTACCTGTGATCAGCGAAACCCACCCGTTCCGTTAGCATGTTCGAGCTCGCAACGATCACATTGAAATATGACAAAGCGGCTGAAATTGATATCTACGGTAACGCGAATGTTTTCGCGAATAGACGGCAGAACTAGATTCGCTGCATGGCGTCAACCACGCGTCATGCTGTGGGTCGCGGTGAGTGTGGCGGCCCTCGGATTCCTCATTGCGCTGGAGGTCGCCGCGCGTCGGTACGGCGAGCCGGGGCCGATCACCGACCAGGCGCGAGAGGTGATATTCGCCCCCAAATCGGGGACGGTGTTGTACGTCAGTATGGCGTTGATGATGGTGGTGCTCACCTGGCGGCAGCGGTTCATCGCGGCCGGCGCCGCGATCGGCATCGACGTCGTCTTCTGGCTCGTGCGGTGGGCGGTCGACGCCGAGATGATGTTCGGCAACGGCGCGTTGTGGGTGACTTTGGCCTGTGCCGTCATCGCTGTCACGCGCCGCACCGACCGGGACCGCGTCCTGCTGCTGAAAGGCGTCGGACTGGCCCTGCTACTGGTGGCCGGCCGCAAGACCGGCTACACCTGGCTGCTGATCACGTCGAAGACCCGCCCGGCGGTGCTCGACCAGTACGTGGCAACCGCCGATCATGCGTTGGGTAACCCGTCGTGGCTGGTAGGCCGGATTGTCGCGGCTACTGGCACGGTCGGCTCCCACGTTCTCGACTGGGTCTACATTCAGCTCGCGGTGGCCGCGGTCGTCGTCGCGCTGTACCAGCTGCGCAACGTGGCGGTCGAGCGCCGCTTCCCGGGCCATCATCTGGTACGCACCTTCCTGGTCATCGGCCTGCTCGGGCCGGGCATCTACATGATCTTCCCGGTGGTCGGACCGATCTTCGCCTACGGCGCGGACGGGGGGCACTGGGCGGTGGCCAACCTGTGGCCGGACACGCCGCCGCCGATCGGTACCCCGCACCACATGACATTCGACGAGATCACTCCGCGCAACTGCATGCCCAGCCTGCACACGGCGTGGGCCACCGCGATCTTCATCCATTCCCGCAAGGGGCCACGGATTCTGCAATTCGCGGGCGCGTTCTGGCTGGTTGCCACGCTCGGCGCAACGCTGGGCTTCGGCTACCACTACGGCGCGGACATCATTGCCGGCGTGGTGTTCACGCTCACGATCGAGGCGGCACTGCGGTCGCTCGACCGTGGCTGGGACCGGTCGGGAATCCAGCTGGTCGCCTACGGCGCCGCGGTCTTCGCTGGGCTCTTGGCGTCGTATCGCTATCTGTCGGTGGAGATGGCCGGACATCCGTGGGTGTTCGGGCCGCTGCTCATTCTGGCGATGACCTCAGTGGTCTACGGCTACGTACGGACCACCAAGCTGTGGGACCGGAAGGCCGCGTCGGCGTATCTGCCGGAACCGCGACGCGAACCGCAGCCCGAACTGGTTTGAGTCATGTTGCAGCGAGTCGTGGGCTGAGCGCCTCCCGGGTGGGGGCCGGGAGTGTGGTCGGGTAGCCGGATCACGTTGCCGTGACCCGGCCCCCTCAGGACCGGACGTGCACCTTCAGTGCATCCGGCTCAAGCAAGCCACGAGGGCTTCGCAGGTCAGCAGGGTTGTGTGGCCGTTTGCTGTCGCCAGCGTGGTGCTGGCGGTGGCATTCGGAGTGCACGAGGCGAGGGTTGTTCCGCTCGTCCGTGCCGCCGTCTCGCCGGCAGGTGAAGTGATGCTTGTGGAGCATCTTCTTCGAGGCCGCGAACCAGTTGATCCACTCGCGTGGGCTGTCCGGTTCGTATTCGGCTCCGACGATCAGCGCCTGCTTGCAGAGAGGACAGAGCCCCTGCTGCCGGACCGCCAGGAGAAGACTCGTCTTGTCCATCGGCGGCGGCGCTTTCCTGCGGCGGCGATCCCGCCAGTACTCGGTCAGCGCGGGGTCGTCCGGGGACGCTCCGCCCTTGATGAGCTGGTGGCGGACGATGCCGGTCCAGGCGAACTTGATGAGGAAGGCGCCGCTGTCGCGGTCGCCGAACACCCACCGGTCTCGCCGGGACGGGTGGAACCGCCGAAGTACCGGTCCACGACCCAGTGCCCCGACTTGTTGCGGTGGCTTCGTCCGGCCCATTTGAAGGTCAGGCGCCACATGTAGTGATCCAACGACGAGAACGTCGTCGCTGGATGCCACCGCCTGGTAGTAGGCAGCCCAACCGCGAACGATCGGGGTCAGCCTGCGCAACACGGCCTCGGCATTGGCCCCATGCAGGGCCTTCACCTCGGTCCGCAGTCGCACCCGGAGCCCCGCGCAAGCCGCTGTGCCCGGCTTGATGATCAGCTTTCCGCCCGTGCGATTTCCAGTCCTCTTCCTGCGTTGCCTTGAAGATCCTCTGCCTCAGCCGCCGTACGTTCTCCTCGCAGGTGGCCCAGTCGATGCCGTGCCAGTCGAGTAAGTCGCCCTCGGGTCCGTTCACCGCAGGCGAGGGCATCACGACAGGTGCCGTGACCTCCATGTTCGCCTTCGGTGTCTAACTTGTCCCTCGGTTCCGGCTTCCTTGCAGTGGTGACTTCAAAGGCTCACCTGATCCACGTGGGCACCCTTTCAGGCCGGGCCGCCAGGGCCCGTATCCGGCGAGTTATGCGAGAGCGGGTGAAGGTCCCGATCTCCCGGTTTCCTCCGGCCTTTCGGCCTGCCGGCCTTCGCTTCGTGGATCTTCCTTCTCCCGCAGGGGACTTCAACCTCCCTTGCGGTCGGCCCACCAAGCCGGGGCTTGGACCCCGTCGGGGTTTCCACGTTCCGCACCAGTAAGACGCGGCTGGGGTGGGCGCCCCCTCTACCACGGGACCAGCGGTGTCCTCCCTCCGGGCTCAGTTACCCGAAGGTCACTTGGTGCCTTCCAGCACCGGGTCCTGTGACCGCCGCCAACACGCCATCGACGCGGTCTCAAAGTCACGGGGCATCATCAAAGGTTCACTTGCGTTCACCCGTCCAGCCTTCCCCTCGCCTGTTGCACCCCGATGGCCGGGACGCTCTTGGGCTTGAACGCTCCGCTTCACACCCCGCCGTTACCAGCGACGCATGGGAGCACGAGGACGGGCCTGGGACACCGGCCCGAAGTTCAGCCGATCGATACCTCCTTCACGTGGCTGTCCTCACTTACCTGGAGCGACTTCGTGTCGCACGCTGAGCGCTGTGGTTGGCCAGTCTGAGCGCTCTCGTCGGCGACTGTCCGCTGTCGGCGTCGCTCGCGCTGGCTTCGGCATCGCCACGGTCGCCGTCGATGGAGGCCCGGACGCATGGGGCATGGGGCTGGTGGTGGGGACCTGTCCGGATGCTCCTGTTGCCGGCCTGTGTGAGGTCAGCGCGCGGCGAGCTCCGTCGCGGCCTGTTTCCGGGCCGGGATCAGGCGGGGGCGGGGTTCAGTTGAGCTGCCCTTGCTGGCGATTCCCCGACCTTGTTCCGGCTCCCCTTCGTCATGCGGCCGGTGAAGGACTTCATCTCGAAGATGAAGTCCGTCGGCGTCCGCGCCGGGTACTGGTCGCTCGACCAGGGCCAACTCGATGGGCAGCGGTTGCGAGCCGTTCGCGCAACTGCTCGACCCCGGTCCACACGTCCCGCAGCCGGGACTCCACCAGGCCGTCGGTGTACAGCAGCAGCGTGGCGCCCACGGGCGCGTCCAGCTCGACGGCCTCGAAGTCCACCCCGCCGACACCGATCGGGGCGCCGGGGGCGGCACCCGCAGCACGCTGGTCACTGGGTGAGGATTACCTGGTCAGGGGAGTGAGGGCTGTCACTGGTGACCGTACGGCGATGTCTTGGCGGGCCGTGAGGCCGGTACGCCTGTGACGGAAC
>NZ_JBHWIY010000058.1:0-29333 GCF_042731715.1 Streptomyces sp. NPDC059832 | reverse complement strand
GCACTGTACTTCGAGGGCCTTGCCATGTGGATCTACACCTTCCTGGACCATCAAGATCCATTGTCAGGTGTGTCCACACCACGGGGGTCACCTCATAGCCATTGCAGAGCCGTAACCTGGCCACACACAGGTGGTCGAGCAACGAGCACAGCTCTGACGGCTTCGTCCTGACCGCGGACGAGGACGGCTCAGCAACCCTCGTCGTCCCGACGGGGCAGCGCGTAACGGTGCTGACAGCCGCTAGCTGAACCACGAGAGCTTCGGGCACGTCCGGCAAACGGTCTTGCCCGAAACTGCTGCGGGGCGGTGCGGGCCCGATCAGGCTGGCCCTCAGCAGAATCGCGCCCCGGAAGACCTGGCCCGGCGATGGGACTCAACCCGGTCGTGGTTGTGGGCGAGGACGAGGATGCTGCCGTGTGTAGTAACCCGACGGCCGGCGGTCGGCGATGGGCAGTGCGCAGTAGCGAACACAGAGCCGCATCAACAGCGAGCGACGGGGAACCTCCTCCTCCTGCCGCAACGGGCCGCGCCTCGGCAGCGCTCCGCGCCCCACCCCGGACCACATCGGGCAGCGATATGGCCACCGACCCAGTCGGTCGGCGGCCATATCTGAGCGAACTGCCCGGCGGCAGGAGCCGCCCACGGCCGTCTACGTCAGTGCCAGGTGCTGGTGCGCGCCGGCTTCGACCGCAGTCACACACTCGGTGAACGCCTCGCGTGGCTTCTCCCACGGGTCGGGGACGTCATTGTCGCCCAGGTAGAGCTTCAGTTCCGGACCAGACTTCCGACCGGCCAGGTCCCGCAGGGCCTCCAGGATCCTGGCGTCCATGGCAAGCACCACGTCCGCCCAAGCGAGGAGGCTCTCGCTGACCTGGACCCCACGATGGCCGCTCAAGTCGTAACCGTGCTCGGCCGCAACCTCGATCATGACGGGGTGGGCACCGCGGCCTACGTGCCAATCGCGGATGCCGGCAGATCGTACTTCGACAGCGTCACCGCCCCGCGCGGCGAGCACGGCGGCCGCCAGCGGTGCCCGGCAGTGGCAGCCCGTGCACACCGTCAGAATCCGCCGGGGCCGGTCAGCGGTCACCAGGACTCGACCTTCTCAACCTCGATGGCCAGGACCCCGAGCGCTTCCTTCTCGGCCGGGAAGATGTCCCGGATCGCGCGCAGCTGCT
Source organism: Streptomyces sp. NPDC059832 (assembly GCF_042731715.1). NCBI lineage: Bacteria > Bacillati > Actinomycetota > Actinomycetes > Kitasatosporales > Streptomycetaceae > Streptomyces > Streptomyces sp. NPDC059832. Next base: position 28,155 of record NZ_JBHWIY010000058.1, on the reverse strand, counting down.
CCTCGGGGGTGGTCGTCGGGTTGATCGCGGCCGCGCTCTCGTGGTCGAACATTTCTGTGAAGGACGTGTACCGGGTAACGCGCTTCACCCGGGTGAGTGTCGCCTCGTTGCGGCACGTGAAGCGGATCTGGTCACCCGCCTTGATGCGCTGCATCGACGTGTAGGCGACGCGGACCTCGATGGTCTTCGTGCCAGCGGCGATGAGGTCGTAGTACTGCTTGTAGATCGGCATGTCCCGGGCGCGGGGGGTTGTGGCGAGGCGGGAGGGGCGCGAGGCCATGAGACGTCCTAACTCCTGTGAGGTGAAGCTGCGGAAAAAGTGCTTGGGGTCGGTGAGCAGGTGACTGACCATCCAGAGGAGGGCATCCACGTACTGGTCAGTGGTGCCCGGCCACTCGGTGGTGGAGAGCATCCACGGCTCGACGCCGGGGAAATCTGTGATCTTCCCCGCTGCCCGGATGAGGGACTTGGAGAGTTTGCCGCCAGTGTCGGAGAGCACCTGTGGGGTGAAGATCCGGACCGGCATGGCACGGGCCGGCGTACCGAGCTCGGCGAGCGCTCCGTCGACCAACTGGCAGCCGAATGCCCAGTCACCACCCTTGAGCATGACGTGCAGGGTGCTCGTGTTCCGGGTGAAGGAACGCTCCTTGACGACGTTGCGGTACAGGGTGGCCAGGTCCAGGTAACCGCCGTCCATGGGGTCGATACACAGCTCGTACGGGCCGTGATCATGGCAGATCGCCGAGAACACAGCGCCGTCGCCGTCGAGCCGGACCAGGCATGTCCGCTCGGCCCGCTTCTCAGCCCACCCGCACGTCGGGCAGGGCAGCCGCGTGTGGACGACGCCCGTGGACGGGTTCAGCCACCACCGGAGGTCGTCCAGAACCTCCAGGGGTCGCAGGAACTCGGCCCTGAAGGCGGGCTGGCCTGCTGGTCGCTGTACGTCCCGGTGCCGTACTCGACGTCGGTGGCGTCCGACAACGAGTCGAAGAAGGGCCGGTAGTAGCCATCTATCAGATTGGCAACTCCGTCCTTGCCGAGCGCGTGGAAATACGTCTGCTGGTAGGCGTGGTGGGTTTCAGGATCCAGGACGATGTCGTGAGGGGCGTTGTCGAGCGCCCCGAAGTTCACCGCGGTGTCCGTACGGAATGTGCGCCGGGCCTGCTGGGCGAGGAGGAACGCAGATGCCTGGACGAGGTTCGTGCCGAGGTGCGGGGCCCCATTGATCTGTGTGCCGACGACGAACTCAATGCGCTGGGGCCGCATCGCCTGCACGCGGGGTCGGATCATGTCGATGGTGCGCAGGAGGGCATTCGCGAGGACGCTGTTAGGCGAGACCAGGGTCGGTGCTGTGTGCGCGGACATGATTCTCCCTACAGAGGCGGGCGGATGTTGGCGCGGATGAATTCCAAGCGGCTGGTGGCGTCGTCGGCGGGCACGAACAGCGGCTCGTAGCCGGCGTCGTAGTAGCCCTGCACGATCAGTTCGTGGACACGCCGGATCTCGCGGTCCTTGGCGAACACGACATCGCTCTCGTCCTCGAAATTGGTCAGCGGGTCCAGGACGAACACGATGTCGTACCGGTAGATGCGGGTGGCCTCTTCCAGCTCCGGGTACGGAGAGAGCCCGAAGAAGGCATCCCAGCCGTAGCCGTCGGGGATGCCCCAGTTGTAGAACCGCGGCCCGGTCTTGTGCGCGCAGTACTCGTCGACGAACGCCTGCAGGACCTCACGGGAGTAGTCGCGACGGTCGCCGACCTCCAGGTGACGCCCCAGACGCTCGCGGTGCCGACGGTAGATTTCCCTCGCCGGCTCGCCGTCGGTCGCGGGAAGGCCGACGGCGACAACTGCTTCGAAGAGCGCTTCCTTGCCCGCGCTGGGGCCGCCGGTGATGACGTAGCGGCGGGCTGTGGTCTCGGAGCTGCCCTGAGGGGTGCTCATGAGGTGGTCTCCTCATCGTCGGGATCGGTGGTCAGAGCGGTCCGCCAGGTGGTCACAAAGTCGGATCCCCCTGGAGCGGCGCGCATGGCCTCAAGGAAGAGACCGGGAGTCGGAGCCGACGCCGCGTCGGCAACAAGCAGCGTCTGCGTCGGCGACAACGCGGGAGTCCAGCCCGCCAGATCCGCGAGGTCGTGCGGCGCAGCTCCGTCCGGCAGCAGCTCGCCACCGTACGCAGCCTGGTAGTGGCGGGCCTGGGCGTGTATCTGTCCGTACCGCCAAAGTGCAGCGTCCGCCGTGGCGCCGCTGGGGTCGTCCATGCTGACTTGACGTTCGACAGCCAGCAGCTCGGCCCGCAGGGCGTACACGCAGGCCCAGAGACGGGTGAGAGCCTCCTCGTGTTCTGCTGCCTCCCACGCGAAGACGTCAGGCGGAAGGCTCCGCCGACGCCTTGCCGGTCACACAGGAGGCGCGCTCGCCCACGGCACAGGACGTAGCCCGCGAACATCGACCTGTTCCCGTTCATACAGGTGTCGACGAACGGCTTGTTGGTGTAGACGATCGGCTTGACGCCCATCTGCGCGGTGACGACGTCGAGGAACGTCCTGACACCGGCCGTACTGAAGTTGCCCGGGCAGCGCCCGGCCTTGTCCAGCTCCAGGTCGAGCGTGGGCGGCAGCTCTCCCGCACGCTTGCCGCTGTAGCCGGCCGCCTTCATCGCGTTGACGAAGTTGCGGGCCTGTGCGGCCCCCGGGGTGCGGCCGTAGAAGTGGTACGCGCCGTGCATCAGCCCGGCCTGCCTGGCGCCCTGAAGGTCGCGGCTGAACCAGCGGTCGCTCCAGTCGGCGCCCTCGGTCGCCGTCTCAGGTCAGCGGGCCGTGGGCGGCCGAGTTCGTTGCGGCAGGTCTCCGGACGGCGGCACATGCTGCCCTCGACCGCCCGCCGCGCCTCACGACCACCGCAGGGCACGTGGCACGACCGCAGAGACCCGGCGCAGGGCCCAGCGAACGACTACGAGGGCTCGGGCAGTTTTACGCGGTAAAAGTCACGCAGTTTTTACCGCGTAAAACTGCCCCTCAAGGACCGCCCGCTCCCGCCACCTGGGCGCCGGGACCTGAGACCTCCACCTGACCAGCTCCACCGCCTGCGTGATCACTATTCGCTGACAACCTGAGGCTTCCTTCGTCGAACACGTGGACCAGGCCAACCATCGTGAGAGTGTGGCCAGATGATGCAGATACAGGAGGGACAGCGGAGGCATGAGTAACAGCACTTCGCTCCACCTCACCCGCACCCACCGGATACTCATCGGTCTCGTGGTCGCCGGAGCGGTGCTCATCGCCGCGATCGGGTTCGCGGGTTCGTACGCGGCGGTGCGCGAACTCGCCCTCCAGAAGGGCTTCGGGGACTTCTCGCTGGTCTTCCCGATCGGCATCGACGCGGGCATCTGCGTCCTGCTCGCCCTGGACCTGCTGCTGACCTGGCTGCGCATCCCGTTCCCGCTGCTGCGCCAGACGGCCTGGCTGCTGACCGCCGCGACGATCGCCTTCAACGGCGCCGCGGCCTGGCCCGACCCGCTCGGCGTCGGCATGCACGCGGTCATCCCGGTGCTGTTCGTGGTCTCCGTCGAGGCCGCCCGCCACGCGGTGGGCCGGATCGCCGACATCACGGCCGACAAGCACATGGAGGGCGTCCGCCTCACCCGCTGGCTGCTCTCCCCCGTCCCCACGTTCCGGCTCTGGCGCCGCATGAAGCTCTGGGAGCTCCGCAGTTACGAGCAGGTCATCAAGCTCGAACAGGACCGGCTGATCTACCAGGCCCGCCTCCAGGCCCGCTTCGGCCGCAACTGGCGCCGCAAGGCCCCCGTCGAGTCCCTGATGCCGCTGCGCCTGGCGAAGTACGGCGTCCCGCTGGCCGAAACCGCCCCGGCCGGCCTTGCCGCCGCGGGCATCGAACCCGCCCTGCTGCCCCTCGCCCCGGACCCAACCCTGACCACCCAGGTCCCGAAGCAGAGGCTGAGTCCCGCCCTTGAGAGCCCTGCCGCGCAGAAGAAGGAATTTACGCAGCTGCGTGCCGGAGAACCGCATCCGTCATTCCAGGTGCCTTCAGTAGCCGCTGTACGGCCGCACGAGCCAACACCGGACGATGCCAGGGCCGGCGGACGTCTCGCGGACGCCTACCGGGCCTGGATTGGCGCCTACGGTTCCGAGCCGACGAGTGCGCAGTTCGCACTCTGGCTCCAGGACAGGTACGGCATCGCCACAGCAGCCGGAGACCCGCTGTCCGACGAGCAGCTCAGGCCCCTGCTTCAGGTGCTCAAGCAGCGCGGCGCGCCCGCACCCGACGGCGGGTCCGGCCCCGGTGCTTCCCAGGACGCATCCGAAGAAGAGACATGGACCGACTACTTCTACAACGCCTGGCTCACGTACGCGGCGGAACGAGGCTCGTACCCCGACGCCGACGCCCTCGCTGAGTACGTGTACCAGCGCGACGGCATCCTCGGCGCCACCGGGCAGCCCGTCACCGCAGACGAACTGCGGGATTACGTCGTCCTGTTCCAGGAGCATGAACAGGGCAACGACGGGACTGGGCCTGCTCCTCAACACCGAGCTCAGTACAACGGCGACGACAACCCCGGCGAGGCCGGTCCGGCACGGGCGGAAGCGGACCAGACCGTCGAGACGGCCCCCGATCACGAGGGTGAGGAGAGCGACGGTCAGGGCTCTCTCCCGAGCGGACCCGATGACGACCCGGAGGAGCAGCTCGGTGCACCGCCACGGTTCGCCGCTGGCCAGCAGGATCAAACGCTGCCGACGGATCGGCATGCCGTACACGCGTCCGGGCGGGAGAGTAGCGGCCGCAGCATCGTCCAGGTGCGAGTCCCGAAGCCCCGTGACGAGGACGAGCCCGACACCGAGGAGTCGGCCCCGGACATCCGTGAGGGCGAGGTCGAGCAGGAGGCCGAGCAGCAGGACGGCTCTCACCTGACCGGCCCGGCGCGGGTGGAATTCCATTACAGAAAGTTGTCACCGGAGGAGCAGCAGCTTTCGGCGAAGGCTCTTGCTCCGGTCTTGGCGGAACGCTGCGGCTACCAGGAGGGCACGGTGCGGAAGTATCTCGGGCCGATCAAGCGGGCTGCCAGCGTGTGACGTTCCACCGCTGTGGAATGCGGGCGAGCTGCCCGGAGCGCTGCACGGGGGTGGGGGGGGGGGGGGCGGGGGCCCCCCCCCCCCCCCCCCCCCCCTCCTTTTCCCCCAGCGCCCCCCGGGGCCCCTCCTTTCCGGGCTTGGGGAGAGGGGGTGTGGGGGGGGGGGGGGGGGGGGGGGGGGGGGGGGGGGGGGGGGGGGGGGGGGGGGGCGGGGGGGGGGGGGGGGGGGGGGGGGGGGGGGACCCCCCCCCCCCCCCCCCCACCCCCGTCTGCTGTCCTGGTCCCGCAGGCGCATCCGGGGCCACTGCTTTCCGGCATTGGAGCAGCGGGTGTGCGGCCGGGGAGCGCTGGGGTGAGGCCTGGCGTCGGCTCAGGGGGTGGAACGCTGTGAACTGCGGTTTTCCAGTGTGGGTCAGCGTTTGGGTCATCCCCCGCTCGCGTCTTCCGTGCTGCTGTCGCTGTTCGTCGAGAGGGTGGGTGGTGCTGTCGGCAGGCTGCGGCCAGCGGTGGGGGACAGGTCGTTCTGTGTGGGAGCGGCCAGGTGGAAAACGGGCACGGTGTCGCTGCGACGGGCGCGGTCGGGGGGTGGAATTTTCCACGTTTCTCGTGGCCTTGCGGTCGGCGCGGTGGCTGGGTTGGTGAGTGGGTTTACCACCCTGCTGCGGGAGCCTTCGGCGGTCGGGGATCCGGGCGGCGAGGGGTGGAACGTAGCCGCGTCTCCGGTTGTGCTGTGTGACGGTCTGTCATTGTGCCGGGCACTCGTGGCCGGCGCTGCGGGCGTGGCGGGCCGCTCAGGGCGGGCGCCGGCAGAGGTGGCCGCCCAGCAGGAGGCCGGTCTCCCGGATGTGGCCGGGGCGGTTCTGGTCCATTCAGTGGCAGCGGGTGCCGCGTCAGGGTGGCGGGCGGTCTCCTCTCTACGACAGCCAAGCTTTCAGTGAAACTTGAAGTGTGGTTGTGGGTGTGTCACCCTCGCCCCATGAGCGAACCGGATTTTGCCGCACTGCGGAAGCGAGTCGAGAAGGCGGAGAAGGTTGCCGACGGCTATAGGGCCGAGCTGTACGAAGCTGCCGTCACTGAAGCCATGAAGTCGACCGTGTACGGCCACGTCTCCGCCGTTGCCCGGGAGTCAGGCATTAACGTGCAGCACCTTCGCGACCTCATCAACAAGGTCGACCCCGGCTGGCTCGCCAAAGCGTCCGAGGAACGCCAGGCCGCCAAGTCCAAGCGCAAGGAAACGGCGTGACGTGACATAAGCGCAGCCCCGGCCGGACCCTACGGCCCCTGCCGCGCACAGCCATATGCTGGCATGTGCTGACCTGCAGTTTTCCAACTGGGTCAGCATTTGGGTCAGCGCGCTTTCCCTGTAGCTGGCCGGTGCGCCGAAGGCTCTGCACTTCGCTCGGAAATGCAGGGCCTTCGGCGTTCACCGGCACCCGCGCAGCCTCGGGTGAGGCATCCCTCGGCCGTTGCTGCGCAGGGGTAGCCGACGGCCCAGCCTGCTACAGCAGGCGGAGGATCTGCTCGGTCTCCTCGTCCATGGAGGAGCCCAGCTCCAGGAGGAGTTCGTCGAGCTGGCGGACCGACGATTCGAGCGCGGCTTCTTCACCGAGCAGTGACAGCGCCCGGAACTTGTGGCGCCACAGGCACTCCATTTCCCGCGCGACGTCCAGGCCGCGGGTCGCTGCCCACAGGGCGTTGCGTGCGTCCCCGCGGGCGAGGTACCGCTCCGCGAGGTCGTCGGCCGCGTCCACGATCGCGGAGATCATTTCCTGGGCCAGGGATTCCGCCCACGCGTACCGGCGGGACGGGATGCCGGAGAACGGCCGGCCGTGGACGAGTTCCAGCGCCTGGCGCAGCAGCTGTTCCCCGGCCGGGCCGTCGGTGGTTCGGCCGGAGTGGGCCAGCTGCTGGAAGCGGTCCCAGTCGCAGTCGACACCGGCCAGCCGGTAGAGCTTGTCGGGCTGGGTGCTCACGTGGGGGAGGTGCTTGTTGCCCTGTGCGTCGGCGCCCAGCCACCTGCGTACGTCTCCGAGGCGGGTGTTGCGTGTGTCGCGGGTGACGATCCCGCCGGGCGCGAGGACCTCGTCGAGCTGGTGGTGGTTCGCCCCGGGGTGAAGGACCAGCCAGGCCGTCATCTCCAGCGCGAGGGTGCGCCGGTTGGACTTGATGGTGCCGGTGGCGCCGAGGAGATCGACTGTCCCGAGGACCTGCACCAGCGGGCGGTCCGGGCCGTCGGCGGCGCCGGCTCCGGTGGGCTGCTTGGGAAGAGGGACGACCGCGTCGGGAGCGGGCGTCGCCTCTTCCGGGCTGGTGGGTGCGGGGATCCGGGAGCTGACCCGGGGGGCGGGGCTGGACAACGACGGCAGGACGGGAGTTCCGGGGGACGGTGATGCGGTGGGCAGCGGCCCCGGGCCAGCGGGGTCTTCCTCGTCGGTGTCGTCGTCCTCCAGATCGGCGAACGCGGCCATCAGCCCCGGCTTGCTCACCGGCTCGGCGGCCTCACGTGCGGAAGGTGCCCCTGTCTCCGCATGGGCAACGGGAGAGGGACTCTCCACCGACTGCACCGCCGCGGCCGGCTCCGCGGCCAGCTCCTGTACCGGGGCGGGGACGTCGCCGGGTGCGTCCGCGGTCAGTGCGACGTCCAGGATGCTGGCGTATTCGGCGTCGGAGCACACCGACAGTGCGACGTTGATCGAGGTGCCCGGAACGGTGACGTACGGCAGATCGGTGTCCACCGACCATGCTCCGCCCGCTGCTTCTGGAACGGCGGTGCTGCTCGTGACCACGGCCACCGCCGACCGAGGCTGCTGCCCCAGCACTTCCCACAGCACGTCCCGGTTTCCCTCGGGTGCCGGGCAGGAATCCAGGTCCGCGACGACGACCAGCGGCCACAGCCCGCCCATCTCCGCCACCGAAGGATCCGGCGCCCCGTCATCCCCGTCGCCTCCGTCACCCGGCCCGTCCAGGGCCTGCTGCTGCTCCGCGTGATGGGCCTGCAGGACCTGTACCGCGTCGGCCAGGTCCGGATACGGGGTGACCCGGTCGCTGTCCACCATCGCCAGTCCGGGAGCGGTGTCCTCCCCGGCGACCGCGATGTCGAGCTGCTCGGCGAGCGGTGAGAGCGCGAGCGTCAGCGCGAGGGTCCGCAGGACCTCGCCGCGCAGGCCGCCGGTGAGGTGGAGCGCGCCGGTGTGCTCCAGGTCGACGAGCACGATCGCGCCCTGGTCGTCCTCGCCCAGCGCGATCAGCCCCGGATAGGGCGGATCGACCTCCCGGCTTTCCTGCGGGGGCAGCAGTTCACCGGAGTTAGCCGGGCACCACCACACCGCGCTCTGCGACGGATCGGTGGTGAACGGGGCAACCGCCGGGGCGGGCGCGTCCAGATGCAGCCGGACCCCCTCGGTACCGAGCTGCACCGCGGCCAGGGCGGGAAGCTGCCGGCCCTCCTCGGCGAGCGCCGCAGCTGCTGTACGCAGCGCCCGGTCCAGCATGGTCAGCTCCTCGCCGGCGTCCGCGCTGCGCAGCGCGATCTCCGTGAGGGCGGCCTGGCCGGACGGCATCGGGATGCGGAGGCCGCGGCGTCGGCGGCGCTGCTGCAGGATCCGCCGGGTGGCCAGGGTGCCCACGAGCCCGGCGGCCAGGACCCCAGTGGCTCCCAGGCCGACCATGCCGGCCCGCATCCCGGTCGTCGTCTGTCCGTCCTCGGCGGCGGCGGTGGCTTCCGGTGTCGGTTTGCCGGGCGCCGGCGTCTTCGCGGTGGGGGAGGGCGTCACCGTGGCAGACGGATCCGCCGTCCGGCTCCGGTCGGGGGAAGGAGTGGCGGGCGCAGACGGCTCGGCATCCGGGGCCGGCTGCGTCGGCGGTGCAGGGTCCTTCTCAGCCGGCTTCCACGATTCGTGGCCGTCCCGTGCGGGCGGCTTGTCTGCAGAATCGGAGCCGCGGCCGGGCAGCGCGATCTCCTGGCCCGGATAGATCCGGTCGGGATCGTCGAAGACCCGCCCGTTCGGCTGCTCCTCGCCCTTGTTCGCCTCATACAGCTCGGGCCACCGGTCCCCGTCACCGAGCTGCTCGTCGGCGATCTTTGACAGGTAGTCGCCCGGCCGGACGGTGTACGAAGCGGAGTCTTCTGTCTCGTCCTGTTCGCGGCCGGTGGCGGTCTTGCCGGAGGTGGCGGAGCCGGAGGCTTCAGCGTGCGTGGCGGCCGGGCGAAGGCCGGCGTCGGCGGGCAGTCTGACGCGGGTTCCTTCGGTGAGGAACGCGTTCTGAGGAAGGTCCGGGTTGAGGGCCCGGATGTCGGTGTGGCGTCGGCCGTCACCGAGATACTGCTCCGCGAGATCCCAGACCGTCTCACCTGTGGCGCCGACGGTGTGAATGGGGCCGGTGGTCTGAGGGGCGGGCGTGGCCGCGGAGGCCGGGCTATGACTTGTCTGGAGAGGCATGTGTGCGGGGGCCGTCGCGGCTGCGGCCGGAGTCGCCGCGAACGCGTTCGCCGACGGGAGCATGAGCAGCCCGCCGAGCAGCACGCCGGCCAGCCGCTGTCCGGACCCGAATCCCCGGATCCGGGGCAGCCGTGCCCGGCCGAGGACGGATACGGCTTCGAGGACCAGGGAGACCACGAACCATGCCCACAGCGCCCAGCAGGCGAGGGTGAGCACGGTGAACAGCACGTGCCCGTCGTCCGGTGCGGTCAGAGCATCGCCGATGGTGCCGGCGCTCGGGACGCCCGCAGGAAGCGTTCCCGCGCGCAACAGCAGCCACGGTGCGCCGACGACCAGCAGGGCCAGGGCGGCCAGACTGGCGAGGGCGCGGGCCCAGAGCAGGGGGAGGCGTGTGGGTGGCATGGGCGGTCAGCCTTCCATCTGGCGTACGAGCTCGGCGCTGCTGTGGCCGCTGATCGGTACATCGGTGTAGCCGACGGCCGACACCATCACGGTCGTGTAGGTGCCGGTGACGTCGACCGTGATGCGGGTACCGTCCGCGCTGACGGTGACGGTGCCGTGGGCCCCTGCCTGGGACAGGAACGCCTCTGCGGCCTGCTGGGCCGCGTCGGGATCGATGACGAGCGCGGTACCGGGAATCGCCTGGGAGAGGTCGATCTGCTGGCCTGCGGCCCTGGCAGCTTCCGCAGCGAGATCATCGGCATGCGCCTTGGCCCGCAGGATGCCCCCGCCGTCGACGAGCAGGGCCAGCATGCCGATCAGCGCGACTGAGCAGACGAGCCAGAACATGGTGACCGACCCGGCGTCCTGGCCGCGCAGCCGCTGGCCGCGACGCCCTCGGCCCCGGCCTGGTGGTTGGTGTGCGGGCGGCATCGTCTACTCCGTCCGGTCGGCGTACTGGTCCAGGGCACTGGTGGAACTGGCCGTGAGGGTCTTGGTGCCGGGCAGACCCGGCACCGCGAGCTGGTCGAGCGGGATCGTGCAGGTGACGGTCGCGGTCACCGACGCGGGCTCGCCGACGGGCCGGGAGAACCCGGAGGTGTCGATGCTGATGTGGCGTGCGGTGCAGTTCCGCTTGTCCTGGGTGAGCGCCGCCTCGGCTGCAGCCCGGCCGCGCTGAGAGGCAGTGTCGGCGTCCGGAGCCTGGGAGGCGGCGCGGGCTGCCGCGGCGGCGGCGTTGTCGACCGAGCTGTCGAACACCCCGGCCAGCCCCCATGCCGCCATCAGGCCCAGGATCGGGAGCAGCACGATCAGGCACAGCAGGGACTCCAGGGTGTAACTGCCCCGATCGCCCGTGGTTCTGTTCACGGATCCTGTTCTCTTCTCCCGCGGTGCCGCGCGCCGTGTGCATGTGGTCATGGCGTCACGTCGGCCCGTTCGACGGGCTGCTCGGCGCTCTGTGCCACCGTCAGCTCCATACCGGGCACCATCGAGAAGACGTTGCCGCGCACGGTGATACGGACCCGGTCCGCGGTTGAGCCCGCCGTGGAGACCGTCGCCGATTTGACGACGCCGACCTGCGCGATCCACTGGCGGGCCCGTGAGGTCCCGTCGGCGAGCGATGCCTCATACGCGCTGGCCGCGTTCGCGCCTTTACGGGCAGCGGTGTGGGCGTTGTTCTCGGCGAGGTAGTACAGGCCCACCTGCAGCAAGGCGGCGAGCACCAGGACCAGGGGAGGGGCGACGATGAGGAGCTCCAGGGTGCTCATCCCGTCGTCCCTCCCGGCTGCACGTATCCAGGCCCGGCGCCGACTCCCGGATGATGACTGGTGCCTCATGGGCTAGAACGCCGCCTGGAAGGAAGCGAGGAGTTCCTGGAACTTCGTCCCGAACACGGCGACGAATGCCACGGCGCAGCCGATGACCACAGTTGCCAGAATCATCTTCTCCATTGTTTCCATGCCAAGATCACCCAGCGGCCCGAACATCGCCTGACGGCGCTCAGCAAGGGCCTTACGGACCCGGTGCCGGAAGGCGCTGCCCGTCTTGGTGTCCTCGTCGTGCTGGTTCATCTGTCCCCTCCGTTGTTCTGATGTGTGTTGAGCGGGCGGACCCGCTGTGGATCAGGTGCCGAGCAGGATGTAGCCGGCCGGGAACGCGACGATCGCCATGACCACCGCGAACATGATCGTCCCCGGGATGACGGACCGCTCCGATGCCGAGTTCGCTTCGGCCAGCTCGTCGGTCAGCAGACGGCCACGCAGCGCCTTAGCCTGCTTGCCCAGGGCGGTCTGAATGGACGACCCTTCGCCGCCGGCCATGGAGAACGTCTCGGCAGGGGCGGCCAGTTCGGGAACGTCCAGCTGTTCGGACAGGGTCTTGAGTGCTTCCCACGGCGGGATACCGGCCAGCTTCGCGTGATCGAGCGTGGACCTGATCCTGGACAGGACCCAGGTGTCACCCACCGCCGCCGCCCGGTGCAGTGCAGCCTCCGCGCCCGCCTTCGCTCCACGCTCCAGCCGCGCCCGTTCCATGAACGACGCCACCCCGTACCTGAACTCTCGGCGTGCCCGGCGGGCCTTCGCCTTGACGTTCGTGTCGGCGCTGAACCACATGAAAGCCGCCAGCGCCAGTGACACGAACAGCGGGACGGCCAGCGACAGTCCTGTCCCTGCCAGGGCGAGCAGCGCCCCGCCGAGCTGGGGCAGCACCAGCCCTCCGGCGGCCCCGACGACTTTGTCCCCCACGTGCTTGGCGACCGGGATCCCCAGCAGGTCCAGGTCCCGGCGGGGGATGGCCATAGGAACGGAGTTGCGGGCCAGCACCGCGGCGCCGACCTGCAGCGTCAGGGTGTCGCTCCGGGAGCGGACCGAGCCGTCAGCGCCCGGGGCCGAGAGAGGTGAGGCTGCTTCGGTCGTCTCCATCCGGTCCAGCACTGCGCCCAGATCGGGGCGGCCGGGCAGCAGTTGGCGGGCGACCAGGACGAGTCCGCCCCCTACCATGGCGCCGCACAGCAGTGCCGGCGTCGAGAGCATCATCATGATTCCGCCTTCCTGGACACCAGCAGCCGCGGGGTGGCCGGGGCCGACGCGATCACTCTCAAAAGCACCAGTGCCGCGACGAACACGCCTGCGCACACGATCAGGAACAGCTGTCCCCCGGCCGTCCAGAACGGCGACCCGTAGTCGGGGTTGAACACAAACACCGATGCCAGGATCAGGGAGATGATCCCCACCCAGCGGGTCTGTGTACGGACTTTGGCGCGGTCGGCATCCACCGTGCGCAACGCCCTGGCACGCGCACCGGTCAGCTCGGACATCTCGCTCAGTGCGAACCCGAGTCCGTCTCCTCGGTCCTTGATGTGGCTGAGGAAGAGAAGCACCACGTTGTCGCTGTCCCCGTCGTGGAGTTCCTCACCGAACGCGGTATACGCCTGGGCAGGAGAGACCCCTGTCCGCAGCCGTGCGGACAGGAGCCGGACCGGTTCCCGTACTGCCAGCGGAGCCCGTGCCGCCGAGGCACGGATCGCTTGTTCCAGGGACGTTCCGGCCTCATGCACGCTGACGAGCTGCTGCAGCCATTCCGCGAGCCCTTCGAGCCGCTCGATCTGCCGGTCCGACGTGGAGGCCGGATGCCAGATCCAGGGGAGCCCGAGCACGACCGCGCCGGCGATCAGACCATGGACCGGCCGCCCGGTCGCCACCCACACCACCACCGTCGCGACACCTGAACCGATCGCGATCCACCGGTAGCGCCGCGCCCATGCATCAGGCATTGACGCATGGGCGTGCATCATCCGATCACGCAGGGCCGACGGGCGACGGGACGGGTTCTCCTCGCCCGGACGCCAGCCACGCCAGATCAGGGCGAGCCCGCCCAGCAGCAGAACCCCGCACGCGAACCCCAGCAGGGACAGTTGGCCCAGGCTCATCGCCGCTTCACCACTTCCAGTTCCTTGTTCCAGCGGCCGTGGACCGGCTCCAGCCATCGCCGGTCGAACCCGACGTCCATCAGCTGCCCCATGCACTCCCCGCTGGGCGGCAGCTGCGGTACGGCCCGCGGATCGCCGGATCCCGGATCGGGCGCGAACACCTCGGTGAACGACGGTGATCCGGCCTCGCCAGGGGTGATCTGCCACAGGTGCGAGACGAACCGGTGGCGCCGGCCGCCCCGGGCGGTCTCGTCGAGCTGCGTCACATAGACGATGAAGTCCACCGAGTTCGCGATCAGCTCGTGGATCTCCTCGCGGCTCATGCCCGCAGGACGGCACAGCTGGGTCAGCCGCGGCAGCACCAGCCGCGGCGAGTCGGCGTGCAGGGTGCACATCGAACCGCGGCCGCCGGAACTCATCGCGTCCAGCATGGAGGCGGCCTCCACACCACGGACCTCACCGACGATCACGCGGCTGGCCAGCATCCGCAGAGTGGTCGGATACATGTCCGCGATCGTGACCTGACCGGAGAGCCGGCCGTCCCGGCCGACCTCACCGTTGGACTCCCGCGCTTCCATGGCCACGAAGTGGGCGCCGGTGGGCGGATCCTCATCGAGGTAGAGCTCCCGGTCCGTCTCCAGCGTGATCACTCGCTCACCGGCCGGGATCTCCCGCGCCGCCGACCGCAGCAACGTCGTCTTGCCCGCTCCCATGTTCCCCGAGATCAGCAGCGACTTCTTGGCCAGGACCACCGCGTGGATGAACGCGCCGAGCGCAGGGCTGATCATGCCCAGGGTCATGAGGTCATGCAGGCGCGCATCCATGACCCGGTGGCGCCGGATGCCCAAAAACGGCGGCCCCGACAGGGTGGTCGCCACCGCCCGAGACCGGTCGGGCAGCCGGAAATGGACCATCGGCGTGGCCGGCGACAGCAGACGCTCCCCGTGCCCGGAACGCTGCGCGAGACGGTTGACCAGGTCAATGAGGTCTTCATGTGTCGCCGCGACCGAACCGACCTCCTTGGTCGGCCGGTTGTAGTAGTCCACCGTGGTCCGGTCGCCGTGAACCACGACGTTCTCCACATCCGGATCGTCCAGGAAGACCTGCAGCGGGCCGGCCTTGAGCATGGAGTCCAGGACAGCCTGACGGACCTGGTTCAGCTGCCCGGCGGTGAGCGGGGCAGCAGACCGGGCATGCGCCACCGCCCAGGCCGACACCCGCTGCGCCACCATCGACACCGCCCGCTCCTCACGGTCGGCCTCCGTCGGCAGCGGGTGCTTCTCGTCCGCTTCCACGATGTCGGTGGCCACCGCGTCCTGCAGAGCCTTGATCACCGACCAGGCAACCGGCAGGACCCCAGGGGCGGCTGCCACGTACTCGGTCGACTCCGGCCCCGGCTCCTTGCCAGGCGGCGAACGGTGCCCGCCCGGCACCTGGCTGGAGGGCGGGCTGCTGGGAGCCTGCTCATCCTTGGGCCGAAGCGCATGGCGCAGCACACCCTGCAGCGGGGAGGCGGCCCGGCCGTGCCCGTTGGTCTGCTGGTCAGCCATCGACCGACCCCCGCCTGCGATGCGAGGCGAGGCGCTGAACGAGTCCGGCCACCACGGGGGAGGACATCCTTGCCAGCCCCATTCCCAGCCGATCCCGCCGCGTGCGGGCATCGACCTCGATTCGCCGTGACTCCTCCCGCGCCTGCTTGACGAGCGACAGAGCCGACAGCTTCGGCGTCCGGGCCGATCCATGGGTGAACAGCCGGGCGGCCTTCTCGTCCCAGGGAAGTGCCGCCACCACCGGCACCTGCAGCCGGGCCCCGATCTCGTTGGACGACAGGTTCCCCGCCGGATCCTTTACCAGGAGCAGCCGCAGGGCGTCCGCACCGGTGCCGTGCTGTTCCAGCGCCTCCTTGAGCGCACGGACCACGGGGCTGGTCTGCGCCACCGACGTGATCGTGTTGCGTACCACCAGGAGTACAAGGTCAGCCCGCCACAGCAAAGGGGCCGGGAAAAGGGACGTGTGCACCCCGCCCGGCTTCAGCACAATTCTCCCGCAGTCGGCGATCACGTCGTAGCCGGCGTGCTGGTCCATCGCCTGCAGGAGCGTGCCGAGCGGCTCCCAGGTCTGCGCGAGCGCCGCGGCCTGCAACGGGTCGGTCAGACCCGGCAGCCACAACCGGTTCCCGTCCCGGTCCAAACGGCGCAGGTGCGCCTCGAAGGCTTCCGGGAGCTGGCCCTGCCGGTCGGCCTGCGCCAGATGCCACAGCCCCACCTCCCCGCCCCACTCGCCCACCCGGTAGCCCGTCCGGACCGAGCCCACCGTGGCCCCGCACTCCGCCAGGAGCGTGGGGCGATCCCCGGCCAGGGCCAGCGAGAGCGAGGTCACCGTCGACCCGCAGGAATGCGCCGAAACAACCGCGACCAACGACATGCCTCAGCCCCGCCCCTTGGAGATCAGAACGACCGCCACCCGGCCGGTTGCCGAGCGCGCGGCGAGCAGAGAACTGTCGTCGCCGGGTACGGCGACCTGCACGACGACAGCACCCGAGGCATTGGCACGCCCGACCTTCACCACACGGGCCTCGATCTCGGCCGGCGGAGCCTTCGACTCCTCGCCGTCGGCCCCAGGAGTCGAGACGACCTTCACCACGTCGCCGGGCGCGAGCGCTTCGATCGGCGCGTGCCCCCGCTCCACCGCCAGCGCCACCAGGTTCTCGTCCTTGCGCAGAAGACTGCCGGTGGCGAGCTGGGAGGAAGTCAGCAGGCTGCCCTGTTTCAGATCGGTGCCGGCCCGCCGCCCGATCAGCGATTTCTTGTCGTCGGCCGGGATCGGATTCAGCGCCGGATCCGCGGGCAGAGCCGCCACGGTGAGGTCCTCGGCCGTCAGCTCCTGTCCCACCGGAACATCACGCGATAGCGCCAGGACCTCGACGCGGTCGCCTGCGCTTCGCAGCATCCAGCTGAATGCCAGACTGCCCGTCAAAACGCACAGCGTGCCCACCACGAGAAGGGAACGCCGGCGCCTGCGCGGTGCTGGGGCGCCGCCGAGCGGCGTTTCGGGCCGCAGCGGCGCACCCGGCCCCTGCGCCGCTCCTGCTGCGGGGG
Source organism: Streptomyces sp. NPDC059832 (assembly GCF_042731715.1). NCBI lineage: Bacteria > Bacillati > Actinomycetota > Actinomycetes > Kitasatosporales > Streptomycetaceae > Streptomyces > Streptomyces sp. NPDC059832. The sequence continues at coordinate 11,662 of NZ_JBHWIY010000058.1, read as the reverse complement.
AAGGGGAGGGGACCTGCGGAATGCGGGTGCTCACGGGACGTTCGGCCTTTCCATCAGTTCAGTACCTTTACTTGACCGATCACGACATCGAGCTGCGATGCCCGCGTCTCCGTGAACTGACCGCTCTCCCCGCCCGCGCCGGTCACCTGCCAGTCCACCGACCACGTTGACGTCGCCGCAACGCGGTAGGCGTTGTCCTTCTTGTTCTTCGACGACTTCCGGTAGACGTGACCGCAGTCCGGAGACTGCCGTTTGCCCAGCGACGGCTTGTACGGAGTCCCGGCACTGGAACAGGTCACAGAACTTCCGTCGCCCATTGCCCACACGATCTTGGAGACCGTGGCCGTAGCTGTGACTGTGACGCCGCCAGCAGTGGCCGACGCGGTGTTCGGTCCGTACGTGGTGGGGCCCCGATCCGCCCACAACCACATCGGTACGCCGACCGCATACACGCCGTCGGCCCTCGGGCTGGCGATGTCCGGGCCGGTGAGCTTCATCTTGTCCACCGCCTCATGGGCGAGCTGGAGCGGATCGACCGTTACTGCAGGCGGAGCGGCGGCCCAGAAGATCTGTGGAGGGGCTGATGTGGCACCGGCAGCTGCCGCACCGACGGCCTGCCAGTTGCACATGCGGAGATAGATTGCCCCGTCCTTCGGTGAGTGGCCGTTCCATACCGGGTCGCTGGCCGGCGGCTGCGGCTGCAGTCGCTCGACCACGCACACTTCGACCGGCTTCGTTCCGGTTTTACCCTTCGGCCTCGGCTTCCCGCCGGCTGATGGCTTGGTGGTTGTGCGGTCGTGCACGGAGAGACATACGAATCCGACCCTCCCGGCGCAGTCGCCAACCGAGCCGCCTCGACCGCCGTCGGCGTGGGCGGCGACGGGAACAGCGAAAGTGAGGGCTGCCCCTATGGTGAGCGGGACAAGCGCCGTCAGCAGCCGCGCTCTTGCGGCTCGACCTTGGTGATCAGCCATTGTGCACCCCACTTCTCCGCCGTCGCGATGGTCTCGTAGCGGGTCAGTGCGTCATCGGCGAAGGGCAGTACCTTCCCCGACTTGCTCTCAACGGTTTCCCAGCCGGAGACGTCCAGGCAGTCCTTGATCACTGCGCTGGGGATCTTCTTGTCCAGGTTGATGGACGTGACATCGGCGTCACTGCGGGGTGCACCCCGCATGATGTTGCCGGCCTGCTTCAGGCTCAGGGCATCGCCGATCGAACGCCCCAGGGCGTCCTTGGTCGCGTACTTCCTCAAGTCGGTGCCCTTGGTGTCGGCCTTCGCGTACGCCTTCACCTGCTCCTGCCAGTAGCGCCCGTACACCGAGAGCACAGCGGTCTTCGAAGCTGCCGAGGGATCTGCCGACTCCGTAGCAGGAGGCGCGGAGGGCGAGCTGCTGGGCGTGTGCCCAGGGCTCTTGGCTTCCGCCGTCTTGCCGTTGCTGCTGCACGCTGCGAGCGCCAGCAATGAGAGCCCCGCGAGAGCCGAGCAGGTAACGCGGTAGCCGACTGTCCGTGCACCACGCCAATGACTCGATGACGGTGCCATTACGCCTCCCCGTGTGTAGTGAGTGAGCAAGATTCCCCCTGCCGTCCTTCTATGACCGCCTGCAGTCACCCGGGCGGTGAATGACTGCCGTTGCGATGGAACAACGTGCGAGATGCTCGGTTCTGGCCGTGGATTGCTCGTGATTGAGACTGACGGGCGTAGAAGATCACTGCCGTGAGCAGGAATGCAGTCGTTGAACAGCGGTCGTTTCGTCTGCGAAGAGCGTGACAGGCAGCACGCGGCGTTGATGCCGCACCACGTCCTGCCGCATATGCCACAACCCGTTCCCATCTGCGCAAGTCCGCCGGGCTGGCGGCTCTGCCGGACACCTGACGAAGTAAAGAGACCATTCGGTCTGGTACGTAGAGTACGCAAAGAGTCACCAACAGCCCAGCCTGTTCTTGTAGTTCGGATCTTTGACATCCGTCGTAAATCGGCACAATCCCGTGTGGCGGGATCCCGGCGTGCGGGATTGCGTGTTCTGTGTCCGTCTGGAATGGCGGCAGGACTGCGGGTCGCTGCGAATATGGGAGCCGGTTTTGTCGACTCGTCGGCATTGGTGAGGCATTCCGGTTCACTTGATCGTTCCGGGCTCGGAATGCGCTGTCAGCAGCACATCGGTGCGTTCTGCGTCGCCGAGTACCGGCATCACGATAGGAGCGAATGGGCCGTGCCTGTCCAGGAGTTCAGCCGTGGTGACGCCCACACGGAGCCGGGTTCCCTCCGCGATACGGGGGTTGGCGGAGGCCAGTGCCCGCAGGTCCTCGGTACGGCGTCGCAGCACGCGTTCGGATGCCCCCGAAAGGATGATCAGGAGGCGCGGGAAAACGGGATACCGCTCGCGCCATGCCTCCCGGGTGCTCACCGGCCGGCGGCGGCCGGGCGGCTGCGGGATGTAGGAGGCGTAGCGGGCGTACGTGTCGAGCTTCTGGCCCAGCCGGGCCACCTGCATCGTGGAGCGGTCGATCTCCAGGAAGAGCGTCAGCAGCTGACGCCGCTTCCCGGCCGTGCGGGTGTAGCGCAGCACCGCGTCCGGGACGAGGAACGCGTCGTCGCCGAGCCGGCTGTCGCCCTCGCGGACACGGTGGGCGAGCTCCGGCTCCCAGTCCAGCGGCCCGCACTCGTCGCCGAGACGGCCGGCCCAGTCCGTGAAAGCGATACCGGAGTCGACGACGGCGAGGGTGTGCTCCTGGAGCTGGGAGGCTGCGGCCTTCGGGCTCATGCGGTACGCGCGCGTCGATACCTCGCCGGCGGCTTCGACGATCTCGCAGCCCAGCGCGGTGATGTACCAGAGCTGTTCGCAGCGGCCCATCCGGTCGGTGAGCCGGTCGGTGGAATCCGCGAGGCCCATGGTGCGCAGGTGCCCGAGCTGGCGCAGCAGATACACCGGGCGCTTCGTGTGCGGGGTCAGGAGCCGGTGTAGCTGGCTGGTGGCGACGAGGCGGTGCTGGTACAGGATCGGCAGCAGCTTCTGCCCGAGGCGGGACAAGTGGGCAGTCCGGGGCCCGGCGGCGGTGAGGGACATCAGCCCACCTCGCTTCGGCCGGCCGCCTCGGCGGGTCCGGCGGGCCCGGTGGCCGGGGCGTGGCCGGTGAGATGGGCGAGCAGCATGTCGTCCAGGCCCGGGAGCCGCTCGTCGTCCCCGTCCAGCGCTTTGAGGATTTCGCCGACCGGCCGCCGTCCGAGGTTGCGGTCGATCGCGGCGACCAGGCCGGGCAGGAGGTCGGGGCGGTGGTAGTCGGCCAGCACCTGGTGCACCGCGACACCCCGCACCCGGAAAGGGGTGCTGCGCTCGCCGTGCAGCATCGTCGACATGACGTACTGGTACTTCGCGAGCTGCTCCAGCACCGTGGACGCGACGCCAGCCAGGCGCCTGGAGATGAAAGCGGCCTCGTCGCTGTCCGCCCCCGCCGCGGAGAGCAGGGACTGGTTCTGCAGCAGGGCCTGCCGGGTCTCATCGGACAGCCGCATCACCATCTGCGTGAGCCCCATCAGCCGCACCTCATATTTCCGCAGCTGCTCCAGGATCGCGGCCACGTACCCGCGCGAGGCGCCGTCGATCGCGGTCAGTTCGTCCGCGAACGCGAACATCGTTTCCAGGTCCTCGGGCCGCACGCCCTCGCGCGACAGCCCGGCCAGGAACAGATCGAACAACAGCAACGACGTGATGATCTGGTCACCGCCCCCGGTGCCCGAGCACCGCAACAGCACGATCCTGCTCCCGTCCATCGCCTCCCGGACGTTGTAGCTGGACCGCGGCTGGCCGAGGAACGCCCGCAGCGAATCCGACGTCTCCAACTGCTCCAGCATCTGCGTCACCACCGGCACCGCGTTCCCCTCGTACTTCGGGAACGTGTGCCGCCAGAACCGGGACAGCCGCCGCGGCAACTGCTCCAGCACCTGCATCCGCCACCGCTCGTCCGTCAGCAGCCGCGTGATCGAGAACAGCGTCGGCTGCAGGTCGGGACGCCCCCGCTCACACATCAGCAACGCAAGATGGGCCAGGACCTGCACCGCGTGCGACAGGATGGCCCGCGCCCGCGGCGCCCTGTCGCCCCACCCCTGCGCCGAGGCGAGACCACCGACGACAGCCCCCACCACGTCCTGGATCTGCGACGCGTTCCGCCCCTCCATCGACAACGGGTTCCACGACGCGATCCGCGCCGCCAGCTCCTTCACGCTCAGATCGATCAGCTGCACCCGGTCGACGACCGCCGGATGCGTCAGGTACGGCAGCGCCCGCTGGACCGCCGCACCGTGCGGATCCAGGAACCACACCCCGAACCCCGCATACCCCAGCGTCAGCGCCTGGAGCAGGGCCAGCTCCGACTTCCCGAAGCCCGACCGCCCCAGGCTCGCCCCGAACAGCACGTCCTGCTGTGGGACAGCCGCCAGCCGTGCGCGCCCGTCCGCGCCGGTCACCATGCCCAGCGGAACCACGCCCTGCTGCCCGGTCCACTCCGGCAGCCGCGACGGCGCCGCCGGCACCACACCCCCGGTCCGCACCACGTTCGACGGGGTGCAGTGCACCGACGGAGGCTTGAGCAGTGCGGCGATTTCCCGAGAGGTCACCCACTGCCGTTTCGAGGGTGCGAACTCACCCGTCTCGAATCGCCGCTCGAAGTTCCGGCGGCGCCACCAGACACTGCTGTACGGCCGCCACATACCCGCCCTCGGCCCGACCGGGCGCCACCAGTTCTCCCCCGACCAGGCATCCATCACCGCCATCACCTGATGCAGCAGCGCCTGCGCCTTCACCGGGTGGCCGGCGACCGTCCGCACCATCACCTGCACTGCGAACACCTGCGCATCCACGCCCGGCAGAAACTTGCCCACGCCCTCGGCCAGATCCGAGGTCCGGGGAACCCGCCCAGCCCTCTGCCCCGGACGGCCACGTGAGGGACCGCCGTTCAACCCTGCGAGAGCCTGAGACCACAGTGTCCCGCCCGCACCCGCCCGACCTTCGCCGCCCAGCTTCTCACCGAACGCTGACGGGCCCCGCTGCTTCGCACGCCGCACCAGCCGGCGCCGCCACCGCGCCACCCGCCGCCCGGCCACCGGCACCAGGTCCACCACGAGCTCCACCCGCTCACCGCGCTCACTGTCCGCGTGCGCGCACGCCGCGGCCATCAGCTGCAGCGGATCCGGATCCAGACCGGCGGCGGTCAGCTGACGGTGATCGGGCCGGGCCAGCACCAGCTCCGCCCGCGCCACATAGGACCGGCCCTCGTCCGTACGGACATCCACGCCGGGGTTTTCGTCGCTCGGCGCCTTCTCCAGCTGAACCGTCACGCGTCCTCAACTCCATCTCCATCGTGGTCGTCCGGTTCGAGCGGGGGCACGCCGTCGAACCGGATCCGGGGCACCTCGTCATTGCCAGCCCCGGGTTCCACGACGTCCACATCGGGAAAAGACCGCAGCCTCAGCAGCGCCGCCGCCCGAGCCGGACCCTCCAGCCGGTACGACAGCCGGCTCTCATCACTGGACAGCAGGATCCGCACCCCCACCGCACGCTTCGGCGCCCACCCCACGACCGCCGGAACCCGCGCGAGCCGCGCCGCGTGCCGGTCGATCTCCTCCAGCGACGGGTCAAAGCCCGCAGCCGGCACCAGGGACACCACCGCCCGGTTCCGCAACATGGTCCGAGCACGCCGCAGCCACCACCGCCGCGCCCACAGCCAGACACACATCGCAGCAACGGCGGAGCCCATTACCCACCACCGGACATCCCAGAACGTCCCGATCAACCAACTCGCGTCGAACCGGCCGAAGGCCGGGGGCCACCCCGTCACAGCCGCCACCCACGCCGCCGGGCCCGGGGATCCATCCCACGCACCAGATCAGCCAGCGCCAGCCACACCCAGCGCCCGCACACTGCTCCCAGTGCCGCCGCCAGGACTGGAACCAGCGGCCATCCCTGCCGCTCCTCAATTGGTTTTGCCGCTGGGTCTCCCAGGCCCCAGGGGAGGTTGTGCAGACCCCCGCCCCACCACCATCCGCGGATGGACCCGACCATGAACACCACCGCGACCAGCCACCCGCACAGTCCGACCAGCGTCTCAACACCCGCATCCAGCCGGCTGCGCCCCGCTGTATCCCAGAACTCCGTGGTGTGCCGAGCCATACGCACCTCCCGCACAGGACAGCCCATTGCCGTCTCCTACCTGCGCAAGGAGCCCACAGGCCCGAAACGTGACAGGCGAATGGGAAGAAAAAATTTCCGGTGCAGACAGTCAGGATGAGTACGATGCATCGGCCTCTTGGCACCGGTCTCGTCGCCGCGACACCCCTACCTGCCGTTCGTTCCCCCAGGTTGTTGCCGGCTCGGCTTCTGATTCACCTTCGCACCAGACCTTGCCACGGCGACGTGTTGACCTAAGGGCTCGTGGAGCCCGGCCTCGCCTTCGGCCCGCTACCGTCGCATCCACTTGTGGGCAGTGGCCCGAGGCATGCCCATCTCGGCCGCGGCATGGACGACTGGGCGGCGAGTCACGCTGTGTCCGGGGGCGCCGATGCACTGGGGGTAGATGATCAAGCTTGCAGGCGGCCTGCCGTGTCCGAGACCTCGCGGAGAGGGGATGTTCGGGGCGCGGACGCCGCCGGACAACCCCGGGATGCTGACCCGGTGGCTGTCTCGACGGCCAGCGGCGCGGAAGCGAGTCGGTGAGCTTTGCTCGGTCGCGTGTCCGGCCGCCGGGACGTTGAAGATAGCAGCTGGCGGACTGGCGGAAGATCGCTTGCCGTCACTTTGGGCCGCTGGGATACTCGTCCATCTCTCTGACATCAACCGTCGCTTCGCAGGACCGCTGGTGTCTCCAATGCGTGAGATCGGGAGCGTGAGCGAAGTGACTGGCGGGGGCACGTGGTCGGATCTGGAGGCGTACTGGCCTGCCGAGGAGATGGTGCGCAACAGGGGACGGCTCAGCAACAAGATTGCTGAGATCTATGAAGCCGCGCACCCCAACCATGCCAAGGCCTCTGCTGCCGACAAGAAGACGTGGCGGGAGAGCCTCTACGAGGTCGCGACAGCCCTCAAGGACGTTGACCTCGGGCAGGTGTATGTCTTCGTTGAGTACAAAGTTCACCCCACCATGAACCCGATCGATGTGGTTCTTGCCGGACAGCACCCCGACGGCGGACTGAGTTTCGCCGTCATCGAGCTGAAGCAGTGGGGCACCATCGAGAGGCCCGATCCAGCCAAGGGGAAGGCCAAGCTGTGCGATGAGTGCAAGCAGGCCACCACTGGAGAGCTCTGCGAAGACTGCGCCATCGGCTGTGTCTATGCGCCGTTCTACCAGCGGCACACAAAGCACCCTGCAGTGCAGGTGAAAGACAATCTGGACGCGCTGAAGCGCCATCACAGCATGTTCGACGATCGGTACGTGCACCTCGCTGGCGCAGCCTATTTGCACAATCTGAAGGATCCCGAGTGCCAGTGGATCAGCATGGTGCGGCCGGTACCGGGAGTTCCGACCTTCACGGCGCGACAACCAGCCGATCTCCGCAAGTTCCTCACCACGCGCTTCAGTCCTGTCAAGGATGCGGAGGCAGCGCAGGCACTCCTGGGTCGTCGCCGTGCCAGCTCTCTTCTCACGGACGAGATCGGGGCGATCGTCAACGGGCACACACAATTCAGCCTGACGGGGAAGCAGCTTGAAGCTGTGGGCCAGGTCATGGAATCGGTCCGCAAACCGTTGCCTGGCGCGAAGAAGGTGTACGTCATCAGCGGGCGGCCGGGCACCGGGAAGTCGCTCCTTGCCCTGACGGCACTCGGCGAGGCGCTCAACAAGGGTTACGAAGCGCGATTCGTGTCGGGTGGTATCGCATCCCGCGAGAACCTCAAGCGCGGTGCCAAGGGTAAGAAGAAGCACTTCACGACCTTGAACCAGGTCGCGAACAAGGTGGCGCCCAACGGGCTTGACTTGCTGGTGTGCGACGAAGCGCACCGACTTACCGAGCGTCCGCAGTCGGGCTCGTTCGCGCTGCGGCGCGACGATGAGTCGTCGGTGTCGGTGATCGTGACACGGGCCAGAGTCCCTGTCTTCTTCGTGGACGGTGACCAGCGGCTCTTCGCCGAGGACGCCTGGTCCGAAACGGATCTCATCGAGGCTATTCAGGACCTCAAGGCAGAAGTCGTGCCCATCAGGCTTGACAGGTCTCTTCGAGCGGTCGGGAGCTCCACTTACGACACGTGGGTACAACATCTCCTGGCGGGCCGCCCTGTGTCGTGGAGCGCGGACGGTGACGAGAATCCGGAGCCTTTCGAGCTCTACTACACCGACAAGGCGGCCCGGATGGAGGAGTTCCTCCAGTCCAAGCTCGATGCGGGGCACAGCGCCCGGATGACTGCTGGCATGTGCTGGGAGTGGACCGACACGTCCGGCACTTTCCCGGACGTCGCCCCGGAACCGGGGTGGGCTCGTCCATGGAACGCGGAGGACACGCACAACACGCCGGGTGTTCCATCACGCCGGTTCTGGGCTACAGACGACGGCGGCTTCGGTCAGATCGGCTGCGTCCACACGGCCCAAGGCCTGGAATACGAGTGGGGCGGAGTCATCATGGGCCCTGACCTCACCTGGGCCGAAGGCTCATGGGCTCTGGACCGGGACTGGGTGAAGAGCAAAGCAATCCGAATCGACTCCGACGAAATCTTGACGGAGCGACTTCGTAACGCCTACGGAGTACTGATGACTCGATCCATCCGCGGCACGGTGCTCTACTCGATGGACCCGGACACCAGACAGCTCTTCGCTGACCTTGGCATTCCGAAGCTCTGATCGTGGGAGGAAGCTGCCAAGGTTCGCATCCGAGGAATTGCCGCACAGGAAAGGCTGCGGGGGCGTTGTGCCAGCCCAACTCTGGGCGTCTGTGGAGTTGAAAAGCGAAATACTGCGCCCAGCCCGTGCGGCCGGGACGAAGGGGGATGGCCCGTGTCGGCAACGGAATCCGCTTCAGGCTGGCCCGAAGTCCGGCTTGCCAGCGTCCTCGGCAGTCGATTGATCAGCGGCGGCTACAAGACCACCACTGTCGGAGGATGGCGTCCCACCTCCGCAAACCATCCACACGAACCAGTGGCGAGAAGAGGAAACCAGGACTCAGCAGCAGGCAGGGCAGGCCTCGGTGGGCCTCCTCCAGTGGATGTTCGTGCAGGAGATTTTCTCGTCTGCCGCAACGCCGGAACACTGGACAGCCTCGGCCAGGGAGTGCTGATCGAGGAAGGGACGCCACTGCTGGACTTCTCAAGCGGTATGACGCGAGTCCGCGTGCGCCCCTCACTGATCTATCCCGCGTACCTGGAACAGTTGTGGCAGTCCTCCCATGTCCGAGAACAGATCGAGGCCGCGGCACGCAGCGACCGTATGCACACGCTCACGATCAGGGAACTGCTGAACATCCGGTTCTCCCTACCGCCACTTGCACTACAGGAACGCATCCTGGCGGCGCTTCAGGTACAGATCAAGCGACTCGATCGTGCAGAAACAACCCTTCGCCGGGCCGCAGCGGGAGTTATCGCGCTGCAGGAAGCCGCCCACCATGCACTGACGCCGCAGTACGACGCCGCCACCCAAACGCTTCCCTACGGCTGGCGTTGGGTGCGCCTGGGCGAGGTCATCAAGCGGATCGAGTCAGGGCGGTCACCACGGTGCCTCAGGCGGCCTGCCGAAAGCCACGAGAAAGCAGTGATCAAGACCAGCGCCATTACCGGAGGGAGGTTCCTCGAGGACGAGAACAAGGCGGTGCCCGCCGGAACGCTCCTCAATGAACAGCACGAGATCACGGCTGGCGACATCCTGCTGTGCCGTGCCAACAGCCTCGCTCACGTTGGTGCGACTGTCCATGTCACCGAATGCCGGCCTGGTCTGTATCTGAGCGACAAAAGTCTGCGAATGGTTCCGAAAGATGGCATCGATGACCGATGGCTGGTGTCGCTTCTGGCAACCCCCTACGTACGTGCAGAGATCGCGCGACGGAGTAACGGCACTCTGTCGTCGATGCGCAATATCACGCAATCTAATCTGCAAGACATCCAGATACCCATTGCCCCGCTGCACGACCAAGTGCGGCTGGGCCGACGAGCCACTCAGTGCAGACATGCAGCAGACCACCTGCATCTGCGGATAGAGAAGACCTTGAAGTCATCGGCCCTGCTGCGCCGGGCGCTGGCTGATGCGGCGTCAGTCGGCCGGATCTTGGGTCCTGCGAGCATTGGTCCGACGCAGGAGTCGACCGTCCTGCATGTCCCACCAGAGCCGTCTATCCATAACGACGGTGACGGGATTGCCCGCCCGGTGCACACCCCGTGGGCCGCGGCTGAGCAGCACAGCCGGAGCATTGTCCCGGAACAACTGGAGTTTGAGCTATGACCGATGCCTCTGCCCTCTCGACGGACCGAGGATCGCGCGGCGCGAAGTCACACATGACCGAGCGGCTCATAAGCTACTACAACCTTCTGTATGACCGCGGGCTGTCTGCCGTGGATGCCGTCGAGCAGCTCACGTATCTGCTCGTGCTCAAACTTGAGGACGAAGGCCGGCAGACCGCAATAGACAGCGAACAGCCTGCGCTGCAAGGTTGGGCAGCGCTGACGGAGAAGCGGGCAGAGCCGCTTGTCGCCCAGTACACCAAGACACTTGCCCAGCGTTCGTCCAGCGCCTCTGGCACTGCAGTGGACGCTGTCTTCGCCGGCGCACAGAACCACGTACCCGATCCTGTACTGCTGCAGCGGCTCGTTCTCGACCTCTTCGATGTGGAGCAATGGAGTGCGTATGGGAGTCTGCTGGGCGAGGCATATTGCGAGCTCTTGCAAAGAACGATGAACGAGAGAAGGTCCGGGGCCGGTCAGTTCTTTACGCCCCGCCCGCTCATCGATGCCATCGTCGAAGTCCTTCAACCAGAGCTCACCGACACCATTAGCGATCCAGCCTGCGGCATGGGTGGTTTCCTCCAGGGTGCGCACGAATATCTCGCCCGGCATTTGACCAACCCCACCTCGGACGAACTGCACCAGTACCGCAACCAACAGCACTGGGGAGACGAGCTGGTCCTTAGCACGGCCCGGTTGGCGACGGCGAACCTGCTTCTGAACAGAGTCGTCTTCGCCGGGCAACCGGCACCGATCGCCGTGAGGGACGCGCTTGCTCAGCAGCCCGATAGCCAAGCCTCGCTGGTGCTCACCCATCCACCGTTCGGTAAGCATGCAGAGATCTCCGGGGAGGGATCCCGCCACACGTATCGGCGGTCAGACTTCGTGGCAGTCTCGAACGACAAGCAGATCAATTTCCTGCAGCACGCCATGTCGCTGACGGCAGTGCGGGGGCGCGCAGCCATTGTCGTCCCCGACAACATCCTCTTTGCTCTGGGCACGGCAGAGACCGTGCGACGAGACATGCTGAACAGGTTTGACGTCCACACCATACTCAAGCTGCCTACGGGCACCTTTCCCTCTGCCAGCGGCGTTAAAGGCTGTCCCGCAAGTGGGTCAGGCGTGTGGGAAAGCTGCGCTCAGGTGCGTGGGTTCCTCCAGAGATGACGCTCGTCGAGGGTCCCAAACCGCACATCGCCGCTGTCGAGGTCAACCAGGATGGGCCAGCAGTCCAGCAGCTGCTGTCGCACATC
>NZ_JBHWIY010000057.1:0-30209 GCF_042731715.1 Streptomyces sp. NPDC059832 | reverse complement strand
CACCGTCAGGTCATCGGCGAAATGCCGGTCACCAGTGGCGTCGGGCACGTACTTCACACAGACAACGATCCTCAAGCTCACGCCGGCTCTCCTACCTGGTGTGGTTCGTAGGGATGACGATATGGCACTCAGTACCCTCTGTAAAGGAACCTGGTGCCATAGGAGGCTCTCCGGTGCTACGTTCCGGGCATGACTGACGCGCGCAGACCAGCGAAGAAGGCCCCGATGCGGGAGGTGCTCGCCGAGGCGGCCTTCCAGCTCTTCCTGGAGCGGGGCTTCGAACAGACCACGGTGGACGACATCGTGGCGCGGGCCGGGGTCGGGCGCCGGTCGTTCTTCCGGTACTTCCCCTCCAAGGAGGACGCGGTCTTCCCGGATCATGAGCGGTGCCTCGCCGACATGACCGCGTTCCTGGCGGAGGCCGGCGACGCCGAGCCGGTGGACGCGGTGAGCGACGCGGCCCGGCTGGTGCTGCGCATGTACGCCGCCAATCCGGAGTTCTCCGTCCAGCGGTACCGGCTCACCCGGGAGGTACCCGGGCTGCGTACCTACGAACTGTCCGTGGTGCGGCGGTACGAGCAGACGCTGGCCGGATATCTGCGCGGCAGGTACGGCGAATCGGACGACGGGGCGCTGCGCGCCGAGGTGATCGCCGCGTCCGTGGTCGCCGCGCACAACAACGGGCTGCGGACGTGGCTGCGTTCGGGCGGCGAGGGGGACGCGGAGGCCGCCGTCGATCACGCGCTCGGGATGGTGCGCCGGGTGTGGGGGAGTGGGACGGCCGGGGGTGCGGCCGTGCCTCCGGGCGAAGGCGATGTGGTGGTGATGGTCGCGGCGAAGGGGGCTCCGATGTGGCGCGTGGTGCAGCAGATCGAGTCGGCCATCGGGCAGGGCTGACCCTTCGGCCCGACCCGATCTGGCACTGAGTGTCTTTACGTTTCGGCACTCAGTGCCCTATGGTGCGGACGCGCCGACGCGCAGGTACGGCGCATCCGAGCCGAGCGCAGGGGGTCGAACGTGTCCCAGTCATCAAGTGGCACCGTGCAGACGGTGCATGAGGAAGCCGGCCTGAACTACCACCGGTGCCGCTGGTGCGGCACGGCCTCCTTCCGGAGGCTGCTGTGCCCGGTGTGCGCGTCGAGCGATCTGAGGCCCGAACACAGCGACGGTCTGGGCGTCGTGGTGAGGTCCGGCGTCGTCCACCGCTACACGGAGGCCGCGCGCAACGAATCCCTCGTCCGGCTCCCCGAAGGCTTCGTGTTCCGCTGCCGTGTCGTGGGCGCGGCCCCGGACCGGGTGTCGGTCGGCGCCCGGGTGCGCCCCGTCGCCGTGGACGGTCCGGACGCGGGCGAAGTGGTCTTCGAGCTCTGCGAACCGCCCGCGTGCGACGAGTGGTTCTGATCGCCCTTGAGGGCGGAGGCGGGCCCGAAGCGGTGTCGGGCGGTCGATAGTCTGCCGATGGCCGGGGCGGCGGAGGAAGGGTTGCGGACTGCCCGGTTTCTCCCGGGCTGGTCCGTGAGTGCCATCGGTGCCTCCGCATTCTTCAAGTGACAAGGAAGCAGGGCATGTTCACCACCCGTCCCACTCTCCAGGGCACCTTCGGCATGGTCTCCTCCACCCACTGGCTCGCCTCGCAGTCCGCGATGGCCGTCCTGGAGGACGGCGGCAACGCCTACGACGCGGCCGTCGCCGCCGGATTCGTCCTGCATGTCGTCGAACCGCACCTCAACGGCCCGGCCGGCGAGGTGCCGATGATCCTGGCGCCGAAGGACGGCGAGGTGCGGGTGCTGTGCGGCCAGGGCCCGGCCCCGGCCGGCGCGACCGTCGCCCACTACCGCTCCCTCGGCCTCGATCTGGTCCCCGGCACCGGACCGCTCGCCGCGGCCGTACCGGGCGCCTTCGACGCCTGGATGCTGCTGCTGCGCGACCACGGCACCAAGACCCTCGCCGAGGTGCTGCGGTACGCGATCGGCTACGCCGAGGACGGCCACGCACCCGTCGAGCAGGTCGGCCGGACCGTGGAGACCGTACGCGAACTCTTCGAGACAGAATGGCAGTCCTCCGCCGAGGTGTACCTGCCAGGCGGCACGTCGCCCCGGCCGGGCGAGCTGTTCCGCAACCCCGCGCTCGCCGCCACCTGGCGCCGGCTGATCGCCGAGGCCGAGGAGACGGGCGGCACGGACCGGGCCGCCCGGATAGACGCCGCCCGCCGGATCTGGAGCGAGGGCTTCGTCGCCGAGGCCCTGGTCCGCCAGGCCGGCCGCCCCACCATGGACACCAGCGGCACCCGCCACACCGGCACGCTCACCGCCGCCGACCTGGCCGGCTGGTCCGCGTCCTACGAGGCGCCCGCCACGTACGACTGGAACGGCTGGACGCTCGCCAAGGCGGCCGGCTGGAGCCAGGGCCCCGCCTTCCTCCAGCAGCTCGCCCTGCTCCCCGCCGAGCTGCCGCGGTACGGCAGCGCCGACTACGTCCACCTGCTCATCGAGGGCTGCAAGCTCGCCATGGCCGACCGGGAGGCCTGGTACGGCGACGCCGCCGACGTCCCGCTCGACACGCTGCTCTCCGAGCCGTACAACGCCGAGCGCCGCGCCCTCATCACCGCCGAGGCCTCGCACGAGCTGCGCCCCGGCAGCCCGGACGGCCGCACCCCCGTGCTCAGCGGCCAGGCCCACGCGGTCGCCCGCGGCGGGACCGGTTTCGACGCCATGGGCATCCCGACGGCGGGCGTCGGCGAGCCGACCGTCGCCAAGGACGGCACGACCCGTGGTGACACCTGCCACGTCGATGTGGTCGACCGCTGGGGCAACATGGTCTCCGCCACTCCCAGCGGCGGCTGGCTCCAGTCCAACCCGGTCGTGCCGGAGCTCGGCTTCCCGCTCGGCACCCGGCTCCAGATGGCCTGGCTGGACGAGGGCCTGCCGAACTCCCTGACCCCCGGCCGTCGCCCCCGCACCACCCTCACCCCGTCCCTGGCCCTGCGCGACGGGGTCCCCGTCATGGCGTTCGGCACGCCCGGCGGCGACCAGCAGGACCAGTGGCAGGTGCACTTCTTCCTGGCGGTGGCGCTGCGTGCCGAGGTCCGCGGCGGACTCGACCTCCAGGGCGCCATCGACGCCCCGAACTGGCACAACGACAGCTTCCCGGGCTCCTTCTACCCGCGCGGGATGCGTCCCGGCAGCGTCACCGTCGAGGCGGGCATGGACCCGGAGGTCGTCGAGGAACTGCGCCGCCGCGGCCATGACGTCACCGTCGGCGATCCGTGGTCCGAGGGCCGGTTGTGCGCCGTGGCCCGTGACCCGGAGACCGGAGTGCTGTCCGCGGCCGCCAACCCGCGGGGCATGCAGGGGTACGCCGTCGGACGCTGAGCGGCCACTTCCCCGACATGACCAGGTCGTCGGGGCCCCGGTGGGGCGTGATTGGCTGGAGCCATGATCGATGAATTCCTTACCGGGGACCTGACCGAGGTCGAGGCGGCGGTTCGCGCAGCGGCCGCCGCCGAGATCATGCCCCGCTTCCGGCAGCTCGCCGCGCACGAGATCGTCGAGAAGAGCGGCCCGCACGACCTGGTCACCACCGCCGACCGCCTCGCCGAGGAACACCTCACCGCGTCCCTGACCAGGCTCCTGCCCGGCTCCGTCGTCGTCGGCGAGGAGGCGGTCCACGCCGATCCGAAGGTGAACGACGCCCTGGGCGGCGACGCACCGGTGTGGATCGTCGACCCGGTCGACGGCACCCGCCAGTTCGTCCGCGGCGAACCGGGCTTCTGCACCCTGGTCGCCCTCGCCCACCGCGGTGAACTCCTGGCCTCATGGACGTACGCCGCGGCCCTGGACGAGATGGCGGTCGCGGTCCGAGGCCGCGGCGCCACCCTCGACGGCAAGCCGATACGCTCCGGGTCGCCCGCCCCCGGGGCCGTTCTGCGCGTGGCGATGTCGCACCCCGACTACACCACCGACGCCCAGAAGCGCGCCCTGCTCGGCCTGCGCACCGAGGGGATCGACGCCCGCCCCTGCGGTTCGGCGGGTCTCGAATACCTCGCCGTCGCCCGTGGTGACCAGGACGCGGTCGCCTTCAACTGGGAGTACGCCTGGGACCACGCGGCGGGTCTGCTGCTGGTCACCGAGGCGGGCGGCGCCCAGGCCACCCTCTCCGGCGAGCCGTTCCGTATCGCCGGGGGCAACACCCTGCCGTTCACGGCGGCCCGCGACGAGGCGACCGTCGAACGCGTCCTCGCGGCGCTGCGCGGCGAAGCCTGACCGGACGGGACCCCGGTCGGGCGAGGAGCTCGCGGGTCAGCGCCCCGAGCCGGGCGCGGGCCTGCGGGTCGTACGCCTGCTCATGGGCGGCCGTGTCCGTGAAGCGGTCGAAGTATCGGCCGGTGACATCGGACAGGGCCGGATCGGTGATCAGCCGGACGGTGGGCCGCACGCCCTCCTCGACGGGCACGGCCGGCGTGAGCCCGTACTCCCGCACGCCGGGGGTGTCCCTCAGATGCGCCGGGTGCGGGGCATTGACCGTGACCCCGCTGCCCGCGGTCCTGTCGGCCAGATCGAAGGTCGACATGATCAGCGCGAGCTTGCCGCGGCAGTACGCCTCCAGCCCTTCGTAGTCGCGCTCCATCATGACGTCGTCGAAATCGACGGGCGCCCGAGATGCTCGCCGACGAGCGGGCGGTACGGAGCGAACGCCGGCTCGCCGACGAGTTCACCCCGGAGGAACGGGACTCCCTGCAGGATCTGCTCGCCCGCTGCGTCACGGCCATTCGGCGGGACTGAGCGGCGCCGGGCGCCCGCCGTCGCTACGAGCGGCCCACCTCAGCCGCCACAGGCCGACCGTACGTCCCTCACGATCTCCGCGGCCCGCTCCACCGCCGCCGCGTCCAGGCCCCGCAGCGCCTCGCCGATCCGTTCGGTGTAGTGCGCGGGGGTGTCCGGCAGGGCCGCTGCCGCAGCCGACGCGCCCTTCTCGTTCAGACACCAGGTGCGGTGGTGGGCGTGGAGGGACTGGGCGAGGATGCCGAAGGCCCGTGACAGGCACAGGGAGACATGGAGCGTGTCACCGCCGGGAGCCGACTTGCGGGCGGCCGCCACCGAGAATTCCGCCTCCCACGCGGCTTCGACGAGCGCGGCGCGCAGCGGCTCCGGATAGTTCCGGGTCTCCTTCTGGAGCGCCGTCAATTCACCTCGCGGATCGGCGAGTACGCGCCCCAGCGCGACCTCGCCGGGGTACGCGGGGGACCAGAACCCGAGCGGATGGCCGGGCTGCACGCCCACTTCGAAGCGTCCTTCGCGGCAGTCCGCCCAGACCGCCTCCACCCGGTCCAGATCGCGCAGGATCCAGTCCACCGGGACACCGTCCACCCGCAGCCACGCGCCGCCGTCGACCCACGGTCCCCACCCGCCGGGACCGGCGACCTCGGCGGGGGAACCCTGCACCTCGGAGGCCAGCGCGGTCAGCGCGGCCACGTCGGGGGTGCCGCGGTAGTACACGCCCAGATCCCAGTCGGAGTCCGGACGGTGGGCGCCGCGGGCCCGGCTGCCGCCCAGTGCGACGGCCCGGATGCCGGGCAGGTCGGTGAGCCGGGACGCCATGCCGGCGATATGGGCGGGCACGGCGGCTTCGCGGGCAGTCACGGGCGCGGCCTGGGAGTTCGGTGTATTCATCGCCCTGCGACCATACCCGCGACCGCGCTGTCGGTGTCTCGGAATATCCTGGGTGTCCTGGCCATCGGCTGACGAAGGAGTCCGAAGGTGCCGTCGATGCTCGATGCAGTCGTCGTGGGGGCGGGCCCCAACGGACTGACCGCCGCGGCCGAACTGGCCCGCCGCGGTTTCGCCGTGGAGGTCTTCGAAGCCGAGGAGACCGTCGGGGGCGGTGCCCGTACCGAGGAGCTCACCCTTCCCGGATTCCGGCACGACCCCTGTTCCGCCGTCCACCCACTGGGCATCGGCTCACCCGCGTTCGACGCGATGCCGCTCGCCCGGCACGGCCTGGAGTGGCTCCAGCCCGAGCTGGCGCTCGCCCACCCGTTCCCGGACGGCACGGCCGCCGTGCTCACCGGCTCGGTGGGGGAGAGCGCCATGTCGTTGGGGGCCCGGGACGCGGGGGCGTACCGCAGGCTCGTCGCCCCCTACCTCGGCCACTGGGACACTCTCGCCCAGGACTTCCTGCGCACCCCGTGGGACGGGCTGCCCCGTGACCCCTACCGCTGGGTGCGCTTCGGTCTCGACGCGCTCCAGCCCGCGTCGCTGCTCTCCCGCCGCTTCGACGGTGCGAAGGCGCGCGGTCTGTTCGCCGGGCTCGCCGCCCATGCCATCGCGCCCACCAGCGGTCCGGCGACCGGCGGGATCGCCCTGCTGTTCGCGCTGGCGGCCCACGAGAAGGGGTGGCCCGTGCCGCGCGGCGGATCGCAGGCCATCTCCGACGCCCTTGCCTCGTACATACGCGAGCAGGGCGGCACGATCCGTACCGGTACGGAGGTCAAGCGTCTGGACGAGCTGCCGCCCGCCCGCGCCTACGTCTTCGACACCTCGCCCACCGCCCTCGCCCGCATCGCCGGGCTGGGCCACGCCTACCGCGGCTACCGGTACGGCGCGTCCTGCTTCAAGATCGATTACGCCCTGTCGGGCCCCGTCCCCTGGACCGCGGAGGAGGCCCGTCGGGCCGGCACGGTCCACGTCGGCCCCACGGCCGGCGAGATCGACTCCGCGCTGCGGGCCGCGGTGACGGGCCGCGACCCGAGCGTGCCGTTCCTGATCAGCGCACAGCCCAGCCTGGTCGATCCGTCCCGCGCGCCCGAGGGCCGTCACGTCTTCTGGGTGTACGGACACGTCCCGTCGGGCTGGGAGGGCGACGCCACCGACGTCATCGAACGGCAACTGGAGCGTTTCGCCCCCGGGTTCCGCGACCTGGTCCTCGCCCGCGCGGTGGCGGGACCGCCCGAGCTCGCGAGACGCAATGCCAACTACGTCGGCGGCGACATCGCGTGCGGTGCGTTCTCCGGCCTGCAGACGGTGCTCCGGCCCAAGCTCGCACGCGTGCCGTACGCGACGGCGCACCCGGCGGTGTTCCTGTGCTCCTCGGCCACTCCGCCCGGCCCCGGGGTGCACGGCATGTCGGGCCACCACGCGGCGAAGGCGGTCTGGCGGCGCCTGCGGGCGGCCTGAGAGCCTGGCGGGTGACCTTCGACCGGGAGGTGGGAGGTCACCCGCCAGGCTCCGAGGGCTTCACAGGGCATGATGTCCGCCATGCGTACACCCGAGGGCGTCACCGTCACCCTGGTCCGCGGTGACATCACCCGGCAGTCCGTCGATGTCATCGTCAACGCGGCGAACTCCTCCCTGCTCGGCGGCGGCGGGGTCGACGGCGCGATCCACCGGCGCGGCGGTCCGGAAATCCTCGCCGCCTGCCGGAAGTTGCGCGCGTCGCAGTACGGAAAGGGCCTGCGCACCGGCCAGGCGGTCGCCACGACGGCCGGGGAGCTCGACGCGCGATGGGTGGTCCACACCGTCGGCCCGGTCTGGAGCAGCTCCGAGGACCGTTCCGCCCTCCTGGCCTCGTGCTACCGCGAATCGCTGCGTACGGCAGTGGAGTTGGGGGCGCGTACCGTCGCCTTCCCGGCCATCTCGACCGGGATCTACGGCTGGCCCATGGACGACGGGGCGAGGATCGCCGTCCGCACGGTGGTGGAGGAGGCCGCGCCGCCCGTGGAGGAGGTGCGGTTCGTGCTGTTCGACGCGCATGCGTACGCGGAGTTCGAAGAGGTACTGGCGGCGCGGGGCTGATCCGCGGACGCCGCGTGTGCCCGACGGACGGGGAGGGGCCCGGCGAACGCACGCGGCGTGCGGGTGCTACCTGTGCGCGTAGGGCAGCAGGGCCATCTCCCGGGCGTTGCGGATGGCCCGCGCGAGCCGGCGCTGCTGCTGGGCGTCGACCCGGGTCACACGGCGGCTGCGGATCTTGCCGCGGTCGGAGATGAACTTCCGCAGCAACTCGGTGTCCTTGTAGTCGATGCGGGTGATTCCGGCCGCGTCCAGGAGGTTGGGACGGGGCTTCTGCGGACGGTGGGGATCGTCGCGTCGTGCCATGAGAATTCCTTGGATTCAGGAGATCGGGTCGAGGAGCGGGGCGAAGGGGGCCGGGAGCTGTTTCCACGCCTCGGGGCCCGCGGCGTATTCGGTGTCGGTGAGCAGGCAGGATTCGAGGAGCCGGGCCAGCCCGTCCCGGTCGAGGCCGGGGGAGGTGAAGACGAGGTGCTGGCAGCGGTCGCCGTGCTCGGGGTGCCAGTCGAGGGCGGCCGCCGCCCTGCGGACGGGAGGCACCATGTCCCAGGCCGCGTCCGGCAGGGAGGCCAGCCACGGTCCCGCGCTCTCCACGCAGAGCGCACCACCGGCGGCGTCCCAGGCCAGCAGGGTGTCGGGGCGGTCGGCGAGCCAGAAGCGGCCACGGCTGCGTGCCGCCGCACAGCAGAGGTCCTCCAGTGCCTGGTGGAGACGCTCGGGGTGGAAGGGGCGGTGGCGATGCCAGACGAGTGTGGCGACCCCGGCCTCCTCCGCCTCCTGCGGCAGCAGCGCGCATGCGGGGTGCTGGGCGGCCGCCGCCGCTTCCACGTCGAAGCCGGCGAAGGCGAGCCGGCCCAGTTCGGGTGAACCGGCCGATACCTGACGGGCCGTCGGGTGCAGCTGAGCGAGCAGCGCGTGGTCCTCCTCGTCGGCCGTCTCGCTGTCGACGAGAGCGAGCACGGGCGCGTACTCCAGTTGTCGCGCCCAGGTGTCGCCGACGGTCCGCCGGTCCGTGGCGGCCGCCGCGAGACCCACCTCGGCCAGATCGTCGCCGTTCCCGAGGCAGGGCAGTACGAGAGCGGGGTCGACGGCGGTCATCACGTTGGTGAGTTCGAGGACTTCGCCGCCGTGCGCGACGACGACCTCGGCCATCGCCCTGGGTTCCACGGAGTCCCACAGCTCGACGATCGCGAGCCGGGTCGGCCCGATGCCCGCCAGCCGTTCCAGCTCCGGGACCAGGTCCTCGCGCAATGCGCAGCAGGCGCAGTCGTTGACGAGCGGGGCCTCCCCGAGCGACAGATCGCCCCCGGCGTCCCGTACGAGGCGTCGCACGGTGCCCTCGGCGGCGGTGGCCAGATCGTGGTGGACCGCGACGCTGCCGGGGACGGTGCGCAGCAGCCGGTCCACCACCTCCCTGCGGGCGTCGGAGTGGAGCCCGCCGACGATCACGACGGGCAACCGGCCGCTGTCCCGCATCAGTTCGCCCCGCTTCGGCCGTAGCGGCGCTCGAACCGCTCGACGCGGCCCGCGGTGTCCAGGACACGGGCGGTGCCCGTGTGGAACGGATGGCTCGCGGAGGAGATCTCGACATCGACGACGGGGTAGGTGTTCCCGTCCTCCCATTCGATCGTCTTCGCGGCGGTCGCGGTGGAGCGGGTGAGGAAGGCGGAGCCGGCGGCCTTGTCGCGGAAGACGACGGGGCCGTACGCGGGGTGGATTCCGGGCTTCATGAAGGTGTCCTTCCGATCAGGGGTCGGGGGTCGGGGACGGGGGCCGGGTCAGCGCTCTTCGCGGAAATCGACGTGCTTGCGGGCGACCGGGTCGTACTTGCGCAGGACCACGCGCTCGGGGTCGTTCCGGCGGTTCTTGCGGGTGACGTAGGTGTAGCCGGTCCCGGCGGTGGAGCGGAGCTTGATGACCGGGCGTAGTTCGTTGCGAGGCATGCCGCTACTATATGGCAATGATTTCCATTTCCAACAAGTGGTTTCCCGTGGAAGGCAGGTAGCTCCATGTCCGCCCATTGCCAACTGACCGGCGCCCGGCCGGGCTTCGGCAAGAACATCTCCCACTCGCACCGGCGCACCTCGCGCCGCTTCGACCCCAACATCCAGCGCAAGAGGTACTGGCTGCCGAGTGAAGGCCGGTACGTCCGGCTGACGCTCGGCGCCAGGGCGATCAGGACCGTCGACAACATCGGGATCGAGGCGGCCGTCGCCCGTATCCGCGCCAGGGGAGTGAAGGTCTGATGGCCAAGAAGAGCAAGATCGCGCAGAACGAGAGGCGCCGGGCGACCGTCGAGCGGTACGCCACCCGTCGCGCCGAGTTGAAGGAGGTCATCCGCCGGCCGTCCTCCACGGCTGCCGAACGGCGGGCCGCCGCGGACGAGCTCCGGCGCCAGCCGCGCGACGCCAGTGCGACCCGGGTGCGCAACCGGGACAGTGTGGACGGGCGGCCCCGCGGCTACCTGCGGAAGTTCGGCCTCTCCCGCGTCCGCGCACGCGAGCAGGCCCATGCCGGATTCCTGCCGGGGGTCACCAAGTCCTCCTGGTGAAGGCCGGTCGACGCCCGCCTCCACCCGGCGGTGCGACATGGCCGTGCGCCGGGGCCGGCGGTGCCGCGACCGCGGCCACCGCCCGCCCCGGAGCGCTCCGGCCCGCGGTGCGGGTTCCGGCTCGATCCGGGGCATGGCCGGGCAGCGTGGCCCCGCCCCGCGGCGAGGAGGCCGGACGGGGCCGCGCCGAAGGCCGAAGAAGTCCTGGCAGCTCAAGGTTGATGTCGGATTCTCGCCAGCCCCCGGGTGCCGGGTGGCGGATCCTTGAGTCATGTACACCGACACCGAGCGCTGCGTACGGGCCGTCCAGTCCAAGGACGCCCGCTTCGACGGCTGGTTCTTCACGGCGGTCCTGACCACCCGGATCTACTGCCGCCCCAGCTGCCCGGTAGTGCCGCCCAAGGTCGTGAACATGACCTTCTACCCCAGCGCCGCGGCCTGTCAGCAGGCCGGATTCCGGGCCTGCAAACGGTGCAGACCCGACACCAGCCCCGGCTCCCCGGAGTGGAATGCCCGAGCCGACTCCGTCGCCCGCGCGATGCGGCTCATCCGGGACGGTGTCGTCGACCGCGAGGGCGTCCCCGGACTCGCGGCCCGGCTCGGCTACTCAGCCCGGCAGATCGAGCGCCAGCTGCTCGCCGAGCTCGGCGCCGGGCCGCTCGCCCTGGCCCGCGCGCAGCGTGCCCAGACCGCGAGGCTGCTGATCGAGACGACCGGACTCCCCATGGCGGAAGTCGCGTTCGCCGCAGGGTTCTCCTCGGTACGTACGTTCAACGACACCGTCCGTGAGGTCTTCGCGCTCGCCCCGGGCGAGCTGCGCAGCCGCGCCGCCCGGTCCGCGAGACCGCCGGCCACTCCGGGAGTGATAGCGCTGCGGCTGCCGTACCGTGCCCCGCTCAACCCCAGCAACCTCTTCGGCCACCTCGCCGCGACCGCTGTCCCCGGCGTCGAGGAGTGGCGGGACGGCGCCTACCGTCGCACGCTCTCCCTGCGGTACGGACACGGCATCGTCGCTCTCGCCCCGCGCCCCGATCACATCGCCTGCCGCCTCTCCCTCACCGATCCGCGTGATCTCACCCTCGCGATCAGCCGCTGCCGCTGGCTGCTCGACCTGGACGCCGACCCGGTGGCCGTCGACGAGCAGCTGTCCGCCGATCCACTCCTCACCCCCCTGGTGCGCAAGGCGCCGGGCCGACGCGTCCCGCGCACCGTCGACGGCGCGGAGTTCGCCGTACGGGCGGTGCTCGGCCAGCAGGTCTCGACCGCCGCCGCCCGTACCCACGCGGCCCGTCTGGTCACCGCGCACGGCCTGCCCGTCGACGACCCGGAGGGCGGCCTCAGCCACCTCTTCCCGGACCCCGAGGCGCTCGCCGGACTCGACCCCGAACGCCTCGCCCTGCCACGCAGCCGCCGCACCACCCTCACCACCCTCGTCGGCGCGCTCGCCGACGGATCGCTGCGGCTCGGCACCGACACCGACTGGGAGCGGGCGCGGGCCGAACTGACCGCCCTCCCCGGCTTCGGCCCCTGGACCGTCGAGGTCATCGCGATGCGGGCGCTCGGCGACCCGGACGCCTTCCTCCCCACCGACCTCGGCATCCGGCGCGCGGCCGAGGAGCTCGGCCTCCCCTCGACACCCGCGGCGCTCACCGCCCGCGCGGCCGCCTGGCGCCCCTGGCGGGCCTACGCGGTCCAGTACCTGTGGACCGTGGACGACCACCCCATCAACCACCTGCCCACCTGAGGAATCCGGGAAGTCCAGCCATGACAACGACGCATCCGCGTACGGCGACCAGGCAGCACACGGTCGTCGACAGCCCGTACGGTCCGCTCACCCTCGTCGCCACCGACGGGGTCCTCGCGGGCCTCTACATGACCGGCCAGCGGCACCGCCCGCCGGAGGAGACCTTCGGCGAACCCGACCCCCGGCCCTTCACGGAGGCCGCCCGCCAGCTCGACGCCTACTTCGCCGGGGAACTGCGCACCTTCGATCTGCCGTTGTGCCTGGACGGCACCCCGTTCCAGCGCAGCGTCTGGGCGCAGCTCCAGCTGATTCCGTACGGCGAGACCCGCTCGTACGGTGAACTGGCCGAGAACCTCGGCAAGCCGGGCGCCTCACGTGCCGTGGGACTCGCCAACGGCAAGAATCCGGTGGGCATCATCGTCCCCTGCCACCGTGTCATCGGCGCCTCGGGCAGCCTCACCGGCTACGGCGGCGGACTCGACCGCAAGCAGCGGCTGCTGGCCTTCGAGAACGGTACGGCGGACGACACCCCGGCGCTCTTCTGACGGCACCCCGGCGCGCTTCCGGCGCCGCCCGTGCCCGTGGACGTGAGAACGGGCCCGGACATCCAGGTCCGGGCCCGTTCTCACGTCGGGAAGTGCCGTACGGGCGCGCCGTCAGCCGGTGAAGATCTCCACCAGGGTCCAGATCGCCAGCCCCAGCATGCAGAGCCCGCCGATCCGCTGGACCGTCTTCAGCGGCACGCGCTTCGCGATGAAACGCCCGGCGAGCAGTGCCAGCGCCGAGACGGACATCAGAGCGGCCGCGGACCCGATCGCCGTGGACCACGTGCCGTTGCTCGCGGCCAGATTGGCCGTGGTGATCTGGGTGAGGTCGCCCCACTCGCTGATGAAGACGGCCATGAACGCGGTTGAGTAGACCGGCCAGAAACCGGTCACCGTCTTCGTGCCACCGTCCTCGTCCTCGTCGCCGCCGCCGGCGCGCAGCAGCATGAAGGCCCCGAACGCGAAGAGGGAGGCCGAGACGAGCTTGACGATCCAGTCGGGCAGCAGCCCGATCAGGCTGCCGGCCCCCACCGCGATGGCGACGTGCACGATGAACGCGGACGATGTGCCGAACCAGACGTACAGCGGTCGCATGCGGGTGCCCATGGCGAGCGACGCGAACATCGTCTTGTCGGGGAGTTCCGCGAGGAAGATCAGCCCGAAGGCGGTGAGAATCGCCAGGGGGTCGAGGTGCATTCCGGGTGGCTTTCTGTAGGAGCCGGGCCCCGGGCCTTCGCGAAGTGCCACTGGGGCTTCCGGAGGACCACTCGGCCCGGCATGACGTCAGCGCCCACGGGGTGCGGGCGTGTCATACCTGACCGAAGGTCTCGCCCGCCCGCGGTGATCCACGAGCCCGGCCACCGGGAACCCGGAGGTTCCAGTGTGTCGACGACCGGTTTGCGGGGCTACTCCCCTTCGCAGCCACCAACTGTACCCCACCCGCTCATGGGGCCGAGCAGATGTTCGACCCGGTGGTGGGGGTGGGTACAGTCCCATGGTGATCATCCGAGCCCGCACCGGAAGCGTCCCCGCATGAGCCGCCGCACCCGAAGGGCGGTCCCTGCCCAGGGCGCGCCCCGCCCCACCGTCAGTGTCTGCCGCGGTTGCTGCTGCGGGACGCCCAAGGTCCCGGACGTGGACCACGCCGGCCAGCTCGCCGAGCTGCGGCGCTCGCTCGGCCAGCTGGCCACGGTCCGCGCCGTGGAGTGCCTGGACGCCTGCGAACAGGCCAATGTCGTCGTCGTGCAGCCGTCGGCCGAGGGTCGTCGCGCCGGCGGCCGTCCGGTCTGGCTCGGGCTGGTCAACGATCCGGACGCCGTGACGGACATCGTCGCCTGGGTCGAGGCGGGCGGTCCGGGGCTGGCGGACCCGCCGGAGATCCTCGACCTGTACACGTTCCGCGCCTCGCGCCGCATACAGCAGGAACTCGACCACTAGGCCCCGTCGTCAAACTGCCGTCTGCCGCGGAGCACGGCCGGGCCGCTACCGCGCCTCGGGCTTCACCATCAGGAAGAAGGCCTGCGGGGTCTTCTCCCACCGGTCCGCCTCGCGGACCAGCCGGGCCTGCACGCGGAACCCGGCCTCCACCAGCATGTCGGCCACCGCGTCGGGCACGAACCGGTAGACATCGAGCGTCACCGCATGTCCGTACGCCTGCTCCAGGCGGACGCACTCGTCGCCGACCTTGAAAGCCATGAGCAGATGGCCGCCCGGCGCCAGGACGCGATGGAACTCGGCGAAGAATTCGGGCAGCTGCTCCGGCGGGGTGTGGACCAGGGAGTACCAGGCGAGCGCGCCGGCCAGGCTGCCGTCCGCCAGGTCCAGGGCGGTCATCGACCCCTCGGCGAAGTCGAGGCCCGGGTACGTCTCGCGGGCCACCGTGATCATGCCCGGCGAGAGGTCGATGCCGAAGGCGGTCAGCCCGAGGTCGCGCAGAATCGCCGTCACCCGACCGGGACCGCAGCCCAGATCGCCCACCTGCCCGCCGCCGCCCGTCGTCACGAGATGCGCGAAGGCGGTCAGCATGGCCTTGTCGTACGGCTTGTCCGCCATCTCGTCGGCCAGCAGCATGGCGTAGTCGGCGGCGACGGTGTCGTACGAGGCGCGCGTGGTGTCGAGGGGTGAGGGTTCTGTCATGCGGGGGACCGTACAGCTCCCCGCCGGCACTTCCCGGCCGGGCCGGCGCACACGCGGCAGGGTCGAGAGCCTCCCGCCGCACCGGCCACTCAGCCCCCGGTGGCCGTACCGGAACCGTCGACCGGCCCCGTGCCGTCGGCCAGCCGCTTCAGCAGTGCGGGCAGTGCCGTGCCGATGGGCTCGCGGATGGTGGCCTCGGCCAGTTCGTCGTACGGCGTGGGTTCCGCGTTCACCACGATGAGCCGTGCCCCGTTGTCCACCGCGATCCCGGCCAGCGAGGCGGCGGGCTGCACCTGCAGCGTCGTACCGACCGCGATGAACACCTCGCAGGCCTTCGCGATCGACACCGCCTGGCCCAGCACCACCGGATCGAGCCGCTCACCGAACATGATCGTGGCCGATTTCAGGATGCCGCCGCAGACCGTGCACGACGGGTCGTCCTCTCCCGCCTCCACCCGGGCCAGCGCCTCGGCCATCGGGGAGCGGGCGTGACAGCGGGTGCAGACCACCTCACGCGCGGTCCCGTGCAGTTCCAGGACCTTGCGGGCGGGGACCCCGGCGAGTTGATGCAGACCGTCGACGTTCTGCGTGATCACCCGCACCGGGGCGCCGGACCGCTCCAGCTCCGCCACCGCGCGGTGGGCCGCGTTGGGCTCCGCGGCCCAGGTCGCACTGGTGCGACGCATCTGCCAGGAGCGGCGGCGGATCTCCGGATCGGCCATGTAGAAGTCGTACGTGACGAGCTTCTCGGCCTCCGGATCCTTGCGCCAGAGCCCGTTGGGCCCGCGGTAGTCGGGGATGCCGGAGTCCGTGGAGATGCCGGCGCCGCTGAGGATCGCGACGAGAGTCATGCCGCGAGCGTACGCAGCGCCGGACACTCCGGGCGAGGCCGTTTCGACCTCAGGAAGCCGTCGGACCCGTGGTGCGCGAGGTGCGTGTGGTGGACGTGGTGGACGTGGTGGACGTCAAGCCGCAGGGCCGGCCGGGGTGAACGGCGACGGGGTCAGACCCGTCCAGGTGTTCAGCACGGCGCTCGCGGTCTGCTTGGTCACGCCGCCGTCCTGGACGGTGCCGCTCCTCGCGACGTAGAACCGCCCGTCGTCGAGCGAGACCAGCCCGTACTGCCCGTACTGTCCCGGCGCCGGCCACCCGTACGTGCCGGTCGTGGTGTCGTGCGCGCCCTCGCGCAGCAGCGGGAGCAGCAGCCCGCGCTCCGGGCGCTGCTGCCCGCGCACCAGGCCGCGCACCGGCTTGCGCGCACCGTCCAGCGCGAAGACCGAGTAGTTGGGGAAGCCGGGCTTGGCGCCCTTGTAGACGGCCATCAGCCAGTTGCCGCTGTGCCCGTCGTACTCCAGGTTCTGCACGCCGTAATTGGTGTTCCCGGTGTACGCGAAGAACTTGCCGTCGACATGGGCGGGTCCGCTGGTGTGCGGGGCCGACTCGGTCAGCGGGCGCTCGTACTTCCTCCACCGGGTCACGTCGTACTGGAGCAGCACCTGGTGGTCGTTGTCCGCGCGGCCGGCGTTGGCGTACACGCCGTACGCGACCGTCAGCCTCTTCCCGGCGCGCTTGCCGCGGCGGTCGCCGAACGCCGGACCGAACGCGACACCGTCGATGCCGCTGCAGCCGTAGCGGTGGTCGGGCGTATCGCCCGTGTCGCCGTCGAAGACGCCGTCGCCGTTCATGTCGGCGGTGAAGTCCTTCACGACCTCCTTGAGGTAGACGGTCGAGACGACACCCGTGGACTGGGCGTCCATGTCCATCCGGGTGATGCGGTCGACGTCGAGGATCGCGATGTAGAAGGACTTCGCCTCCTTGTACTCCAGCGAGCCGTAGACCCGGCCGTCCTTCTCGTTGAAGTCCAGATCGCCGAGGTGGCCGGTGAATCCGGCGACCGAGCCGACCGGGTTGCCCTTGAGGTCGGTCTTGACCAGCAGGTTGGTCATCGAGAAGTACATGAAGCCCTTGCGGCGGTCGATGGCCATGCCCTGGACATGGCCGGACTGCCAGGCGCCGCCGTCGACCGACAGCGGCAGCTTGCCGTGTGCGGCCGGGGCCGGGGTCGATGCCGGTTCCGCGAGCGCCGTCGACGCCGTGGCGACAACTGCCGTACAGGCGAACGCTGCGACGATCGTGGCCAGCAGCCCGCTGAGGTGTCCCGTGTGCGTACGCATGATCCCTCCGCTGTCGTGGAGTCCGGATGATGCCGGTCGGGCGTGCACTGCGGACCAATGGCACATGAACGCGCGAGTCCGGCAGCCGTCGACCGGACTACCAGTCGACGACCGGTCAGCACAACGGGACACAACGGGAATACGGGCCGTATGCGGCGACGGGAGGACCTGGGCAACAGCTCCGCGCGTCAGTCGCCCACCGGGCGGCCGTCCTCCAGCTCCACCGCGCCACCACCGGATTCGAGCACGTCCAGCGCCGCCTTCACGCGCAGCGCGAGAGCGCCGAGCAGATAGGTGTCGATCTCCTCGCGCTCGACCAGTTTCCAGGACAGGAGCTCCTCCTCCTGGAGCCGGATCGCCTTCAACCGGGCCTCGTCCAGCACTCCGCCGTCGTACAGGTAGGCGGCGATCGGCGGACGCTGCGGGCCGCGTGCCCAGTCGATGGCGAGCAGCCGTCCCGGTTGAAGATCGAGACCGATCTCCTCGGCCGTCTCGCGCCGCGCGGCCTGCCGCGGACTCTCGCCGTCGTCGGACTCGATCGTTCCGCCGGGCAGGGCCCAGCCGTCCCGGTAGTTCGGCTCGACGATCAGTACCCGACCCCGGTCGTCCCGGAACACGGTGGCCGCGGCGGCCAGCACCCGGGGAAGCCCCGCGATGTAGGAGGTGTAGTCAGTGGTGGTCACGCGGGCAGCGTAGTAGCAGGGGCACAAGCGGAGCGACGACGGCTCTGGGCAGCGGGTATCCGCTGCGGATAGGGTCGGGGGCGGCGCGACTGCCTGTTCGAAAGCAAGGGATGCAAGGTGGCGGACGGAGCAGTGATGGAGACCGCACGCGTGCTCGTCGCGGCGGACAAGTTCAAGGGCTCGCTCACGGCCGTACAGGTCGCGGAGCGGGTGACGGCCGGGCTGCGGCGGGTCGTCCCCGAGGTGCGGGTCGAGACCCTGCCCGTGGCGGACGGCGGCGACGGCACGGTGGCGGCGGCGGTGGCCGCGGGATTCGAGCGCCGCGAGGCGCGGGTGACCGGGCCGCTCGGGGATCCGGTGACCGCGGCGTACGCGCTGCGCGGCACCACGGCGGTGGTGGAGATGGCCGAGGCCTCGGGCCTCCAGCACCTGCCCGCAGGGGTGTTCGCCCCGCTCACGGCCACGACGTACGGCTCCGGCGAGCTGCTCGCCGCCGCGCTCGACGCGGGTGCCCGGACGATCGTGTTCGGCGTCGGCGGCAGCGCGACCACGGACGGCGGCGCGGGCATGCTGGCCGCGCTCGGCGCCCGCTTCCTGGACGCGGACGGCAAGCCCGTCGGACCCGGTGGCGGTGGCCTCGCCGAGCTGGCGGAGGCGGACCTGTCCGGACTCGATCCGCGACTGGCCGAGGTGGACCTGATCCTCGCCAGCGACGTGGACAACCCGCTGACCGGCCCGAAGGGCGCCCCCGAGGTCTACGGCAGGCAGAAGGGCGCGACCGAAGAGGACATCGCGACCCTCGACGAGGCGCTCACCCATTACGCGTCCCTGCTCGGCCCGGACCATGCCGCGCTGCCCGGAGCGGGAGCGGCGGGCGGCATCGGCTACGGGGCGCTGGTCGCCCTCGGCGCCCGGTTCCGCCCCGGCATCGAGATCATGCTCGATGTCCTCGGCTTCGCCCCGGCACTGGCGCGCGCCACCCTGGTGATCACGGGGGAGGGTTCGCTCGACGAGCAGACCCTGCACGGCAAGGCCCCGGCCGGAGTGGCGGCGGCGGCCCGCGCCGCGGGGACCGAGGTCGTGGCGGTCTGCGGCCGGTTGACCCTGTCGCCGGAGGCCCTGACCGCGGCGGGCATCAGCCGCGCGTACGCCCTCGCGGACCTGGAACCGGACCCCGCGGTCTCCATGGCCCAGGCGGGACCGCTGCTGGAACGGGCATCCGAGGCGCTCGCCCGAGACTTCCTGCTGTAGCCCGCCGTGCCGGGCTCATGGCGATCAAGCCCGTCCGGCGATTGAGGACACAACGAGGGACCGGGCCCGGTTTCGGGAAGGGATGGGCAGGGGACGGCTCCGCGCAGCGGAACCCACCCCTGCCCGCCCCTGGTCACTCCGGCTGTCCCGGCCACCCCACGGAGGGCGCCGTGTCCTGACCGTCACCCGCGTCCTGACCGTCCCCTGCGTCCCGACCGTCCCCCGCGGCACCCGCGTCCCGACCGTCCCCCGCGGCACCCGGATCGCCCGCATCCGACTCCACGGTGGCCCCGTCGCCCAGCAGATCGGCCAGGCACCGGAGTTCGGAAGGCAGGTCCCGGCGCCAGGCCATCGTCACGAACGGCGCGAGAATTATCATGCCGCCGTCCAGATGGGGCTTGACCGAAACGGTGACGGTCGTGCCCTGGCGGCTCGGACTCAGCCGGAACTCCAGCTCCGGCGAGTGGCGGCCCAGTGGCGTCCACATGCCCGCACCGCGGAAGGCCAGGTACTCGACGGGTGTGCTCGCGGTGCACCGGAGGCGGTGCGCCCGTCGTCTGCCCGGAAACTTGCAGGTGTACTCGTCACCCAGCTCGGTGGCGATCGGGCCCTCGATCACCCGGTCTATGCTCGAGGACCACTCGGCCAGGTTCCGCGGATCCCGGAGGAACGAGAAGATCTCGTCGGCGGGGCGGGACACATGGACATTCGCAGACACATGGGGCATGGCTCCACCTCTTACGGCGCCCGTCCGCCCGAGTTTCGGCGTCCGGTTGCCCTCGTCGCGGTGCCGTCGACCATCAGCCTGCTTCGGATGGCAGGTTCTCGCACCCGTCGCAGGACCGATGGAGTGACTCATGGGCCCTGTCTGGTCACCTTCTCGGAGAGTTGCACGCAGAGCCGCTTGATTTCGCGGTATGTGCTGTTCCGCTCGGTGACGACCGCCGCCAGCAGCAGGGCGGTGAGCGCGGCGGAGCCGTTGAAGGCCTGGAGAGTGATCATGTTGGTGAGCAGGCCGTGGTGGGCGAAAGGGCCGGTCATCCGCCCGGCGGCGAGGATCGCGAGCGTGGACACGCCCAGCGCGCAGCACGCGGCGCCGGCGCGCTCGAAGCGGAAGGCGGCCCAGATCAGGAACGGGAACACGAGAAAGAGCAGCGAAGCACCCGCGGTGTCGGTCACCAGCACGGTGACGGCCACGGTGCACACTCCCAGCGCGGCGGCCTCCGCCCACCTGGCCGGGCCGACGTCGTGCGGCCGGCGGGCTCTGCGCAGGACGAGCAGGAACGGTGTCACGACCATGACGCCCATGGCGTCGCCCGTCCACCAGACCGACCAGGTCGGCCAGAAGTCGGAGGCCCGGATCGCGCCCGAGAGGGCCAGGATGCCGGTGCCCACGGTCGCGCTGATCAGCATGCCTGACAGCGCACCCAGGAAGACCAGCGCCAGCGCGTCCCGCAGCCGGTCGAGTTCGTTGCGGAATTCCGCACGCCGCAGCAGCAGGTAGGAACAGATCGGGGCGACCGTGTTCCCGGCGGCGATGACCAGCACGGGCAGAATGGAAGGCCCGATGGTGATGTTGGCCGTGAGAGCGCCGAGAGCGATGCCGGGCCAGATGCGCACACCGAACACGAGCAGTGCCGCGACCGCGATCCCGGTCGGCGGCCACAGCGGGGTGACCTGACCGCGTACCAGTTGCTGGAGCAGGCCCAGGCGGGCCGTCGCGTAGTAACAGACGGCCACCGCGAGGACCGTCAGAAGCTTGGCCGTCTGCCGCCGGAGCCGTGCGCTGTCCACCACAGCAGCATCAGACACCACGCCACTGCGTGCCGCCGGGGCGGGCGCGCCGACATCGCGCCGATGAAGGCTGCGAACGGGGTACGTTCCGGCCCCCGCGCCGATGGTGCCCGCACCCGCGTCACCGGTACCCGCACCCGCTTCACCGGCATCCGCGCCGCCCGCCACACCGCACGGACCGCGTCCCGCCCCGTCCCCTCAGGCCGCTCCCGGCACACCGTCGAAGCGGACGACGAGCACCGCGGCGTCGTCCTCGTGGCCGGTCAGGTCCGCCACCTCGATGACCCGCGCGGCCAGTTCGCCCGGATCGGCTCCGTGCGCCGCGCCGACCACCTCCGACACCGCGGCGAGCCCCTCGTCGATCGGGTACGAAGGTCCCTCCACGACCCCGTCGGTCACCAGGACCAGGTACCCGGGCTGCTCCAGCCGACGACGGGTCACGGGGTACCGCTGGTCGCGCAGGATGCCCAGGGGCATCCCGCCGGCGTCGAGGAAGATGCCGGAGCCGCCGTCATCGGCGCCCCATACGATCGGTACGTGTCCGGCCCGTGCCACGGACAGCTCGCCGCTCTGCGGTGCGACGCTCAGCAGGCAGCAGGTCGTGAACAGATCGCCGCCCAGCGAGATCAGCAGATCGTTGGCGCAGGCCAGCACCCTGCCGGGGTCGACCGTGATGCTGGCGAGCGCCCTGAGGCTGGCGCGGGCCTCGCCCATGAAGGCGGCGGCCTCCACCCCGTGCCCCTGCACATCGCCGATGGCGATCCCCGCCGCCCCGTCCCGCATCGCGAACGCGTCGTAGAAGTCGCCGCCGACGGCCAGGCCGTCCTGCGAGGGTGCGTACCGGGCCCCGATGCGGAGGCCCGGGAAGTCGGGCAGCCCGGTGGGGAGCATGTGCCGCTGCAGGGCCAGACCGAGCTCGGCTCGGGCACGCTGGACCCTGATGTTCTCCAGGGCCTGATCGACAAGGCGCCCGAGGGTGAGGAGAAGCTCCTGGGCGTTGTCCGGTTCCCTGCGGTGTCGGTGCATGGCGTCCCTGGGCGGTCCGATGCGCCCCTTCTGAAACCTTAGCCTCCCGGCGCCGTGCGCAGGGGGCCCGTGGCAGGAGCGCGGAGGGCCGTGGCAGGCGGTCGGCCACCGGGGCCGGCATCCCGTCACGCCAGAGCGTCCTTTGACATACCTATGGCCGCCTATCTATTGTCTCGGCGCTGATCAGCGGCCGGGTCGGCGCCACGCTGACCGGGGCGGGCGTCCCCGCGGGTGTCGCGGCCGGGCTGGAGCGGGCCGGGGACGCGGTGGCCATGGGCATCGCCCCCGTCTCATCCGACATGCCCGCCGGGCTCCGGGCGGCGGTCGTGGAGGGGGGCGGCCAGGCATTCATGAACGGGGTGCACACCGCCGTGCTCGTCACGGGCCTCCTCTGCCTGCCGGGAGCCGTCCTCGCGGCGGGGCCGGACTCCGGGGCACCTCCCGGGGCGCACAGCGCTGAGAGGTGTGGTCGGTGCCCGCGGGGGCGGGCGCCGACCACGCGGGGCCGTCACTGGATGAACCGGGGGAGCCACCTGGCCCGGTACCCGGGGTGGCCGGCGTGTTCCGCGGCCAGCTGCCGTACGGCGAATCCCAGCCCCACGGCCCGGCCGGACCGGAAGTCGGACTCGGGACGGTCGGCGTCCAGGTCGGCGACCTCCGCGTACTCGTCGAGGAGCACCCTGCTCGTCTCGATGCGGCGCAGCGTGCGCGCGGGGTCCTGGAAGGCGATGTGCTGGTCGAAACCGAGATTCCGCACGCTGAACGCGACGCCCCCGGACCGGTCGTGGACCTCGCCGGGGACATCGGCCGGACACCGCCAGCTGTCGCCGCCCGCCGCCTGCGCGATGCGTTCCTCCTCGGCGAGGCGTGCCCGAACGAAGTCGATCATGTCGGAGTTGTCTGTCATCGGGGTTCGGAGTCCTTCATCATCATGGCCTTGTTCCCGGGGACCGCGCCCACCGCGGAACGGACGCCCCGCTCGAACTCCCAGGGGCCCCAACATACTGTGCCCCCGCTTCCGATCACCTCGGGCCGAGCCGACACCGGGCACCTGCCCGTCCAACGCCGTTACCCGATCGGCGAGTTGACCAGGAACGGTGGACCCTGGTCCGGGCACGGCGGTCTGTGGCACGATCCCTTTCGAGAGGGATCGGCGCACGGTTGTCCGGCACGCGTACGCCGGCCGGGAGCCGGCCGTGGACGCAATCCGGGTCACGTCCGCAGAGGGCGCTGTCTCATGGACCGGGCTGAGGAGCACCCAGTGTCGTGGACCGTACCGGAGCAGATCAAGCTCACCATGGTGCATCAGATGGAGATCAGACAGGAGCCCGGCCTCACGCGCAGCAACACGCGGGAGACCACGTGCGTGGTACGACGCCCTGACACCGGCGAGCTGCGGGCCGTCCTGAAGTGCGGGCGGTGCGGCCGGGAGGGCGTGTTCGTCATCCAGGACCTGGAGACGACCAAGCGCCTCCGCCGTGGCCCGGTGGCCCGCTCCCTGGTCGCGGCCGTCGTCCTGCTGGGCGTGGTCGCGGCCCTGTGGATCATCGGCTTCGCCGACGGCAACATCCTGTTCCAGGTCCTGGCGATACCCGCCTCGCTGCTGTTCCTGCCGATAGGGATCTATCTGGCGTTCAGCCCCAGCGCGAACATCGGTGTCCGGCCGCCCGAGTCGGTCCACTTCAGCACGGACACCGTGCGGGAGGGGCTCAGCTACGTCACGCGGAACAGCCGCCGGGGCGAGGGGCTCGCCTGCAGCGGGTACGCGAAACCCGCCAACTGAGACACAGCCCCGTGCGCTGAGACACAGCCCCGTGCGGCGGGACCTCGCGGGGCGGCTGCCCGAGCTCCCACCGCATGCGGAAGGCCCCGGGTGCTGGGGAGCACCCGGGGCCTTCCATATGTGTCTTGCGTGCCGCTACGGCAGCTGTGCCGTCCGTGCCTCACGTCGGTTGTCGCGGAAGGTGTTGACCCGCCGGGCGGTCGCGAAGAGCGGGATGACCGCGCCGAGGACCACCTGGAGCGCACAGCCGGTCTGGAGGAGCAGCTGACCGCCGGGGGCGTCGAACGCCCACGCGGCGAGGAGCCCCATCGCGGCCACGATCCAGCTGAGCATCGCCACCGCGAGGACGCCCCGCGGCTTCGGGTACTCGACCCGGCTGACCATCAGCCACGCCACCCCGACGATCGCGAGCAGCGTCGGTACGAAGGGCAGCTCCAGGAGCACGATCGAGACGACCGTGAGCGCTCCGAAGGGGCTCGGCATGCCCTGGAACATGCCGTCCTTCATGGTCACGCACGAGAATCTCGCAAGCCTGAGCACCACCGCCAGCAGCACCACGATCGCCGCCAGCGCCGACACCCGCTGGTGCGCGTCGTCCGCGACCATGCCGTACACCAGGACGAAGTACGCCGGGGCGAGCCCGAAGCTGATCAGGTCCGAGAGGTTGTCCAGCTCGGCACCCATCGGCGAGGAGCGCAGCTTGCGCGCCACGAGCCCGTCGAAGAGGTCGAAGACCGCCGCCAGGAGCATCAGGATCACGGCGGTGGCCGCGGAGTGCCGGGCCATGCCGCTCTCGTCGCTGCCCGTCAGGTGCGGGATGAGGATTCCGGTGGTGGTGAAGTACACCGCCATGAAACCGCACGTGGCGTTACCGAGAGTCAGGGTGTCCGCTATCGACAGCCGCAGAGAGAGCGGCATGTCCTCGCCGGCGTCCTCCTCGGACTCCGACTCGGGCACCCAGCCTGCTTGTGTATCAGGATCAATCACGGTCAATTCGAGTCACCCCCGCGGTGGTGGCCTGGCCGACCTCGACCGCGACATCGACACCTTCCGGAAGGTAGATGTCGACCCGCGAGCCGAAGCGGATCAGACCGATGCGCTCGCCCTGTTCCACCTTCGTGCCCTGCGGGATGTACGGGACGATGCGCCGGGCGACCGCACCTGCGATCTGCACCATCTCGATGTCGCCGAGCTCGGTGTCGAAGTGCCAGACAACGCGCTCGTTGTTCTCGCTCTCCTTGTTGAACGCCGGAACGAACCCGCCGGGGATGTGCTCGACCGACGTCACCGTGCCGGCCAGGGGCGCACGGTTGACGTGGACATTCAGCGGGCTCATGAAGATCGCGACGCGGGTGCGCCCGTCCTTCCACGGCATGATGCTCTGCACCACACCGTCGGCCGGCGAAATGACCCGGCCCTGGGTGATCTCGCGCTCGGGGTCGCGGAAGAACCACAGCATGCCCGCCGCGAGCGCGGTGGTGGGCACGGCGACCGCGGCCCAGCGTCCGGACTTGCGGGCCCGGGTGAGGCTGAGCGCCGCGGTGGCGACGGTCGGGAGGAGCCACGGCGAAGCTCCGCGCGCAAGGCGGACCCCGCCGCGTGGTGCAGAGGTTTGGCTGTCGGGCATGGATGACCTTCGTAGCGGATGATGCCGCGCTGGCAACGGGGGACGGCGGCTTTTCCGGCGATGTTATCGGTTGCGGGCAACAACTGGGCAAGCCAGCAGCCGAGTCGGACGGCTTGAAGGCACCGGCCGAGGATGACAGGGTGTGATCTTCTTCGCGGCTAAATCGCCACGAAAGGGACAATCACCCCTGGAACCGGTACTCCTCGAGGAGTCGGCGCCCGATGATCATTTTCTGGATCTCGGCGGTACCTTCACCGATGAGCAGCATCGGGGCCTCCCGGTAGAGGCGCTCGATCTCGTACTCCTTGGAGAAGCCGTAACCGCCGTGGATACGGAAGGCGTCCTCGACGACTTCCTTGCAGTACTCGGAGGCGAGGTACTTCGCCATCCCTGCCTCCAGGTCGTTTCGTTCCCCGGAGTCCTTTTTGCGCGCTGCGTTTACCATCATCGCATGGGCGGCTTCGACCTTGGTGGCCATTTCGGCCAGCTTGAACTGGATCGCCTGGTGCTGGGCGATCGGCTTTCCGAAGGTCTCGCGCTGTTGGGCGTAGGAAACGCCCAACTCGAATGCACGCTGTGCGACGCCACAGCCACGCGCGGCCACATTCACCCGGCCGACCTCGACTCCGTCCATCATTTGGTAAAACCCTCGACCAGTGGCGCCGCCCAGCACCCGATTGGCCGGAATTCGTAGCCCATCCATGATGAGTTCGGTCGTGTCGACGCCCTTGTAACCCATTTTGTCGATCTTGCCGGGAATGGTGAGACCGGGCCGGACCTCGCCGAAACCGGGCTCCTTCTCCACCAGGAATGTAGTCATCGACTTGTGCGGGGCGGTCCCCTCGGGGTGGCCTTCGTCACTCCGGCACAGAACGGCGACGAGCGAGGACGTGCCACCGTTCGTCAGCCACATCTTCTGGCCGTCGAGGACGTACTCCTCGCCGTCCCTGACGCCCTTGGAGGTGATTGCCGAGACGTCCGAGCCCAGCGCCGGCTCGGACATCGAGAACGCGCCCCGGACCTCGCCCAGCGCCATGCGCGGCAGGAACGTGTCCTTCTGCTCCTGGGTGCCGTGCTGCTTCAGCATGTACGCCACGATGAAGTGCGTGTTGATGATTCCCGACACGCTCATCCAGCCGCGGGCGATTTCCTCCACGCACAGCGCGTATGTGAGAAGCGACTCACCCAGACCCCCGTACTCCTCGGGGATCATCAGTCCGAACAGGCCGAGCTCCTTGAGCCCCTCGACGATCTCGGTGGGGTACTCGTCACGGTGCTCCAACGCGGTGGCGACCGGAATGATCTCCTTGTCGACGAAATCCCGGACCGTGGAGAGGATTTCCTGCTGGACGTCGTTGAGGCCGGCGGTCTGGGCGAGTCGCGTCATGGCTACTTCTCCACGTTCTTCTGCGAAGGCTGGTTCAGCTCCGGGCGGCCGGGCTGCTCGCCGCCGCGCTCCTTGATGTACGTCTCGGTGGGGACCATCACCTTGCGGCGGAACACGCAGACGAGTGTCCCGTCCTGTTTGTAGCCCTTGGTCTCCACGTGGACGATTCCGCGGTCGCTCTTGGATTTCGACGGAGTCTTGTCGAGAACGGTCGTCTCGCCGTAGATCGTGTCGCCGTGGAAGGTCGGTGCGACATGCTTCAGCGACTCGACCTCCAGATTGGCGATCGCCTTTCCGGAGACGTCCGGGACGGACATGCCGAGCAACAGCGAGTAGATGTAGTTGCCGACGACAACATTCTTTCCGAAATCGGTCGTCCGTTCCGCGTAGTTGCTGTCCATGTGCAACGGGTGATGATTCATGGTCAGCAGACAGAAGAGGTGGTCGTCGTACTCGGTGACCGTCTTCCCGGGCCAGTGCTTGTAGACCGCACCGACCTCGAACTCCTCGTATGTG
The DNA here is from genome assembly GCF_042731715.1 of Streptomyces sp. NPDC059832. Lineage (NCBI taxonomy): Bacteria > Bacillati > Actinomycetota > Actinomycetes > Kitasatosporales > Streptomycetaceae > Streptomyces > Streptomyces sp. NPDC059832. The sequence goes on along the minus strand of NZ_JBHWIY010000057.1, from coordinate 3,205 downwards.
CGCCCGAACTGCATGATCAGGCCTCCGGTGCTTCGAACTTGGAGGTGCGCTGCATACCGGCCGCGCGGCCCTTGCCCGCGATGACCAGGGCCATCTTGCGGCTCGCCTCGTCGATCATCTCGTCGCCGAGCATCGCCGAGCCCTTCTTGCCGCCCTCCTCGGAGGTGCACCACTCGTATGCGTCGAGGATCAGCTCGGCGTGGTCGTAGTCCTCCTGCGAGGGCGAGAACACCTCGTTGGCCGCGTCGACCTGGCCCGGGTGGAGCACCCACTTGCCGTCGAAGCCCAGCGCCGCCGCACGGCCCGCGACCTCGCGGTACGCGTCCACGTCACGGATCTGCAGGAAGGGACCGTCGATCGCCTGGAGGTCGTGCGTACGGGCCGCCATCAGAATGCGCATCAGGATGTAGTGGTACGCGTCCGCGCCGTACCCGGGCGGCTGCTGACCGACGACCAGGGTCTTCATGTTGATCGACGCCATGAAGTCGGCCGGGCCGAAGATCAGCGTCTCCAGGCGGGGCGAGGCGGCGGCGATGTCGTCGATGTTCACCAGGCCCTTGGCGTTCTCGATCTGCGCCTCGATGCCGATCTTCCCGACCTCGAAGCCCATCGTCTTCTCGATCTGGGTCAGCAGCAGGTCGAGGGCGACGACCTGCTGGGCGTCCTGGACCTTGGGCAGCATGATGCAGTCGAGGTTCTGGCCGGCGCCCTCGACGACCGTGACGACGTCGCGGTACGTCCAGTGCGTGGTCCAGTCGTTGACCCGCACGACCCGGGTCTTGCCCGTCCAGTCACCGTTGTTCAGCGCGTCGACGATGGTGTGCCGGGCGCCCTCCTTGGCGAGCGGCGCGCAGGCGTCCTCCAGGTCGAGGAAGACCTGGTCGGCGGGGAGGCCCTGGGCCTTCTCCAGGAACCGCGGGTTCGAGCCGGGCACTGCCAGGCACGAACGGCGCGGACGCAGGCGGTTGACGGCAGTCATGCGAGGACCTCCAGAGGGTCGAGCTTGTTCGCTTTCCGGATCTCGTCGACGATACGGCCGATGATCTCCGTGATACCGAAATCCTTCGGGGTGAATACGGCGGCGACACCGGCCCCGATCAGGGCCGACGCGTCGGCGGGCGGAATGATCCCGCCAGCGATGACCGGGATGTCGGCGGCGCCCGCCTCGCGCAGCCGGGTGAGCACGTCCGGTACGAGCTCGGCGTGCGAGCCGGACAGGATCGACAGGCCGACGCAGTGCACGTCCTCGGCGAGCGCGGCCGAGACGATCTGTTCGGGGGTCAGCCTGATCCCCTGGTAGACGACCTCGAAACCGGCGTCACGGGCCCGCACGGCGATCTGCTCGGCGCCGTTGGAATGTCCGTCCAGGCCCGGCTTGCCGACCAGCAGCCGCAGCCGTCCGGCGCCCAGGTCGGCCGCGGTGCGGGCGACCTTCTCGCGGACCAGGGCGAGCGGGGTGCCCGCCTCGGCGGTCACCGCGACCGGCGCGGACGAGACGCCCGTCGGGGCCCGGAACTCGCCGAAGACATCGCGCAGCGCCCAGGACCACTCGCCGGTGGTGACACCCGCGCGGGCGCACTCCACGGTCGCTTCCATCATGTTGTCGTTGCCCGCCGCGGCCTTCTTCAGCGCCGCCAGCGCCTCGGTGGCACGGGCCTCGTCGCGGTTGTCGCGCCAGTCGTGCAGGGCGGCGACGACCCTGGCCTCATTGGCGGGGTCGACCGTCATGATCGCCCCGTCGAGGTCCGCGGTGAGCGGGTTCGGCTCCGTCGTCTCGTAGATGTTGACGCCGACGATCCGTTCCTCGCCGCCCTCGATCCGGGCCCGGCGGGCGGCGTGCGAGGAGACCAGCTCGGACTTCAGATAGCCGGACTCCACGGCTGCCATGGCGCCGCCCATCCGCTCGATCCGGTCGATCTCGGCGAGCGACTCGGCGACCAGCTCGTCCACCTTGGCCTCGATGACGTGCGACCCGGCGAAGATGTCCTCGTACTCCAGCAGATCGCTCTCGTGCGCGAGCACCTGCTGGATACGGAGCGACCACTGCTGGTCCCAGGGCCGGGGGAGCCCCAGTGCCTCGTTCCACGCCGGCAGCTGGACGGCGCGGGCGCGGGCGTCCTTGGAGAGGGTGACGGCCAGCATCTCCAGGACGATGCGCTGGACGTTGTTCTCCGGCTGCGCCTCGGTCAGCCCGAGCGAGTTGACCTGGACGCCGTAGCGGAAGCGGCGCTGCTTGGCATCGGTGATGCCGTACCGCTCGCGGGTGACCTGGTCCCAGATGCGGCCGAAGGCGCGCATCTTGCACATCTCCTCGATGAACCGGACGCCCGCGTTCACGAAGAAGGAGATCCGCGCGACCACATCGCCGAACCGCTCCTCGGGCACCTGACCGGAATCGCGCACGGCGTCCAGGACCGCGATGGCCGTCGACATGGCGTACGCGATCTCCTGGACCGGAGTGGCCCCCGCCTCCTGCAGGTGGTAGCTGCAGATGTTGATCGGGTTCCACTTCGGGATGCGGTTGACCGTGTACGCGATCATGTCGGTGGTCAGCCGCAGCGAGGGGCCGGGCGGGAAGACGTGCGTCCCGCGCGAGAGGTACTCCTTGACGATGTCGTTCTGCGTGGTGCCCTGGAGCTTCGTGGGATCGGCGCCCTGTTCCTCGGCGACCACCTGGTAGAGCGCCAGCAGCCACATCGCGGTGGCGTTGATCGTCATCGAGGTGTTCATCTGCTCCAGGGGGATGTCCTGGAACAGCCGGCGCATGTCACCGAGGTGCGAGACGGGAACGCCGACCCGGCCGACCTCGCCGCGGGCGAGGATGTGGTCGGGGTCGTAACCCGTCTGCGTCGGCAGGTCGAAGGCGACCGACAGGCCGGTCTGGCCCTTGGCGAGGTTGCGCCGGTAGAGCTCGTTGGACGCCTCGGCGGTCGAGTGGCCGGCGTACGTCCGCATGAGCCACGGGCGGTCCTTCTGACGCCCGCTCATCTCAGACGTCCCTGCTGTGCTTGTCGGTCCGCTCCGCCGACGCGTCACGGAACAGGTTGATGGCGTCGATGTGCTGGGCGCGCTTCTCGTGGTCGCGCACGCCCAGCCCCTCGCGCGGCGCCAGCGCGAGGACGCCGACCTTGCCCTGGTGGAGGTTGCGGTGGACGTCGTACGCGGCCTGGCCGGTCTCCTCCAGGGAGTAGACCTTGGACAGCGT